>NZ_JVGR01000016.1:0-41489 GCF_001073005.1 Streptococcus sp. 449_SSPC
AGCTTATTTATAATATCATCTCTCACTTGTCTTGTCAATAACTTTTTTAAAGTTTTGGAACCTTTTCAAGTTTGTGGCAAGTCAGTTAAGACAACTTTTATATCTTATCACCCAAATCAATGCTTGTCAATAGGTTTTTTGAAAAAAATAAAGGAAGCATGTCTCTCAACCTACTTCCCTTCTTTTTATTTATTTAGCTTCAATCAAACCGTAGTTTCCGTCTTCTCGTTTATAGAGAACATTAGTTGTATGATCTTCACTATCTGTATAGATAAAGAAGTCATGCCCCAACAACTCCATTTGAAGGATAGCTTCTTCAACATCCATTGGTTTCAACTCAATGTTTTTAGTTCTTACAACTTCAACAGCTGGTGCTTCTTCAACTTGTTCGTTATTAAAATCAGCTGAGAACACTTCTCCTGTTGGAACTTTTTCACGATGCTTACGTGCAATTTTTGTTTTGTTTTTACGGATTTGTCTTTCAATCTTATCAACCACTAGGTCAATAGAACCATACATATCTTGCGAAACATCTTCTGCTCTTAGTGTTACAGAACCTATTGGAATAGTAACCTCTACTTTAGCTGTCTTTTCGCGATAAACCTTAAGATTTACACGTGCATTCAATTCTTGGTCTTCGTTGAAGTATTTTTCAACTTTGCTAAGTTTACTTTCAACATAGTCACGAAGTGCTTCAGTTACTTCGATGTTTTCGCCACGGATACTATATTTAATCATAAAAGACCTCTTTCTCGCTTGTTAGCGTTTTCTTTATCTTTATTATATCCTTTTCATGAAAATTTGCAAGGATTTTTATTATCTAGCTAGTGAAAAGGTCAAAACTTCTTTAATACCTCTACCTTCTAACAGTTGAACCATCTGATATAAAGTGGAACCCGTTGTATAGATATCATCCACTATAATAATCTTATCTGGTAGATTTATACCTTCCTTGAGACAGAAGGCATTATCTTGACTTAGACGCTCCTCGCGTGTTTTTGAGGATTGCTTCTCAATATCTCTTTTCTCAAAGATATCCCGATAGGGAATTCCCTCTATCAATCCCTCAACTTGGTTGAATCCTCTTTCTGCCAAGCGTTCTTCCGATAATGGGACTGGTGCTATGGTATAACCTTTCTTCAAAAATGGTTTTAAGTTGTTTTTAATATCTTGTTGAAATATTTTTCTAAGACAATAGTCTCCCATAAATTTATAGCGACTAAAATACTCTTTCATATTTTCTTCATATCGATAAATAGCAAGGTGCTTAGGAATATAGCCTTTTTTCATCCAAAGTTTACAATCAATACAAGCATCTCCATATAACTCTTTGTTACAATTTTGACATCTTTCTTTTGAGAGGTTTTTAAACTGATGTTTACAAGATCGGCAAGAGTACTCTTTTCTTTGGTTAAACATAATGAGGTCTCTTAATTTTGGTAGCGATTCAATCCAATCATTACATAGCAGACACTTCATTGTTAAACCCTCCTTTTTTATTCATAACCTTTATCTCTTCTCGACACCGAAGCATTGATTTGGATAGTCCTTCATGAAAGAAATAAAGCTTTCCTGTCGGTCTATCTGGTGATCTTCCAACTCGACCTCCAATCTGAATAAGACTCGAACTAGTATATAAGTGATGATTTGCCATACAAACAAAAACATCTACTTGTGGAAAGGTTACACCACGTTCGAGGATAGTTGTTGTAACTAAGATAGACAGTTCTTTTTCTCGGAACTTCTCTACGATAGTTGAACGCTCCTCGCTTTTTGAGGAAACAAAGGCCATTTTTTCATCTGGAAGATATTTTTGTAGAATACTTGTAAACTTTTCACCTATCGCTATATTTGGAAAGAAGATTAATAGAGGAAATTTTGATTTACGTTGCTTTTTAATCTGATAAAGAAGAGGTCTTGGAAGCTTGCCTCTTGTCAGAGATTTTTGTAATCTGCCCTGCCAGAAGAATTTAGGAAGTACTAAAGGATTTCCATGGAAACGTCTAGCAAGGTGATGTTTTTCTAAAGTCCCAAGTCGAACTTGCTCTTCTAAAGATAATGTTGAAGTCGCTGTTAAGTAAATAAATCGACCGGTTTCGGTCTTCGCCTGTTCTACAGCATGATTTAACATGACATTTCCTACAAAAGGATATGCGTCTACTTCATCTACAATAACTAAGTCAAAACTCTGGTAAAACTTTAGTAGTTGATGTGTAGTAGCTATTACAAGCGGACTACCATCATATGGTTCACTCTCAGCATGAAGCAGGGAAATACTACAAGTAAAATCCCTCTTCATACGTAGAAATAATTCTCGACAAACATCAACCCTAGGACTTGCGATAGCTACATGACCTTTATTTTCCAGAACATAGGCAACGATGTTATAAATCATTTCTGTCTTACCAGCACCGGTCACAGCATGTACGAGACTATCTTTCTGCTTTTGATAAGTTCTCAAAAGTTTCTCTGAGACCTTAGCTTGATAGGGAGTCAGTTCTCCAAACCACTTCAAAACAGGAAATTCAATTTCTGATGTTTTGGAAGGAAAATAATAAAGTTCTTTTCCTTCTTGGTTTCTACCAAAGACAATACATGCTCTACAATAATACTGACCTCCCGGTAATTGCCAATCTTCCTCTATCCGACTGTAACATCTTTTACATCTAAGTTGTTTATCGATCTTTATCATACTTTCTAATGTTAAAGCCTCTGAGTGATAGTTCACTGGCAACTGCTCTTTCGTAAATAGTCGTCCATAATATTCTTTAGGTACCATATCTTTCTATTCGAAAATATGTTTGAATTCATCTTTTTATGATAAAATTTTTTTATGGATTACAAAACTATTGCCAACGATGGAATCGTTGAAGAAGAAATAAAAAAATCTCGTTTTATTTGTCACTTGAAACGTATTAGTAGTGAAGAGGAAGGAAGAGAGTACATCGCTCAGATAAAGAAAGAGCATCACAAGGCCAATCACTCTTGCTCTGCAATGATTGTTGGAGATGATGGTCAAATTAAGCGTTCGAGTGATGATGGCGAACCTTCTGGAACAGCTGGTGTGCCTATGCTTACTGTTCTAGAAAAACAAGGACTTACTAATGTCGTAGCAGTTGTGACTCGTTATTTTGGAGGAATCAAACTTGGGGCAGGTGGTCTTATCCGCGCATACTCTGGTAGCGTTGCTCATGCTATTGAAGAAATTGGTCGAGTCGAAGTCAAGGAATTAACAGGACTAACCGTAGAGTTAACCTACTCTCAGTACCAAGTTTTCTCCAACTTCCTTGAAAAAGAAGGACTCCAAGAATTTGATACAACTTTCTTATCAGATGTTTCTACTACTTTATTTGTCGAAGAGTCTGATATTGAAAGACTTGGTCAGGAACTAACCGAATTCTATCAGGGGAAAGTTAATTATGAAAAATCTGGAAAGAAAATCGTTGAAATTCCAATCTGATAGTCAAACGTTATCACAGTGATAAAGAAGATGTATTTTACAAGTTGAGCCTACCGTCGTATACTTAAAACCATCAATCAAAGATTAAGAGGATTTTAAATATGACAATTTACAACTCAATCACTGAACTTGTTGGAAAAACACCTGTTATTAAACTTAACTCTATTGTTCCAGAAGGATCAGCAGATGTTTACGTAAAACTCGAAGCCTTTAACCCTGGTTCTTCAGTAAAAGACCGTATTGCTCTTCGTATGATTGAAGATGCTGAAAAAGCTGGTACGATTAAACCTGGTGATACCATTGTTGAACCAACTTCAGGTAACACTGGTATTGGTCTCGCTTGGGTTGGTGCTGCTAAAGGCTATAAAGTTGTTATCGTAATGCCTGACACAATGAGTGTTGAACGTCGTAAAATCATCCAAGCTTATGGAGCTGAACTTGTATTGACTCCTGGTAGCGAAGGAATGAAGGGTGCGATTGCTAAGGCTAAAGAAGTTGCTGCTGAACGCAACGGTTGGGTACCACTTCAATTTGCCAACCCATCAAACCCAGCTGTCCACGCAGCTACAACTGGTCAAGAAATTCTTGAAGATTTTGGTGCAGAAGGTTTAGATGCCTTTGTTGCTGGTATCGGTACTGGTGGTACTATTTCAGGTGTTTCAAAAACCCTTAAGGCTGCCAATCCAAATATCAAGGTTTATGGTATTGAAGCTGACGAATCTGCCGTCTTGAATGGTGATAAACCAGGACCACACAAAATCCAAGGTATCTCAACTGGTTTCATTCCTGACACATTGGACACAAAATCATATGACAGTGTTGTGCGTATTCCTTCTGATGAAGCTATCGCAACATCACGTACATTGGGTAGCCAAGAAGGTTTCCTAGCTGGTATCTCATCAGGTGCTGCTATTGCTGCTGCCCTTAAAGTTGCCGCTGAGCTTGGCGAAGGCAAAAAAGTCTTGACACTCTTGCCTGACAATGGTGAGCGTTACCTCTCTACAACACTTTACGATTTTCAAGACTAATAAAAAAGAAGCTAGAACATAATGTTCTAGCCTCTTTTTATTGTATAAAGTTCAAGCCTGTAGTTCATTAATTACTAGAAAAAAGCAAAGATTATTATCTCATTTCCACTGAACTGTTCCTACAAACTTTCTATTTTTTGGGATAACTAAAGTCTTAAGAATTTAGTTTGTTTTATCCTTTTTATTAGTCTAACTCTTTTGCTTCTGTTTCTGCAATTTCAGTAACTGTAAATCCTGCTTCTACAAAAACCTTCTTGAGTTGGTCAATTCCAATCTCTCCTTCAACTTGGAGTTCGACACGAAGTACAGTGTCATTTTTAGGCGCAACAATTGTACGTTCGATGTTGAGATTCTCGCTAGCGATAAGGTTCGCAATTTTTTCCAAAACACGTGGAGTATCTGGAACTTCCAACCCAATACGAATTCCAGCTTGACCATAACCAGAAATTTCTAAGAAAGCACGAAAGACATCTTTATCTGTGATAATTCCTGAAATTTGGTCATTGTCCACAACCGGAAGAACTCCAACTTTATTTTGAAGCATGATATAGATTGCATCCTCAAGGCTAGCATATTTGGAAACAGTGAGGACATTCTTAATCATGATATCTCCTACCTTTGTCTTATTAAGGAGATAGTTCATTTCATAAATTGACAAGCTTGTTGCTTTTGATGGTGAAGCCTCCGCCATTGTACCTTCTGTAATAAGCCCAACAAGTTTATCGTGTTCAATTACCGGCAAACGGCGCAACCCTTTATCACGCATAATATCTGCAGCTACTGCAACTGTTGTTTCTGGTGAGACATAAACCACACGTTTCGTCATAAAATCTTTTACTGCCATATTTCATTTTCCTCCGAATGATTTCTTACTTGTATTATACCACACTAATTGTAACCGATTGCAATATTTTACTGAAAAATTAGTATTTTACAATTAGTATGAGACGATAGAAAAACGCCCTCGGGCGCTTTTTCTTATCCTCCAAGATAGGCTTTACGAACTTCATCTGATGCAAGAAGTTCTTCACCAGTACCTGAAAGAACCACTTTACCAGTTTCAAGAACGTAACCACGGTCTGCAATTGACAAAGCCTTATTGGCATTTTGCTCAATCAAAAGAACGGTAGTCCCTTGTGCCTTAATATCTTCGATAATATCAAAAATTTCCTGAATAAAGATTGGAGCAAGTCCCATTGAAGGCTCATCCAAAAGCAAAAGTTTTGGACGACTCATAAGGGCACGGCCCATTGCAAGCATTTGTTGTTCACCACCAGAAAGTGTCGCTGCATCTTGATTCTTACGTTCTTCTAGGCGTGGGAAACGTTGGAAGACTTTTTTCAAGAGAGCTGTGTTCTCTTCTTTGTTTGTATGAAGGAAAGCTCCCATTTCAAGATTTTCCATTACGGTTAATCCTGCAAATACATGACGTCCCTCAGGTACTTGAGCTAAACCTTCAGCAACAATCTTACGTGCAGGTGTTTTATGAATATCATTTCCGAGATAAGAAATGGTTCCCTCAGTTGGACGAACAAGACCTGAGATTGTACGAAGAATTGATGTCTTACCTGCACCGTTAGCACCGATTAGAGTTACAACTTCACCTTCATTAACTTCAAAGCTGACGTTTTTAACAGCTTCAATAGATCCATATTTAATTGAGAGATTTTCAACTTTCAACATAGCCATTATGCTTCACCTCCCAAATAAGCTTCAATAACGCGTTTGTTATTCTTAATTTCATCAGGTGTTCCTTCTGCAATCAAGCGTCCATATTCCAAAACATAGATACGCTCAGTAACATCCATGACCAAACTCATATCATGCTCAATTAAGATGATTGTAATACCGAAGTCTTTTTGAATTTGACGAATATGAGCAGTCAATTCAGCTGTTTCTTGTGGGTTCATACCCGCAGCTGGTTCATCAAGGAAAAGAATTTTTGGTTCTGTTGCAAGCGCACGAACAATTTCCAAATGACGTTGTTGTCCGTAAGCCAAGTTTTTCGCAAGTGTATCTGCCTCTCCATCCAAGTTGAAGATAGCCAAGAGTTCCATAGCTTTTGCTTTTAACTCTTCTTCACTTGAATAGTACTTAGGCAAACGCAAAAGAGATGCAAAGAAATTTGAAGGTTGCTTATTTGACAAACCAACAAGAACATTTTCAAGCACAGTCATGTCTTTGAAAAGACGGATATTTTGGAAAGTACGTGACAAACCGAGTGAAGCGATTTTATAAGGTGCTTTACCATTTAGGATTGTACCGTCAAGTGTAACCGTTCCTTCACTTGGCTCATAGACACCTGTCAAAAGGTTGAACAAGGTTGTTTTACCAGCACCGTTTGGTCCGATAAGCCCAACCAACTCACCTTCATTGAGTTCCATTGAAACATCACCAACGGCAGTCAAACCACCGAAGTTTTTAGTTAGATTTTTAACTTCAAGAAGTGCCATTTTTATTTGCCCTCCTTAGATTTATTGAAGAATTTTGAGAGATAGAGTTCTTTTGTTCCAAGAAGTCCACCTGGACGGAAGAGCATTACAAGAATCAAAGCCAAGGCGTAAATAATCATACGAAGGTTTGAAACGTTTTGGAGGAACATGTTGATAATACCAAGAACAACAGCGGCAATGATAGTACCTGTGATAGATCCAAGACCACCAAGAACGGCAATGATAAGGTAATCAATTGATTTCATGATAGTGAAATCTTTTGGCACAACTGTACCGATGTAGCTGACATAAAGTGAACCAGCAATCGCTGAAATCATGGCACCAATAACAAAGATAAGAACCTTCATTTTTGTGACATTAACACCCATTGACTCAGCAGCAATTTCATCTTCACGAAGAGTGATTGCTTGACGTCCAGTTGCTGAACGCAAGAAGTTGAGTACCAAAATTGTAATGATAACGACAAAGAAATAAATTACAGGCCAACTTGTATAAGGAAGGATACCTGTCAAACCAGCGGCACCATTAGTCAATTCACCACCATTAACGATAATGATACGGATGATTTCAGCCATACCAAGAGTTGCAATGGCAAGGTAGTCACCTTTCAAACGAAGGGTAGGTAGACCAAAGATAAGGGCAACAATAGCTGCGATGATGACACCGACAACCATTGAGAGGTAGAAACCGTCATATGTTGGCATCATACCAGTGATGATAGCTGATGAATAGGCACCAATTGCCATGAAACCAGCTTGTCCAAGTGTAAATTGTCCTGAGAAACCAAGAACCAGGTTAGTACCAAGTCCCATAAGAATTGAGATTCCAATCCCCATTAAGATTTGGATGTAGTAAAGGTTCATGATACCTGAAAGTTCAAGACCTTTCAAGATAAGGAAGAGCCCAATGATAAGACCAAACCAAATAAGGTTTACTTTTAGATTTTTCTTCATGTCTTACACCTTCTCTTTCACATTTTTACCGAGGATACCCGCTGGACGAACCAAAAGGATAACGATCAAGACACCATAAACGATGGCATCACGGTAACTTGACAAACCAATTGCAGTTGATAATGTCTCCAAAATACCGATAACAAATCCACCAAGTGCTGCACCAGGGATAATACCGATACCACCAAGAACGGCAGCAACAAAGGCTTTAATACCTGGTGTCATACCCATAAGAGGTTCGATAGAGTTATAGTAAAGACCAATAAGGACACCCGCCGCCCCTGCTAGTGATGATCCAAGAGCAAAAGTGAAGCTGATAGTGTTATTAACATTAATACCCATCAATTCAGCTGCATCACTGTCTACAGATACGGCACGCATAGCTTTACCCATCTTAGTCTTTTTAACAATCAATTGAAGAGCAACCATAAGGACAAGGGCAACTACCAAGATAAGCAATTGCACATTTGTTACAGAGATTGATCCAAGATGATAAGTCTCAATTGCAATCTTTTGAGGGAATGAACGTGTATCTGCACCTACAAAGAGAACCATGATGTACTCAAGGAAGAATGAGACACCAATAGCCGTAATCAAGGCAGAAATACGTGTCGAATTACGGAGTGGGCGATAAGCCAAGAACTCAATGACAACCCCTAAAATCGCACAGACAAGCATAGCAAAGACAAGGGCAACCCAGAAATTCATTCCGAGGCTATTAATCGCATAGTAACCAACGAAGGCACCCATCATATAGATGTCTCCATGGGCAAAGTTAATCAATTTGATAATCCCATAAACCATGGTATATCCAAGGGCAAGTAAGGCATAGATACTACCCAAGATGATACCATTGACTAGTTGTTGGGGAAGTTGTTCAAAAAACATATTTAACCAAACTTTCTAGTTCATTTTTAGTATAGATAACAGATTATTTTTCAATTTCAACGGCTTCCGCTGAAACCTCTTCACCATTATCTCTTTTAACCATAAGAGCTGCTTTAATAGGGTTATGATCCTTATCAATCGTCATTTTACCTGTAACCCCGACAAAGTTTTTCAATTGTGCTAAGTTATCAGCAATATCAACTGATGTTTTCGCATCTTTTGATGCTTCTGCAATCATATAAACAGAATCGTAAGCTAGAGCAGCAAACATATTCGGGTCAGTGTTGTAGGCTTTCTTATATGCTTCGATGAATCCTGATGCCTTGTCAGAAAGAGCAACATTTGTTGAATATCCTGATACATAGTAGACGTTTGAAGCATTATTTTTACCTGCAAGCTCAGTAAATTTCGCATCACTGAATCCGTCAGGTCCAAGGATTGGTTTATCAATTCCAAGGTCACGTGCTTGTTTAGTGATAATACCAGTCTCAGTATAGTAACCAGGCATTACAATAGCATCATAATCAAGGTCTTTAAATTTAGTCAAGGCTGACTGATAATCCTTGTCCCCTGAAGCAAAGGTAGCTTCAGTAACGATTTGACCTTTATACTCACGCTTGAATTCATCCGCAATACCTTTGGCATAATCTGAAGCATTATCATAGTAGAGAACTACTTTCTTAGCATTCAAATTATTGTAAGAATAAGCTGCCAAAACTTTACCTTGGTAACTATCCTTGAAGGTTGTACGGAAAACGAATTTCTTCGTACCTTTAGCATCTACCGTAAGGTCGTCCTGCGTACCTGAAGGTGTCAGCAAAGGAACCCCTGTTTTTTGTGATACGAGGCTAGCCGCAGCAACAGCACCTGATGTCGCTGGACCAACGATAGCATTTACATTACTCTGAATAGCCAAGTTCGTTGAAGATGTTGAAGCTTCAGCATTTTCAGATTTATTATCTTTTGTGACAAGCTCAAGCTTTTTGCCATCGACGCCACCAGCTTTGTTAATTTCGTCAACAGCCAACTTAATACCATTCTGCTCCGCCTTACCATAGGCTGCAACGGCACCTGTCAACTCCATGTTAACACCAATTTTGATTGTATCGCCAATCTTAGTACCATTGGCATTAGCAGTCACATCTGGTGACTTGCCACAGGCAACCAAGAAAATGGAAGCAAAAAAGGCTAACACAATAAGTGTGATCTTTTTAGACATAAGATTTCTCCTTAATATTTTCTTAAAAAAGTTCATCTTATAGCTTACAGAATTATCAGACAATTGTCAACTACACATAACTAAGCTTTAGCGACAGTAATCGTTTCCATTACTTTAAGAATAACTCTTTAAAAAGAAAAAAACTTTTCTCTTATTAAAGAGAAAAGTTCTTAAACGGTTCAGGGACTGAGGTGTCGTAACGTTCCAGACTACCTACAAAGTCCATATCAATATCAGAATAGTAAGAAGGCAGAACTTTTTTCACTGCTTTCATTCCATCGAGCTCTTTCAAAATATCCTCGACCTTGTCCTCATCTACATAAAGGTGCACATAACGCATCTTAAAAGAATGGTAGACAACATCCCCAAACTTGGCAATTTTACGTAAGTCTCTATTGTAGTATAAATAAACAATAATGCCTTGACGCTTAATCATGACTCATCTTCTCCTTTATGTTAGTGTCTCCCTTTTTATGATGTGGTTTATGAGGGGCAAGAGGTAGCCCAGTATCAATAAAAATCTGATTTGAAACAGCTTGGGCAATCTCCTCACCAAGATTGGCTAAAATAGTCTGTAAATCGAACTCTGCCTGACGATAGCCAATAACCACCTCGTTTAAATCAATTTGACGCTTCATTCGCAAAACCTGACGTTTCAACTCTCTCACATCTGGTCTAAAAGCCTCATACGCCTTAGCAGTATCATAGCTATCCTTTAATTTTTGAAATGCAAAGAGTTGCTCTTGAAGTTCTCTATCATTTTCGAATTTCTGGCGTTTTAAACGATAATTCTCTACCTCAGGTAGCTTTAGAAAATACGAAACAAGATACTCTATAGCTTGATCAATCGCAAGCAACTCCTCATTGATTATTAACATGTTTTCTATTATAACACAAAAAGCCAGATGAAACGGTCCTTATACAACCGATTTGCATCTGACTTTTGTTTAAGACAAGCTCAGTTTATTTTAATTGGTTATTAGCCATGATTTCATCGATGAAACCATATTCAAGCGTTTCTTGAGCACTCATCCAATTGTCACGTTCAGCGTCTACATGAACTTTTTCAATTGGTTGTCCAGAATTATCTGCCAAGATTTGCTCCAAGTTATTACGTGTCTTGAGCAAGTGTTCAGCTGCGATAGCCATGTCTGTTTGTTGCGTACCGCCACCAGTACCACCCATTGGTTGGTGAATCATGTACTCTGCATTCGGCAACATGAAACGTTTACCTTTTGTACCGCTTGAAGCGATAATTGTTCCCATAGATGCTGCCATCCCCATAACGATAGTCTGAACATCAGACTTGATGAAGTTCATTGTATCAACAATGGCAAGACCTGCCGAAACGGATCCACCTGTTGTATTAACATAAAGATAGATATCTTTTGTATTGTCTTGAGCATCCAAGAACAAGAGTTGGGCGATAATTGAGTTTGCCATATTATCTTCAACAGGACCTGTTAACATGATGATACGATCCTTGAGCAAACGTGAGTAAATATCGTAAGAACGCTCACCGCGTGATGTTTGTTCAATTACTACAGGAATCATATGAATCCTCCTTTTAATATTGTCTTGATACTATTATATGATTTTAGTCAAATTAGGTCAAATAAAAAACATCATTCTTAGCACTCTTTCTAAAAGAGTGCTAAACTCTCCTAAACCAATCTCACTTAAAACTTATTAATCTAGTAAAAAAAGGGAAATTTTCCCTTTTCAACTTATTTTGTACCAAAGAGACGGTCACCTGCATCTCCAAGACCTGGAACAATATAACCGTTTTCATTAAGTTTCTCATCCAAAGATGCTGTGTAGATATCGATATCTGGGTGAGCATCTTGCAATTTTTTGACACCTTCTGGTGCTGCAACTAAGCAAACAAACTTGATATTAGCTGCACCACGTTTTTTAAGTGAGTCTACTGCCAAGATTGCTGAACCACCAGTCGCAAGCATAGGGTCTACTACAAAAATCTGACGTTGATCAATGTCTTCTGGTAATTTAACCAAGTACTCAACCGGCTCAAGAGTTTCCTCGTCACGATACATACCAATATGACCAACTTTAGCTGCTGGTACAAGGCTAAGGAAACCATCGACCATACCAATACCCGCACGAAGAATTGGAACAATCGCCAATTTCTTACCAGAAAGTTGTTTTTGTACAGTTTTGGTAATTGGTGTTTGAATTTCAACCTCTTCGAGAGGAAGGTCACGAGACACTTCGTAACCCATGAGCATAGCAATTTCATTAACTAGCTCACGGAAGTCCTTAGTAGAAGTATCCTCACGACGGAGGATTGAAAGTTTATGTTGAATCAGTGGATGTGAAATAACTTGAAATTTACCCATAATAGTTTCTTCCTTTGCTTTATACTCACTCCATTATATCAAAAAGGCAAAAAAAACGCTTGCTTTACTGCAAACGTTTTTGAAAAGGATTATTTTTTAGGCAAATGAATCTTTCCTGTGACCAAACCATAGCCAAGAAGAGCTAGACTTGCAATTGCTGCAAAGATAGTCGCCAAGATTGAAAGAATGTTGCTCTTTGAACCTTCTGAATCACTTGGTGTCTTAGGAGTCGTAGCAAGTTTGGCAGCAACTTTAGTATTGTTGTCTTTACTTGACTCATCAGACTTAGTTACTTCATCAGCTTTAGCGACTCCGTGAGACTGAACTTCCTCTTCAGACTTCGCTGGTTTTGGAGCTTCTGTTTCAGTGACAGACTCTTCTTTAACAGGAGTCGTTGAAACAGTTGGTCCAGTTGCTACAATAGCCTCTGGTACTGGTGACGCAATCTCTGTAGCTTGAGCTACTGGACGACGGTCACCCACAGAACCCTCTGTTGAAGGTTTCGCAGGAACCTCTACATGATGATCATCTGATGAATTATTATCATTAGATGGGCGATCTGTGAAATAAGGGAACGGATTACGAACTGGAGAATCTGGATTCGTCGGCGTTGCTGGTTTATCTTCTTTATTAGTTGATGGTTGATTATTGTCTGCTGGTTTAGAAGGTGTATCTGGTTTGTTAGACTTATCATCAACAGAATGATTACCTTCTGTTGGACTTACTGGTGTTTCTGGCTTATCTGCCTTCTTGTCTTTACCATCTTTAACAGTTACAGTCAAGACACCGTGAGCTTCAGAAACGCCTGTTGAACCATCAACTGTAGGATAAGTATGTGGTTTAAGACCATAACCCGATACCGCATAATAATCTACATTAAAGTCCTCGTTTGGCAATTTAGCACTGTTTTGATCGCCTACGTGTACCAAGCTTTCACTAGATTTATCCCAAATCCAGTCACCTTGATTCGTCATCTTAGGAAGAACTTCTGTAGTATCATCTGCATTCATCTTGATAAGGAAGCTTGGAGCCCACGTTGATTTATTCTCAGCACCGGCAATTCCACCACGGTTAGTCATGTAAGAAGTTACCAAAAGAGTATCTGATGAGCCTTCAACAGGAACCGCATAGTAAGAATAGGTAGATGTACGCCAGTCAGCTGGTACAGAGGCTGTCAAAACCACACCTGAGCCATTAAGTGGACGATATTCTCCACGGAGGCTATCTGATACGAATCCGAGCATGACAACGTCATCACCGACAGCTTCACGCGCTGCTACAGTACCTTCAGCATCCGTAGATTTATTGATACGTGAAGCAGTGAAGAGGTAATACTTGTTACCCATCTTAACAACACTTGGACGTTCTACTTCATCAGTAACCAAGTGGCTAGTAACAAGTGGTGTGTAAAGTTCAGCTACAGATGGATTTTTCTCATTGTCGTCAAGTTTCAAGATACCAATAGAACCATTTGCCCATGAAGCAAGGTTATAAAGGTGTTTATTATTGACAATATTGAGGAATGACTTAAGGTTAAAGGCGTCATCTCCTCCATAGTTTGACCAGTTGTAGATTTGTTTTTCGCCTTGGTAGTTTTCGTCACCTGTATTTGATTCGAAAATAAGGTAGCGGCTACCGTTATCTTCAATGATGTGTGGGTCACGAAGACAGTAGTTATCTGTACGGTCTGGATTTCCATCGTGGTTGTGGTCATCGTTGAAAGTACTCATGAATTTTGGATAACTTTGATAATGATAGTTATCCCCACCAAAGAGAATGTGGTCATTTTCAACTGACTTAATAACAACTTCGTCGTTTTCAACAGCTAGGTTAAGTGTAGCACTAGCCAATTGTTGCCAGTTCAATTTACCGCCACTAGTATCATTCTTAGTGTAGTAAAGTTGGATACTACCGTCAGAGTTTACCGTCGCTGAACCTGACCATTGTTGGTCATCTTCAAGGGCATTATAACCAAAGATTGGACCCGCATTTTTCCAATGCGTAAAGTCATTATCTCCGTATTTACTATAGAGCAAGTAAATGTGGTTTGAGTTTTTATTTGGTGCACCGGCCATTGAGATAACCAACTGATAACCGTTCCAGTTGCTTACTACACCTGACTCAGCATCTTGGACTGGCCAAGAATCCCAAACGTCGATTTCTTCTTTTTTCATCGTTTGGGCATCAACAGTGTTGAAAGCAGGCATATTGATGATTGTATCTGCTTTAAAGTAAGGAACTGCCAATTTGCTGTCTTGCTTCAAGAAGCTAGCAACGATATCTTTCAAGTTACGGTAAGTCAAGCTAGTACCTGTACCCTTGATAGCATCATCGCTAAAGTCAACTTTATTAAGTGCTTTAATTTCTTCCTCAGTCAAGGCAACGATTTGATCTGAGGTCATATTATCTTCAACAATAGACTTGATACGACCGTTAAGTTTGCTAAGGTTTGCATTAGCAGCGCTGTTTTCAGTAGGTTTAAGGGCTACTTCAGTATGTGTATCAGCTGTTTCTGAGCTTGCTGTTGAAGTTGGTGCTTCTACTGCAGCCTCTGATGTATGAGCTGGAGCAGAAACCGCAGCAACTGTTGATGAAGGTGTTGTTGCATCTGATGAAGATGTCACTACTGTGCTAGACGCCTTTTCTTCGACTACTGATGGAGTTGTGTTGCTTGGTTGTGTCTCTGTAACTGGTGTAGTTGTAACCTCTGAATGTGCAACTGAAGATTCAACTGCTTCTGAAGTTGCCACACTTGTTGCTGTTTCACTGGCTACCGTTAGAGATGCTGTGCTTGTTTCTGGTGTTGCTGTCGCAGTAGCTACAGCTGGTGCTGTTTCTGTAACTTGATCAGCTTTTACCTGAGTGGCACCTAAAAATGCCAAGGTACCAACAAGTGCTGATGTTGCCCCTACTGCGGCAACCTTACGGATGCTATAACGCATCTTTTTGCACTCTGCTTGCTTTGGTGCTACTGTATTTGACTGTGAATTAACTGTACTATCCATATAAAACTCTCCTTTTAGGTTTTTACATGTTTTATTCTATCATTTTTTAATCTAAATTCCAATCTTTTTTTAATGACAAATTGATATTTTTTGTAAAAAACTATTTTTTTGTTAAAATAATAACTACAAAATAAGTAATTTTATCAGGAAATATCACTATATGGAATCAAAATATTCACCTCTAATTTTAGCTCTCGTTTTTTTAATTTTATTTTTTGTTTTTATAATAAAAAATGAGAACGCTAACAATCCTTCCCAAAAAACAAATAAGGTTTCTGTGAGTCAAACCTTTCATCTAGCATCTCATAAAGGATGGTCTAACGACCTACAGACTATCGTGTGGAATCAAGAAAAAAATTACTATGATATCTATTTTCTACACTCTGTGGATGGGGCTACTGATCCTTTTGGACCCAACGGTCAAGATTGGACACATACAACGACTAAAGATTTTATCACCTATAGTAAACAAGAGACTGCTATACCAGCAAAGGGTGGTGACCCTAAAGAGGGGTGGCATTCTGCTTGGACAGGTAGTGTAGTCACAGATAGTCAGGGGATTTCTGGTATCCAAAACGAAGAACCTGTCGCCTATTTTACTGGACTCATGGATGATGGAAGCCAGGCAATCTATGCTAGTGCATCAAATGACAAGGGAGCTAGCTTTACTAATTCCCTAAAAGATGGTAAACCTTTATTGACAAAGGAACAATCCTATAACGGTAAAGATTTCCGCGATCCTTATGTCTTCCACTTCAAAGACAAATTACTCATGTATGTCGCTGAAGGTAACGCCTTAGGTATTTATCAATCTCAAGATGGTATCAACTGGACCAAAGAAGATAGCAAGGGAGACTCCAAAATCCTACCCGAAACATTTTTTAAGGGTCGTAACTGGCAGGACAACGCTCCTATCGAGTGTCCCGTTCTCAAAACAATGACAACAACTGACGGTCAGGACAAGCAAGTTCTCTTTTTTGGAGCTAAGGATACAGCTTCAGGCGAAACAACTGGAACCTACTATACTGTAGGGCATTTAGATGGTAACGGCTTATTTATTGCAGATACAGAAACAAAACGCTTAGATCAAGGCTCAGACTATTATGGCGCTAACTTCACTGGAAGCAATCGAATCGAAGAAAGCAATCATAACCTTATCAGTCTTGGCTGGGTTGGTAATTGGAATTACTTCACGTCAGGCATTCACAGTGACCAAGAGGCCAAGAGTGATTTTCTAAAAACTATCGGTTTTTACACTACACCCAGACAGCTACAACTGGATAAGAACGGTATTATTCAGTCTGCTCCCCTCTATAAAAATGAACAATTAACCCTCAAAAATCAAAACGGCAACATTTCGAGTCAAAGACCACTCACCAGTGACAATAGAAAACCTTGGATTGATAAAAGTCACAATCAGAATGCTAATGGCCTTCTTGACCTTGCTGAAAAAAATAGTGCGGGGTATTACCAACTGCATTTTTCAAATATTAAGAAAGAAGGAGGCTATATCTACATTGATATCTGGCAAGGCTCTGATTACGTTAAAATCGCCTACCAAATAACAAGTGGTACCTATCAGGTCTCTACCTATGCTGCTGAACTGAACAACAGCATGGATGGTAGTCAAACTGCCTCTTCTTACTATTACGATGGACTCTTAGGTAACGGTCAAGGTTATAAAGCTGACAGTCTCTATAAGGAAAATGATAATATCACTATAACGCTTATTACAGACAATCGTAGCTTGGAAATTTTCTTCCCCAATGGCCAAACCTACACTCTAGCCAGATTTAATACCTCTGGCAAGCAGGATGTCAAGGTTTTCTCCACTCAGGAAGATCTACTATTAAACTTGAAAATCTACGATGTACACTCATAACAATAATAAAAGTGATGCTATTTGCATCACTTTTATTATTTTCCAAAGACAGAAACGAGACGTTTAACTCCTTCAGCAACAACTGTAGTTGGCGTAGCTACGTTAAAGCGGAAATGTTTCTCTCCTTCAGAACCAAAAGTAATACCGTCATTTAGCACTACCTTGGCTTCTTCTTTAAGCAAACGTCCAAGTTCATTATGGTCTTGATCATAGGCTGAAAAATCAAGCCAAACCAAGTAAGTTCCCTCAGGTTTCATGACTTTGATATTAGTCTTTTCACTAAGTTCCTTGGTTAAAAGGTCAATATTAGTTTCAAAGACAGTCTTCAATTCCTCTAACCAAGGTTGCCCATAGGTCAGAGCTGCTTGGGTTGTAATCAAACCAATGGTTGGAATTTCATGTTGATTATTTGCCAACTGCTTTTGTTTAAAGGCTTTACGTAAGTCTTCATTTTCAATGATAGTAAAACTGTTTTTGGTACCAGCAATATTAAAGGTTTTAGTAGCCGAACTAAGCACCAAGGTAAAGTCCTTGTAAGCATCTGAAATGGTATTCATAGAGATGTGCTTATTCCCATATAGGGCTAAGTCTTGGTGGATCTCATCAGATACCAAGAGGACACCATGTTTCTGACACAAATCTGCTACCTTGGTCAATTCCTCTTTGGTCCAGACACGCCCACCTGGATTATGTGGGCTACAAAAAACATAAAGTTTAACATCATTCTCGACGATATCACGTTCCAATTGTTCAAAATCAATTTCGAAATGCCCATTAACCTTAACAAGACTATTTTCAATCAATCGACGATTATTCAAACGGACCGAACGAGCAAAAGGCGGATAAACTGGTGTGTTGATGAGAACAGCGTCGCCTTCTTTGGTAAAGGCTTGAATAGCTGTTGAAATGGCTGGAACAACACCTTCAATGAGAACAATACTCTCTTTATCAACGACGTAACCGTGTTGATTTTTTTCCCAATTAATGATTGACTGGTAAAGCTCTTCACTTGGATAAGGATAACCAAAAATATGTGTCTCAGCATAGTTGATAACTGCATCCCTAATCTCAGGAACAGGTAGGAAGTCCATATCAGCAACCCAAAGCTCAAGCAGTTCTGGATTACTTTCGGCTTCGTGCCATTTCATGGTATTTTGATCCAAGCGATTTGGTTGTGTTGTAAAATCATAACGTGTCATAGATAACTCCTTAAAGACTAAGGGCATTTTCCAAGTCAGCAATCAAATCTTGTGCTGCTTCAATACCAATTGAAAGACGAAGCAAGTCGTCTGTCAAACCATAGGAAGCACGCACATCACCTGGAATATCTGCGTGGGTTTGTGTCGTTGGGTAGGTAATCAAGCTTTCAACACCACCTAGGCTCTCCGCAAAGGTAAAGACTTTTAGGGAATTGATAATGGTTGGAATCTTGTCTTGATTAGCCACTTTGAAGGAAATCATACCACCCTTGCCTGGATAGAGGACTTCCTTAACAGCTGGTGACTTTTCTAAGAAAGCTACAACTTCTTGAGCATTGGCTGTCGATGCCTCCATTCGAAGTTTTAAGGTTTTAAGACCACGCATGAGCATATAGCTATCAAATGGTGACAAGGTAGGACCAGTCGTATTGAGGTTATAATAAAGTTTATCGTAGAATTCTTGGTTGCTGGTCACAACAACACCAGCCAAAACATCATTATGCCCTGATAGGTATTTAGTAGCTGAATGGACAACGATATCAGCACCTTGAGTAATCGGGGTTTGATAGATTGGGCTATAGAAAGTATTATCAACAATAACCACCGCACCCTTGTCATGAGCAATTTTGGCCACTTTTTCAATATCAAACTCAATCATAAGTGGGTTTGTCGGTGTTTCGATGTAGACAATATCGGTATCTTCTGTAATAGCCGCAATCATCTCATCTTCTGTATTTGTGTATTCAAAAAAGAAACGACCTTCTTTTTCCTTGTCATTAAACCAACGGAAAGAACCCCCGTAAAGATCACGCGCAGCTACAACCTTACTGCCTACTGGGAAAATTTCAAAAGCCAAAACAATGGCGCTCATCCCTGAACTTGTCGCAATAGCATAATCTGCTTTTTCAATAGCTGCAAGTGTTTTTTCCACTGTTGCGCGTGTTGGATTTTTAGTTCGTGTATAGTCAAAACCAGTAGAATGGCCAAATTCTGGATGTTGGTAAGTTGTTGAAAAATGAATTGGTGAAGCCAAGGCTCCTGTTGCTTCATCCGAATTGATTCCTGCGTGTGCCAAAATGGTTTCTAATTGATATTCTTGTGTCATAATGTGCCCTTTCTACATGGTAAAGTGGATATACTCCATATCTATGACCTCTATTTTATCACTATTTTCTGAAAATAATGGTAAGTTCATCATACGGATTCTTGATAGTTAGTTATAGTTTATTTCTATAACCTAAAAAGACAGATAGATACTGACTCTAATTTAAAATAAGGCCAATTTTTGAGATTGTCTAAAGTAGATTTTCAAGCATCAAAAAGTGCCTGAAACATCATAGTTTCAAGCACTAAAAAACGATTTAAAAGTCTTGCTTCAATCTAAGGTATGCCACTGACTTACTTTTTATCAAATAAGCGATATCTGATTTCTTCCAAAGCCATAATAACAAACGGACAAGCAAGTAAATAGAGCCAATCATCAAGTCCAATGGGTGCAGTGTTAAATAGCGTGTGGAAGAAAGGCACGTAAGACAGGATAATAAAGAGGACAATTTCTAAAACAATCCCTAAGCTAATAATCCGATTAGCAAATGGTTTAACTTGGAATATAGACCCTCTACCTTTACGACTATTCATAGCCATACCAATTTGAGTAAAGATAATAGCTCCTAAGGTCATGGTAGTTGCCTCTCGATAGAGAGGACCTGAGCTGGCCAAATGGTTTAAATTACCTTGATTAACCCAATAATTAAGGAAGAAAGCCCCCATAGCTAAGGCTGCTTCAATCAGTCCATACCAGACAAAAGCTTTAATCAATAATTGTCGATTGAGCAAGCGATCTGAAAGACGTCTTGGTGGTCTGTCCATAACGCCCTCTTCAGGCGGTTCAACCCCTAGCCCCAAAGCAGGCATCATATCTGTTCCCAGGTCGATGGCTAGGATTTGCATAACCGTTAAGGGAAGAGGTATACGTCCCAAAGAGAACAAGAAGAAAGCAGAGGGTACAGCTTCTGGTGTGTTGGAATTAAAAATGTAAGTCAGGAATTTTTGAATATTTCTATAAACTGCACGACCCTCTTCAACAGCATGAACAATAGAAGCAAAATGATCATCTGTTAAGATCATATCTGCAGATTCCTTGGCAACATCAGTTCCTGATAGCCCCATAGCTACACCGATATCAGCTTTTTTAAGGGCAGGGGCATCATTAACACCATCACCAGTAACAGCGACAACTTTGCCAAGTTCTTGAAGGGCGTTGACCACACGGTATTTTTGTTCAGGTGCTACACGAGCAAAAACGATTTCGCCTTTAAGAGCTTCCTTGAGCTGATTATCATCCATATCAGCTAGTTCAAGGCCTGAAACAACACGCGCATCGTCTCCTTGTACAATTCCGATTTTCTTAGCAATGCTAAGAGCTGTCAAGCCATAATCACCTGTCACCATGATAATACGAATACTAGCTCTATGACATTTTTCAATGGCTTCACGCACACCCTGACGTGGCGGATCACTCATGGCAACCAAGCCTAGAAAGACCATATTGTCCTCCAAGGTCTGCATGTCCCATTTGTCTTCTCCAACATGCTCACTGTCTAAAGGTCTATAGGCCACAGCTAAAACACGTAAACCGTCTCGGGCAAACTGGTCGTTGGCCGCAAGGATAGCCTGACGCTCAGTAGCTGTCAATGATTTAATCATTCCTTGATTATCATAATAGTCTGAGCAAAGCTCCATCACTTCTTTGGGAGCACCTTTTGTGATGGAGATATGATGACTGCCATCCAATCCTGAATCAAGCTTATGCACTGTTGTCATCCGTTTACGATCAGAATCAAAGGGGATTTCCTTGAGGCGAGGGGCCCAAGTATGATTGTCATTTAAATTAATTCCTGCTTTTTCGGCGAGAACATTAAGACAAGCCTCAGTTGGATCACCTAAAATTGTAAAATTGGGATTATCAGCACTAGGGGCCACAACTTGAGCATTACTAGCCAAATGAGAGAATCGGACCAAACGATTAAGAAGCTCATTTTCTTTAAGAGAAACAGGTTGCCCTTCCTGCTCAATCTGTCCTTCTGATGCATAACCCAGCCCAGTTACCTCATAACTATCTGACAAGGTCCATAGATGGTTAACCGTCATGGCATTTTGCGTCAAAGTCCCTGTTTTATCCGAACAAATAACAGAAGTTGCTCCCAGCGTCTCAACCGAAGACAGCTTCTTAACCAAAGCATGGTCCTTAGCCATGCGCTGAACGGCCATGGCTAAAGATAGAGTAACTGTGGGAAGAAGTCCTTCAGGAATAAAGGCCACAATCATCCCCAATGCAAAAATAAAGGCTTGAGACAAAGGCTGATGGACAAATAGAGTCGCTGCCACCATAAAGAAGAGACCTACAGACACCGCAATAACTGAAATCTGTTTAGTCAAATGGTCTAATTCTTTCTGAAGGGGACTCTTTTCCTGAGCAAGATTCTGTGTCAAATCCGCAATCTGTCCAAACTCAGTTTTCATCCCGATAGCAGATACTATAAAATGTCCAGAGCCAGAAGAGACAGTAGTCCCTGCAAATACCATATTGTCATACTCTAACTCAGTCTTGTCGGGAGTCAAATCCGCTTGATCTGACTTATAAATAGGATTAGACTCACCAGTGAGGGCAGACTGGTTAACCTGCAAATCTGTCACAGCGACCAAGCGTCCGTCTGCAGAAATACGGTCCCCTTCTTCAATGAAAACCAAGTCACCTGGTACCAAGTTCTGAGCTAGAATCTTATCCTCCTTACCATCACGAAGAACTCGCGCATAGGATGGAAGAAGCTTATTAAGAGCTGCCGTAGCCTGACTTGCCCTATATTCTTGAATAAAGCTAAAGAGACCATTAATAATGTTGACCAACCAAATTGCAATCCCCAACTCTAAGCTATGAGAAAGCATGGCGATAAAGCCACCAACCCACAATAAGAGGGCCATAAGACTAGTAAAATGTCTGAAAAAGGTCAGCCAAATAGGCTCCTTCTTACTTTCCTTCAATTGGTTAGGGCCATAAGTCGCCTGCCTCTCCTTAACCTCTTGTGAGCTCAAACCTTGAGGGCTTGTCTGCAAGACTTTGTAAACTTGTTCAGGAGGATAGGTCCCTAATTTTATATGTTCTTGTCTAGAATCAACCATAATCCTTTCCTCGATTCTAAATCATTAAAACGATTTCATTTTTTCACCCTCATTATACTCTTTTTTCAGAAATTGTTAAAAAGAAAAAAACCAAGCCACATGACTTGGTTTAGATTTTATTTAATATGTAATTTAGCACGTAGGCTAGCTGCTCGGGCACCAAGCAATTGATCAGCCATACGAGTTACAAGAGCAAGAACGCCATAGACACCGATTCCAAGGCCTCCTCCAATGACCAAGTAAATCACACTACCCATACGGCTTGTTGGTGACAGTACAAACTGGAACAACCAATAGAAGATCGCAACTGGAATAGCCATGAGCACTGTAAGGATACAGATGAGCAAGGCTTTTCTAAACACTGTCTTACGACTAAAGTGCGTAACAGTGTGGAGGTGATTATACATGAGAGCAATCGGAACACCTAAACCGATGGCTGTTGAAATAACCGGGCCAAGGGCTCCTAGGAAAATAATCAATGGTAACTGTAGGATTGCCTTAACTAAAACCCCAATCGCAAAATAGTTGATAGCTTTACGGGTTTCAAAGATTGCCTGAAGCATTGGTGCTAAAACGCTATACAAGGCCAAGAAAATAACTTGAATCAGACTGGCTACAAAGAGCAAGTGGGCCTGACTATCTGGCGCACCATAAAAGACTGTATAAAGTGGTTTAGCTAAAATCACTGATCCTACAATGGCGGGAACAATAAAGAGCAAAAGCAACTGTAAGTTATTGATAATCAGTTTAGCCGCTCCCTTAAGATCTTTCTTAACCATATTTTCCGTCAAGAGTGGAATCCCAACCCCGGCAATAGAAAGAGCAACGGCAATCAAAATCATGGTAATCTTACTTGGGTTTGAAGACAAGTAAGCATAGAGAACCTGAAGTTGACTGTTACTATAGCTTGTAAACTTCTCCATAGTACGGATAAAGGTCCATTGATCAATCAGTTGGAAAAGCTGAATAGCAGATCCAGTGATAATGAAAGGAATGGCTTCCTTAAAGGTTTCAATAACAATTGCAGTTGGATTGATATCCGGATGAACAGCCTGCTTGCCAAAAAGACTCTTGAGTTTCCCCTCCTTCCAAAGGTAAAAGAAAAGCACCCCATAACTAGCCAACATACCGATGAAAGCGGCAAAAGTCGATTGGACAACTGCTGTCACATAATCGCCTGTCCCAATTTTCATGATGAAGAAGGTCGCCAACAGCATCCAAATAACACGGATAATCTGTTCCGCAATCTGACTTAAGGCATAAGGCTTCATATTGTTAAAGCCTTGGAAAAAGCCTCGTAAAACAGACATGGATGGGAAAATAACAACTGCCCAAGAAAGACTACGCATGACGCGAACCAGATCCTCGTCTCCCCCAGAAAGGTAAGACATCCACGGCGAAGCAAAGTACATGAAAACGCCAAAGATCAGTCCGAGACCAATCATGTAATACAAGATACGCTTGAGTAAGAAGAAACTCGTCTCCATTTTTCCAAGAGTGTTGTATTTAGACACCTGTTTGGCAATTGCGACTGGAATACCTGCTGTTGAAATCAAGAGGAAAAGAGCATAAATATTATACCCTTGACCAAAGAGGGCATTGGCTTGGTCACCTTGTTTACCCATCCAAGCATACCAAGGAATAATGTAGAGTGCCCCCAATAGACGACTGATAATATTGGATGCTGTCATCCATGCCGTCCCTCTTAGCATCTGCTGCTGCTGTGTATCAGTTTTAGTTTCAGTCATAACTTTCTTTCTAGAGAATAAAATATAATCTAGTTTATTATAAACTTTTGGCTGTGACTTGTAAAACAAGAACATTAAGGCTAAAATAGGAACTATGATTACTATTGAACAAGTTCTAGAGGTTCTTAAAAAGGACCATAATTTTAGAGATATTATCGACCAAGACAACTACTACTATTCATGGACTGGAGTGACTTTTGATCATCTTTCTTATGATAGTCGTGATGTCACACCATCTTCCCTCTTCTTTGCCAAAGGGGCTGCCTTTAAGCCTGAATTTTTAGAGAATGCTGTCAAAGCTGGCTTGCGTTTCTACGTGGCTGAAAAAGATTATCAAGTGGGAATTCCTGCCATTATCGTATCAGATATCAAGCAGGCTATGAGCCTCGTTGCTCAGGCCTTCTACCAATACCCTCAAGACAAGCTTAAATTGCTAGCCTTTACTGGGACAAAAGGGAAAACTACAGCAGCCTACTTTGCCTTCAATATTCTCAAGCAAAGTCATAAACCTGCTATGCTTTCAACCATGAACACGACACTAGACGGAAAAACCTTCTTCAAGTCTACCTTAACAACACCTGAGAGTTTGGACCTTTTCCGTATGATGGCTGAAGCTGTTGCTAATGACATGACCCATCTGATTATGGAAGTCTCAAGTCAAGCCTATCTGACAAAGCGTGTCTATGGATTGACTTTTGATGTAGGTGTCTTTCTTAACATCAGCCCAGACCATATTGGGCCTATTGAACATCCAACCTTTGAAGACTACTTCTACCATAAGCGTCTCCTCTTGGAAAACAGTCGAGTTGTTATTGTTAATAGCGGTATGGATCACTTTGATTTTATCGCTGAGGAAGTTGCGGATAAAGAGCATGACTTCTATGGTAAAAACTCCGACAATGCTGTTAAACATGGCTCAGGTTTTAGCTTTAAGGCAAGTGGGAAATTAGCCGGTGACTATGATATCCAACTTATCGGTGACTTTAACCAGGACAATGCTATGGCTGCTGGTCTGGCCTGCCTACGTCTCGGAGCTAACCTTCAAGACATCAAGGAAGGAATCGCTCAAACCTCTGTTCCAGGGCGTATGGAGGTTCTAACCCAAACTAATGGGGCTAAGACATTTGTTGACTATGCTCACAATGGGGATAGCCTAGATAAGCTCTTACAAGTCGTAACCAGCCATCAAGATGGTCGTATTAGTCTAATTCTAGGGGCTCCAGGAAATAAAGGTGAAAGTCGTCGTAAAGACTTTGGACATGTCCTCAATACCTACCCTGATGTTGATGTCATCCTAACAGCTGATGATCCTAACAAGGAAGATCCTCTTGCTATCTGTCAGGAAATTGCTAGCCATATCAGTCGCGAGGTTCGTATCATTGTTGATCGAGAGGAAGCAATCAAAACAGCAATGTCTGAGACTACAGACTCTAAAGACGCTGTGGTTATCGCTGGTAAAGGTGCTGATGCCTTCCAGATCGTAAATGGTAAACGTGATAACTATGCTGGCGATATTGAAGTCGCTAAGAAATATTTGTAAAGATTTAATTAAAAAGATTCAATGATGTGTCATTGAATCTTTTTAATTCATCTCATTTTTACAAATTAAAGCAATACTACCGATAACGTCTCAATTGAGGTGGTTCATAAGACTGGACAAAAGCTGCAATTTCTGAAAAATCATCTGTAAAGAGGAATTTTGCTGCTGTTTCAGCCTCCAAAAAATCATGAGCAACCATGGTATCTAACATCGTTTTCATAGCATCATAATAGCCATTGAGATTGAAGAAAACACAGGGTTTGTCCAACTTACCGACTCGAGCAGCTGCAATAGCTTCAGAGATTTCTTCCAGTGTCCCTAGACCTCCTGGAAGGGCGATAAAGAGATCTCCTTGCTCTAGCATAGCAGTCTTTCGTTCTGCCATAGTTTCTACTATCGTCATTGAGGTTAACCCCTCATAAGCTATCTCCCTATCTTTGAGGAATTGTGGCATAATGCCATGAGCCTGTCCACCATTTTCCAAAACCGTATCACCAAGAACTCCCATAAGTCCCATCTTACTGCCACCATAGACTAGGGTATGCCCATTTTTAGCAATCCACTGACCCAAGGCAATCGTTGCTTTCTTAAAGCTAGGATTATCACCCATATTAGCTCCCAAATAGACCGTTACTTTCATTGAAGTCCTCCTTTTTATTCTATTATAACGCAAAATTCCTGCCATAACTGACAGGAATTTTTTCTTAGTCTTTACGCTCCAAATTACGAAGCATTTCATCAATTTTATTACCGTATTCGATAGACTCATCTTTAATAAAGGTCAAATCTGGAATCTTATACATGGTCAATTTTTTACCAAGTTCACGCTTGATTGTCCCAGTAGCCTTTTCAAGACCAGTTTGTGCTTTTTGGTTATCTGAGGCCAAAGTTGAATGAATAGTGTAAAAAATCTTAGCAGCTGACAAATCGCCTAGCATTTGCACATCTGTGATAGTGACATCTTGCACACGTGGGTCACGAACTTTCTTTTGAAGAATTTCATTGACCTCACGTTTGATTTCCATACCAACACGGTCTACACGAAATGAATTTCCCATAGTCTTATCCTTTCTCTCTTATTATGATGGAACAAAAGCCAGGCCAGATGACCTAGCTTTGTCTCCTAAGTAAGCTTTCTTAAAAGCTAACAAAATTAACGTTTAATTTCTTCCATAATGTAAGCTTCGATAACGTCATCAACTTTAATATCGTTATAGTTTTCAATCATCAAACCACCCTCTTGAGCGTTTCCGACTTCTTTAACGTCATCTTTAAAGTGTTTCAAGCTTGCCAATTTACCATCAAAAATAACGACACCATCACGAATCACACGGGCACTTGAATCACGAGTGATTTTACCACTAGTAACCATGAACCCACCGATTGTTCCGACTTTAGAAACTTTGAAGGTTTCACGGATAATAGCTTCACCAATGACTTTTTCTTCAAATTCAGGATCAAGCATCCCTTTCATGGCATCTTCGATTTCTTCGATAACCTTGTAGATGATGCTGTGAAGACGAATTTCAACTTCATCAGTTTCCGCTTGTTGACGTGCTTGTGGTGTAGGACGAACGTTAAATCCGATAACAACAGCATCTGAAGCTTCCGCAAGAGTAATATCAGATTCGTTGATAGCACCTACTGCTGAGTGAACAACATTAACACGAACACCCTCAACATCAATCTTAAGAAGTGATGCTGCCAAGGCTTCAACAGAACCTTGTACGTCGGCCTTGATGATAACATTAACAGTCTTCAATTCACCAGCTTTAAGGGTATCAAAGAGGTTATCAAGACTAACACGATGTGTTTGTTGACGTTGTTTCATAAGGGCACGTTTGGCACGTTCTTCACCGGCTGCACGAGCTGCTTTTTCATCTTCATAAACGGCAAAATGGTCACCCGCCATAGGCGCTTCGTTCAAACCAGTAATTGAAACTGGTGTTGATGGTGCTGCAGTCTTAATACGACGACCAAGGTCATTGGTCATAGCACGGACACGTCCGAAGGTATTACCAACAACGATTGGGTCTTGAACATGCAAAGTACCTTGTTGAACAAGGAGGGTTGCAACCGCACCTTTACCTTTATCCAAACGCGCTTCAATAACGGTACCGATGGCACGAACTGTTGGGTCAGCTTTAAGTTCTTCCACTTCAGCCACAAGAAGAACTGTTTCAAGCAATTCTTCAATATTTTGACCAAACTTCGCTGAAATTTCAACGAATTCGCTATCCCCACCCCATGCAGTTGAGATAACGCCATGCTCTGCCAATTCACCGATTACACGCTCTGGGTTAGCACCTGGTTTATCAATCTTGTTAATCGCAACAATGATTGGAACACCAGCAGCCTTAGAGTGGTTGATGGCTTCAATAGTTTGTGGCATAACACCGTCATCCGCAGCGACAATCAAGATAGTAATATCTGTAACAGAAGCACCACGGGCACGCATAGATGTAAAGGCCGCGTGTCCTGGAGTATCAAGGAAGGTGATTTTCTTACCACCCTCTTCAATTTGATAGGCACCAATATGCTGTGTGATACCACCAGCTTCTCCAGTCGCAACACGTGAGTTACGAAGGGTATCAAGAAGGGTTGTTTTACCATGGTCAACGTGTCCCATGATAGTAACAACTGGTGCACGTTCTACCATAGCATCTTTATTGAGGTAGTCTTCGTCAACAAAGAAACGTTCGATATCAGCATTATCGACTTCTTCTTTCTTGGTTGCTTCAATACCGTAGTCAACCATCAACAACTCAATAGTATCCCCATCAAGAGATTGGTTTTGAGTTGCCATAACACCCATCATGAAGAGTTTCTTAACGATTTCAGCTGGCTCACGTTTAATACGTTTTGCGATTTCTGCAACCGTCATGCCTTCAGTGTATTCAAATTCTTTTGGTAATTCATGGAATTTACGCTCTGTTACTGGTTTTGGAGCTGAATTACCACGGTTATTTTTACCTTTTTTATTTTTGTTTTTATTCCAGTTACTATTTCGTTGATTTCTCACTTGGTTTTGATTATTCCACTTATTATTTCTTGTTTGCTTAGGTCCATCTTCATTCTCGCGACGATTATCACGTGATTTATCTGGACGTGCCTTTTTACGACGTGTATCTTGTGCTTGCGCAGCTGGAGCTGGTTGAGCAGCCGGTGCTGGTTTGGGAGCTGGCTTAGCTTCAGCAACTGCTTTTTGAGCAGCGACTTCAGCCTGTTGTTTTTCTTTTCTTGCCTTTTCTTGCTCTTTCGCACGGCGTTGCTCTGCAGCTTTTTCTTCACGGAAGCGTGTTTCACTTTGACGTGAATATTCTGCATTTTGCTCTGCTTTCAAGGCTGCTGCACGCGCTTTAAAGTCAATACGTGGACCTGCCTGATTGTTGCGGGCAGCATCGTTACGTTTATTTCGACCTTGATCATTGCGCTGTTTACCTTGGAAATTACGGTCACGATTACTATTGTTACCGCGGTTCCCATTATTACGGTTGCCTTGACCATTTCCATTTTGGTTGCGACGATCATTATTCTGACGTTTACCTTGATCGTTCCCTTGTTGATTTCGGTTACGATTACGGTTGTCACGGCCTCCGCCGTTTTGACGACGCTCTGCTTCTGCCTTGGCACGTGCTTCACGTTCTGCCTTAAAATTACGGCTTTGTGGTTTTTTCGGAGTCGCAGGGGCTTCTTTGACTTCAGCCTTTGATGTTTCTTTAGCTGGAGCTGATTTGGCAACAGGTACCTTATAAACCTTAGGCGCTACCTTTTCCTCTTTAGGAGTTGGTGTCGCTTTAGGAGCTGGCTTGCTTTCAGCCTTAGCTGTTCCCCCTTTTAAACTTGAAGTGATACGATTAGCATCAGCTTCTTCAACTGATGAGGAATGGCTCTTCACAGAAAGACCAAGTTCTTGAGCTTTTGCAACAACAACCTTGCTTTCTACACCAACCTCTTTTGCGATTTCATATAATCGTTTCTTTGACACGTGATGTCCTCCTATTCTTTAGTCCATAAGAGTCCTCATTTTCTTTGAAAATCCAGCATCAACTACAGCAACCGTTTTTCTTGGTTTACCAATAGCCATGCTTAATTCCAGTGCGTTAAACACTGTGGAGACTTCTATATTATAGTAGTTACATTTATCAGTCGTCTTTTTAGTCACGTTACTACCAGCATCATTGGCAAGAAAAACTAGTCTCGCCTGTCCTGATTGGACTGCCTTGATGACAAGTTCTTCGCCAGAAATAAGCTTTCCAGCTCTTTGTGCTAGTCCCAACATATTTGACAATTTTTCTGTGTTATTCAAGACCTAACTCTCTTCTTTTGACCTTGTGATCCACATAAGCAATGAGTTCATCATAAAAACTTTCAGGAACATCCATGGAGAAACTGTGGTTAAAAGCACGTTTCTTTTTAGCTTGGAGAGCTTCTTCATTATCTAGTTTAATGTAAGCACCTCGGCCATTTTTCTTTCCTGTTGGATCAATGAAAATCTCACCATCTTTAGTTTTTACAATGCGGAGCAAATCACGTTTATCAATGATTTCTCCTGAGACAACTGATTTGCGTAAAGGTATTTTTCGTGTTTTAGCCATCAAACACCTCTATGTTCTTCTTATTCTGCTTCTGTTGTTTCAGTTACTTCTTCTGTTGTGACTTCAACAGGTGTAGCATCTTCTGCAACAATCTCGTCAACAACTTCCTCAGTAGCAGCCTCAGCTTTTTCAGCTTCGAGTGCTTCATATTCAGAAGCTGACTTGATGTCAATACGGTAACCAGTCAAATGAGCTGCCAAACGAACGTTTTGTCCACGACGACCAATTGCAAGAGATAATTTGTTATCTGGTACAACCACTGTCGCACGTTTGCTATCATCTTCGTCAAAGAGAACATAGTCCACTTCAGCCGGTGCAATAGCATTGTAGATAAATTCAGCTGGATCTTCAACCCATTGAATAACATCAATATTTTCCTCAACAGGAACTTCAATACCTGTCTTAGCATCCAAACGTGTTGGGTGGAAACGGCTGACAACTTTCTTGATGTTGCTTCCACCACGACCAACGATAGTACCAATAGCATCAACGTTAGGGTTGTGACTGCGAACAGCAACTTTGGTACGATCACCAGCTTCACGAGACACGCTCATGATTTCTACAGTTCCATCAAATACTTCAGGAATTTCTTGTTCCATGATACGTTTGATGAATTCTGGATGGCTACGGCTTACAAAGACGTTAACACCTTTAGGGTTGTTTTCAACTTTATAAACATAAACATCGATGACGTCGTGTGACTTAAAGCTTTCGCCAGGAATTTGGTCTTGGCGTGACAATTGAGCTTCGAGCGTTCCAAGATTCACATAAATGAAACGTTGGTCAAAGCGTTCAACTGTTCCTTGCATGATTTCACCTTCATGTTGCTTATAATCATTATAAGTGATTTCACGCATCTGCTTGCGCATCTTTTCCATAATGGTTTGTTTGGCAGATTGCGCTGCAACACGGCCAAATTCATCAACTGACTCTTCAAAACGAATCTTGTCACCAAGCTCGTAAGCAGAGCTGATAGCAAGGGCATCTTTCAAGCTAATTTCCAAACGACTATCAAAGACTTCGTCTACAACTTCACGAACAGTATAAACTTGAAAATCACCTGTTTTTTCATTGAATTCAACTACAGCTGATTCTGACTGACCATAACGACGCTTGTAGGCTGACTTAAGCGATTCAACCACAGCATCGATGATATCTTCCTTGTTAATGTGTTTTTCTTCTTCCAAGACACGGAAGGCTTCTAGCATTTCTTTGCTCATATTCTTTGTTGTTTTAGCCTCTAAAGGCTAAAACTGGCATCCTTTCTTTATTTACACTAAGAGTTTTAGAGTTTGACTGCCAAACGAGCTTTAGCAACTGTTTGATAGGGAATCTCAACAGTTTTATGGCGAGTCTTATCAAGGTAATCAATTGTTAGGGTTTCCCCATCAAAGGCCACCAAGTCACCTTGGAAAATCTTGATCTTATCAATAGCCTTGTAAAGACTAACATTGATATACTGACCAACAGCATTTGTCAAAGCTTCTTTGGTTTTTAAGGGACGCTCTAACCCTGGACTAGAAACTTCCAGCATGTATTGATCCGGGAAAGGATCAGGCTGAATAGTATCCAAGAGGGGACTGATAATTTCAGTCAAGTCTGCAGTATCTTCTACAGTAATACCTCCTGGCTTATCAATCAAAACTGACAAGACATAGTCACCGCCAAGCTTTTCGTACTCGATATCGACCAGTTCGTATGGCTCAGGAATAGCTGGAGCTACGACTGCCGTCACGAGATCAATAATTTTTTGCGACATTATGACCTCCTTACACACACAAGAGACGAAGTTTCTACTCCGCCTCTCTTTCGTTATTTTCCTATATTATAGCATAGGTCAAAAGCCATTGCAAGGAATAACCATATTGCTATCATTTCAAAGCAAAAAGGTTGGGAATCACTCAACCTTATTTATTGTGCCGCTGGAACAGTGCTATAAGTAGTCACACCCGATCCATTATTATTGTATGTAGGGGTTGTCGTACCTTGTTCCTGAACATAATTACCTGTGTTTTCACTATAGTTATTGCTATAGGTAGTACCTCCATTGTAGGTACTTACTGACCCACCACCAGCTGCCTCAGATGTCCCGCCCTCATAATTTGAAGATGCCTCACTCGAAGCCGCACTTCCTTTAGAATTAACGAAATCATCTGAGCCATAGTTAGAGCTACCAGAACCATAGAGAACCAAACTAGTCTTAAGATTAGATTCAGAAACTTTCTTCTTACCAACTTCCTGCTTAATGCGATTTTGCACCTTAAGAATATCCTCAGTGGAGGCTACTTGATAGCTTCCTCCATTGATCATGGCATCCGAACCAGCCAATTGGTATGACTTAATATTTTTAAGGGCATCACTATAACCCATCAAGCTACGCAAAGTATTGGTATCACCAAGATCGATACTGGTTTGAACATTTGAACTTACAGCCGACAAAATTTTCTTGTAAGAACCAATAGAGTCCATCTTCAAGAGCTTAGCTACAACTTTTTGAATAACCTCACGTTGACGTTTTTGGCGACCATAGTCACCATCAGGGTCATCGTAACGCATACGTGAATAGACTAAAGCTTGCTCACCATTGATTTTATGGGTTCCGGGCTCAACTTTTGCCTGAAATTCAGGTTCATTTTCTGCAATCGAAATTGGAAAATCAAAATGATTCGTTACCTCAATACCACCAACAGCATCTACCAAATCAATCATACCCTGCATATTAATCAGTGTATAATAGTCAATATCAATATCTAAAACCTTTTGAATGGTTGAAATAGCCAAGTCAGCACCACCCTCAGCATATGCTGAATTTAGTTTTGCTTCACCCGACCCCTCAATATCTGTCAAAAGGTCACGTTCCAAACTGGTCATGGTTGTTTTCTTAGTCTTAGGGTTCACTGTTACCAAAATCATGGTATCAGAGTTTCCTTCCCAGGTTTCCTTACGTTCTTTGGATCCTGTATCTACCCCCATCAAGAGAATAGTTATAGGCTTAGTCTGTTGAATAGCCTTACTATTCCCTGAAGTTGCTTTAGAAGCCCTAAACGTTTTTGACAATTCGCCTGTGGCGTAATTATAAGTTGTCGTTAGGTAAATACCAGCAGCTACTACTGTCGTTGCAAAAATCGCCAACAACATCAATAAAATTTTTCGTCCAAGTTTCATGTTTTTTCCTAATCTATGAGTTTAGCCATAAGGTAAACATCTAGAAATTCTCCATTTTTAGTTCTTGCACCACGTTTCTTAGTGCCTTCAATGTCAAATCCGAATTTTTGATAGAGATGAACCGCCCGTTCATTACGTGCTTGAACCGTCAACTCTAAGCGGCGGATAGTTGGTGTATGATCTGCCCAGTCAATCATTGTTTCCATAAGAAACTGGCCAACACCATTCCCCCAGTAGGGTTTAGAAACCGCAATAAATACGTCGCCGATATGACTGGTCTTAGTATCTTGATCAGAGGTAACATTACAAACACCAATGACCTCATGACCCAATTTTGCCACCAAACAAATCTCATTAAGCCTATGCTGATGACTTTCAATATAAGTGGCTAACTGTTCAACACTCAGTATAGAACTTCTATCATCTTGTGCTAGAAAATCCGATTCCAAGGCTACAGTCTCTAGTAAACGAGCTAGAGAGGCAGCATCCTCTCTTTGAGCTTCCTCAATGACTAATTCTTGCTCAGCCATTTACCATTTCCTCCTGAATCTCCTTACTTCTAGGACCGAAAGATTCAAAAAGCAACTGACGTCCATCTCCATGATGAGATATCGAAATTAGGAGATAATCCCCTAACAGACTCTCGTCTAGGAGCTCACCCCACTCGATGATGGTCACACCTTCACCATACAGAAAATCATCCAAATCAATAGAATCAGGATCATCACCAATGCGGTAGACATCTAAATGATAGAGTGGCAGCCGCCCCTCATACTCCCTTACAATAGTATAGGTTGGACTCTTTATCATCTGTGAAATATCCAAACCTTTGGCAATCCCCTTGGTTAAGGTTGTTTTGCCAGCTCCCAGATCACCTGAGAGAACAATTATATCTCCAGAATCGAGCAGTCGACCTAACTTTTGGCCGATACTAATCAATTCTTCTTCATTTTGACTGTAAATCATGTTTTCATTATATCAAAAAATAAAAATATGGACTAGAATCCACTGTAAAAATACAGTAGAAACTTATAAATATCGAATCATTTAAGTAAGAAGTTAAGATGTGTATTTTAATCTTCAATTTATTTTAACCACATCAACCACTCATAGATTAGAAATCATTTTGTAAAACTTACTATAGATTTGAAAGTTAATCAAAAAAACTCTCTCACATTCCCCAGATAAAATCGCAAAAGAAAAAGCCTGACAAATATACAGACTTTTAACTTTCAAGCTTTAGAACACAGCCATACTGATGAAGTTAAGGATAAACAAGATATCCAAAATCCACATAATAAAGTGGACATCCTTAGTTTGACCTTTGACGATTTTGACCAAAGTATAAGTAAGGAAACCAGCTGCGATACCATAAGTAATACTATATGAGAATCCCATGAAAATAGAAGTGAAGAAGGCAGGAATAGCTTCAGACAAGTCTTCCCAATCGACACTCTTAAGGTTAGAGAGCATCATAACACCTACAATAATAAGAATAGGCGCTGTTGCCGCATTTGGAACGATTGACACCACTGGACTAAAGAAACTAGAAATGGCAAAGAGTACAGCAACCACAAGAGCTGTCAAACCAGTACGTCCACCAGCACCAATACCTGCTGCAGATTCAACGTAAGTTGTAACGTTTGAAGTCCCTGCAATGGCACCAATACTTGTACCAACAAGGTCAGAGTAAAGAGCACGGTCAAGAGCTTTTGATTCGTTGTTATCACCTGTTGAAGCAATGATACCAACCTTCTCACCAGTACCAATCAAGGTACCGATAGTATCGAAGATATCAGTCAATGAAAAGGCAAGAATAGCCATAAAGACACCAGGCAAACGAGAAACATCTGCAAAGAGTGATCCCAATCCCTTAGATCCAAGCGCTGCACCAAAGACCTGACCAAGATCCTTAATAGATGATGTCAAGCTAGCTGCGTGCCAGTCAATGCTTCCAAGATCAACGACACCAGCAAAGATAGCAATGATAGTCGTCACGAGGATTGAAAGAAGAACACCACCACGAATACCTTTAACAATAAAGAAAATCGCAATCGCAAGACCAATCAAACCTACAATTACAGTTGGGTTATTGAAAGCAACCAAACCTGGTGTAGCTGACGATGAAGCTGTAATTGAAGCCTTAGCCATGTCAGCACCTTTGCCTGCTACAGTGTAGGTATGTGGATTAATTGAGAATTTCAAGAAACCAGCATTTTTAATCCCAACATAGGCAAGGAAAACACCGATACCTGCTGAAATAGCAGATTTGAGAGCTGTTGGAATAGACTCAATAATCATCTTACGTACTTTAGTTACCGTGATGATCAATGAAATAACACCACATAGAAAGACCATTGCTAAGGCCTCTTGCCAAGTGTAACCCAAAGAAAAGACCACTGTGTAGGTGAAGAAGGCATTAAGCCCCATACCAGGCGCTTGAGCGTATGGTAGGTTAGCATAAAATGCCATCATCAATGTCCCTGCAACCGCACCAATAATTGTTGCTAAGAAAACACCTTGTGCAGGCATTCCTGTTTGGGCCAACATCGCTGGGTTAACAAAGAGGATGTAAGACATGGCAAAGAAAGTTGTCAATCCGGCAGTCACTTCTGTGCGGACGTCAGTACCATGTTCTTTCAATTTGAAAAACTTTTCCATGAAAGTTTAGACTCCTTAATAAAAAATATTGTCAAAATCCGAATAATTTCGGAACATTCTCATGTAGAATGCAACATTACTATTCTACATGAAATCATTTGACGGTGCAAGGTTTATTTCCTGAGACTTTTCTTATGAAAAACCGAACGTTCTTAGAAAGCTCTTTCTTAATCACCAACAAAGGACAGATTTTTGCTATAATAGGAACATGACAAAAAAATTGATTGCACTAGATCTTGATGGAACGTTATTACGCCCAGATGGAACTATTTCAGAATTTACACAAAAAACGATTAAAGACGTACAAAACAAAGGACACCAAGTCGTTATTGCTACAGGTCGTCCTTATCGTATGGCTATTGAGCATTACAAAACACTAGGGTTAGAAACACCACTCATCACCTTCAACGGCTCTTTGACCAATCTTCCAGACCAAGACTGGGCTTATGAGCATTCGGTTAAATTAGATAAGAAATATCTGATTAGCCTCTTACAACGCCATGATGAATTAGAGATGGATTTTCTGGCTAGTGAATATCGAAAACACTTCTATATCACTATGAATCACCCAGAACGTATCCAACCACAACTCTTTGGTGTTGATAAAATTATTGAGGCTATGCGTTTAGAACCAACTAAAATCACGCGCAACCCAAATGCTCTTCTTATGCAAACTCGTCACGAAGATAAGTACCAGCTAGCCGATGATATCAAGAAAGACTTCAAGGAAGAAATTGAAGTTGATTCTTGGGGTGGCCCGCTTAATATTTTGGAGTTTTCACCTAAAGGTATTAACAAGGCCTACGCCCTAAACTACTTACTTAAGGCTATGCGCAAATCAACGGATGATCTGATTGCTTTTGGAGACGAACACAACGACACAGAGATGTTGGAACTTGCTAAAACTGGTTATGCCATGAAGAATGCTAGCTCTGTCCTTCTCCCCCACGCTAACGAACAAATTGAGTGGACTAATGAAGAGGATGGCGTTGCTCGCAAACTCCAGGAACTCTTCTTATAAATAACAAAAGACACCGAAAATTTCTTCGGTGTTTTTTCTTATGATTAAGGTAAAATAGCCACTGCACGCACTGGGGAGCCTGTCGCCTTGTCCCAGTGAGGAAATGCAATCGAAATCAAAGCACCAACGGCTGGAACTTGATCCAATTGATTCAAAACTTCTACCTGATAAATGTTTTGTTCCAAGAGGTAGTATTCGTTTACCAAACCATGTTCTGCTGCTGGAATGCCAGCATCTGTATCAAAAGTCTCGTGACCGACAGCCTTAACCTGACGTTCATAAATCAAGAATTCTAGAGCTTCACGGCTCCACCCTGGACTCTGTTGAACCCCATTTTCATCAAGGTTGCGCATAGCATCTTGATCTGGCCAACGCTTCGACCAATCACTACGAAAAGCGACAAAGGCCCCTTCAGTAATTTGTCCATATTCTGCTTCAAAGTCTAAGATATCTTGTTTGCTCAAAATAAAGTTTGGATTGGCAGCAACTTCTTTAGACTTGTCGATAACATAGAGTGGTAAAAGAAGATCTTTGAGGGCAATCTCATCCAACCAACGACCACCTTCTACAAAGTGAATCGGTGCATCAATATGCGTTCCGTATTGACCAACCACTGTAAATTTTTGAACATGGAAACCATCTTTTAATGTAAAAAGGTCTTCTTGTTTCAAGGCTGGGAGAGCTGGAAAGTGTGGACTTTCTGCATTAATTTTGTGGGTCAAGTCAACCCATTTCTTAGATTGCAATTCTTTATAAATACTTAGTAAATCTGATATAAGGAGGTCCTCTTTTCTTATAGATTTAACATTAAACAGTTAATTGACAAAAATATAGCAGCCATTACTAGCTATTACAAGCATTTATCTCATTTTATCATAATCCCATTTCCTCTATTTAAATATAGCTTCAAACTATATCTAACACCTTTTGTCTGATTGTCTGAAAAGAAAGTATATTTGCGATAATTTGATATTTTTTTCAATTTTATGACACTTTTATTACGAAAAGCATTGACAAATCTATGATAACGTTTTACAATTAGATTGTTCTAATTTTCGAGGGACTAAAAAAATATTGTTGTCATTTTCATGTCATGAATGATAATACCAATAATCATTTTTCTATTCCTAAGAAGCAATATATAAAAGGAGGAAGAACACTAATGGGTATCGGTATTATTATTGCTAGCCATGGTAAATTCGCTGAAGGTATTCACCAATCAGGTTCTATGATTTTTGGTGAACAAGAGAAAGTTCAAGTGGTTACTTTCATGCCAAATGAAGGTCCTGACGACTTGTACGCTCACTTCAAAGATGCCATTGCTCAATTTGACGCTGACGACGAAATTCTAGTCCTTGCAGACCTTTGGTCTGGATCACCATTTAACCAGGCAAGCCGAATCAAGGAAGAAAATCCTGATCGCAAGATGGTTATCGTGACAGGACTCAACTTGCCAATGCTTATCCAAGCATATACAGAACGTATGGTAGCTCCTGATGCTGGGGTTGAAGAGATTGTCGCTAACATTTATAAGGAAACAAAAGAAGGCGTTAAAGTCCTTCCAGAAGGCCTTATTCCTGAAGAAGACACTAAACCAGCAGACGCTAAGCCTTCTGTTCCTAAAGGTACCATTCCTGAAGGAACCGTTCTTGGTGATGGAAAAATCAAATACGTTTTGGCTCGTGTTGACACACGTCTCCTCCACGGTCAGGTTGCGACTGGTTGGACTCACTCAACTCACCCAGACCGTATCATCGTTGTTTCAGACACTGTTTGTCATGATAAACTTCGTACAAACATGATTAAACAAGCCGCTCCATCTGGTGTTCAAGTTCACGTTATCCCAATTAAAAACATGGTTAAAGCAAACAATGACCCACGTTTTGGAGATACACGTGCTATGCTTCTCTTTGAATCTGTTGAAGATGCTCTTGCTGCTGTTAAAGCAGGTGTTGATGTTAAAGAAATCAACCTTGGTTCTTCAGCTTATAAAGAAGGAAAAGTCAACGTTACTAAGGCTCTTTCATTTGACCAAACAGATGTGGATGCTATCAAAGAGTTGCAATCATTGGGTGTCAAATTTGACGTTCGTGGGGTGCCAAGTGATAGCCCAGCAAACGTTGATGCCTTGATTAAGTCAGCTGAAACTAAATTAGCAGAGAAGAAATAATTTTGGAGGATGCATAAATGAGTTTAGTACAAATTATTTTAGTCGTAATTGTTGCTTTCATCATCGGTTGTAGCTCAGTTAACGACCAAATCGAAACATACCAACCAGTTGTGGCTTGTTCCCTTATCGGTCTTGTTACTGGTCATCTCGAACTCGGCGTAATGTTGGGTGGTAGCTTACAGTTGATCACTATGGGATGGGCTAACGTTGGTGCTGCCATGGCACCAGATGCCTCACTTGCCGCTGTAGCTTCTACAATCATCCTTATCTTGGGTGGTCAAGGAACTAAAGGGATTGGTCCTGCCATCGCCCTTGCGGTGCCTTTGGCTGTTGCCGGTCTTGCCTTGACAATGGTTGTCCGTACAGCAACTGTCTTCATCGCTCATATTATGGATAGCCGTGCAGAAGCTGCTGATATCGCTGGTGTTGAAAGATGGCACTTTATCGGTATGGCCCTCCAAGGTCTCCGTGTTGCTATCCCTGCCCTCCTCTTGCTCTTGATTCCTGCTCACCTCGTACAATCTGGTCTTGAAGCTATGCCTGAATGGTTAAAATCAGGTATGACAATCGGTGGTGGTATGGTTGTAGCCGTTGGTTATGCCATGGTTATCAACATGATGTCTAGTCGTGAAGTTTGGCCATTCTTCTTCCTTGGTTTTGCTTTGGCTGCCCTCAAAGAGTTGACCTTGATTAGCTTGGGTATCATCGGCCTCTGTCTTGCCGTTATGTACCTTGCGCTTGAAGCTAGTGGTTCAAATGGTTCTTCAAATGATGGAGGATCAGGTGATCCCCTTGGTGAAATTCTGGAAGACTTTTAATTAGGAGGAAAGAAAATGGCTGATTCAAAAATTAAATTAACAAAAGCAGATCGTTTCAAAGCTTTCTTGCGCTCATACTTCCTTTTAGCTTCATTCAACTATGAACGTATGCAAAATGGTGGTGTGGCTTACACCCTTATTCCTGCAATCAAAAAACTTTATCAAACTAAAGAAGACCGTGCTGCTGCGCTTAAGCGTCACTTGGAATTCTTCAATACACAACCTTTCATGGCCAACCCAATCTTTGGGGTTACGCTTGCCTTGGAAGAAGAACGTGCCAACGGTGCTGAGATCGATGATGCGGCTATCTCAGGGGTTAAGGTCGGTATGATGGGACCTCTTGCAGGTGCCGGTGACCCTCTCTTCTGGTTTACCCTTCGTCCAATCTTCCTTTCACTAGGAGCAGGTTTGGCTGTTTCAGGTAACGTCCTAGGCCCAATCGTCTTCTTCGTTCTCTGGAACGTTATGGTTGCCGCTGTTAAATGGTATACTCAAGAATTTGGTTACCGTGCTGGTACTGCGATTACAGACGACTTGTCAGGTAACCTTCTCCAACAAGTAACTCGTGGCGCATCAATGATGGGGATGTTCGTTATCGGTTCTCTTATCCAACGTTGGGTAAGCATTACCTTCACACCAGTTGTCTCTGTTGTTAAACAACAAGAAGGTGCTTATATCGATTGGGATAAACTTCCAAAAGGTATTGCCGGTGTTAAAGCAGCCTTCCTAGAACAAGCTGCTGGTAAATCACTCGAAGCCAACAAGGTAACAACATTGCAAGATAACTTGAACCAATTGATTCCTGGTCTTGCTGCCCTTGGTTTGACTTTCCTCTGTATGTACCTTCTTAAGAGAAAAGTTTCTCCAATCGTTATCATTTTGGGTATCTTTGTTCTAGCTATTGTGCTCCACATTATTGGTGTACTCTAATCGGAGCAAGGTATGGTTAAATCGCTCAATACCGAAATGGCTCACACAACTAAGGGAACTTGGTTTCGTGAAGGGCCTATTTACGGAAATATCATGGTCGGAGATAAGGCCTTCGAATTTTACAACGATACGAAGTTGCAAGACTACGTTCAAATTCCTTGGGATGAAATCACTTATGTGATTGCCGATGTCTACTTCGGTGGTAAATTCATCCC
>NZ_JVGR01000017.1:0-25169 GCF_001073005.1 Streptococcus sp. 449_SSPC
ATTGTCTGCGTCCGCTTCAGCATTAGCCTCAGAGTCAACTTCTGTAAGTACCTCAATTTCAGAGTCTGCATCAACAAGTGCGTCTGTATTAGAATCACAGTCTGTTTCAACCTCAGTTTCTGCGTCAGTCTCATCCAGCGTCTCAGCTTCAGCAAGTGCATCCGCATCAGTCTCTGCCTCAGTATCAACTTCAGTAAGTGTCTCAATTTCCGAGTCGCAATCAGTATCGAACTCAGAATCAGTTTCAGCGAGTGCATCAGTGTCTGAATCAGAATCTGTTTCAAACTCAGTATCACTGAGTGAGTCACTCTCAGTAAGTTCTTTGATTTCTAAAAGTGAGTTTGTATCGTTGAGCGAATCGCAGAGTGCAAGTGTATCTGCCTCAGAAACTGTTTCATCAAGCGTTTCAGTATCCGAGTCATCTTCTACATCAGCATCCTTGAGTGCCTCTGAAAGCACAAGTGCTTCAACAAGTATTTCAACATCATTGAGTACCTTAGCAAGTCTTTCAGCCTCAACAAGTGTATCTGAGTCATTGTCTACATCAGCGTCAGCAAGTACATCTGCCTCAGTTTCAACTTCAGTAAGTGAGTCAGTCTCAGAATCACAGTCTGTTTCATTCTCAGTAAGTGCTTCAATTTCTACAAGTGAGTCTGTATCGTTGAGCGAATCGCAGAGTGCAAGTGCATCTGCCTCAGAATCCGCTTCATCAAGCGTTTCAGTCTCAACAAGTGTATCTGAGTCACTGTCAGCGTTAGAGTCAGAATCAGTCAGCGTATCCGAGTCAGCCTCATTGAGCGCTTCAGTTTCAAATTCTGAAAGTGCATCAGTAAGTGCTTCAATCAGTGAGTCACAATCAGTATCGAACTCAGTGTCAGTTTCAGCGAGTGCGTCTATGTCTGAATCACAATCAGCCTCAGTAAGTTCTTTGATTTCTACAAGTGAGTCTGTATCGTTGAGCGAATCGCAAAGTGCAAGTGCATCATTGTCTGCCTCAGAAACTGCTTCATCAAGCGTTTCAGTATCAGAGTCAGTCTCTACATCGGCATTCTTGAGTGCCTCTGAAAGCACAAGTATTTCAACAAGTATTTCAACAAGTATTTCAACAAGTGTTTCAGAATCAACTTCTGAAGTGAAGGATCCTATGCACAAACATGGTAGCCAAGCGCTTCCTAAGACTGGTGAGGAAGACTCATCATTAGGTATGGCCTTGGGTGCCTTGGCAACTGCAACTGGTCTTGGATTTCTTGCCAAACGTAGGAAAAATGAAGAATAGGACGAAGACTATTCGTATTTCAGGATTGTAAAAGTCTTTACAATGCTCAGATAAGCACAATAAAAAACACCTTCATGTTAGATAACCATTCTAGCTAGGAGGTGTTTTTTGATTTGGAGATGTTGTCGTAGTTTCAAAATGGAACTGACCTTTTGAAATACTAATGACTACATACAAATAAGAGACCACTTGAACATGGTCTCTTATTTGTTGTCTTGCTCATTATCTTGTTTATACATGACTGTTCCCACTGTTACGAGAATAGTTAACAGAATCGGTACAACTCGAAAAACTCCCCAGTCAGGGTCATAGGCCAAAACGATAGAAGCTATATAAAAAACGATGCTTGTGTATAAGAAGTTTTTATTAGCTTTTTTACGCCCAACACCTGTAAAAATAGTTGCAATGATAAAACTAATCAAACTAGGTGCTAGGAAAATCATTATAACTATTCCCCAAGGATTTGACAGTCCTAAGAGCAAAAATAAGGCAAGATAAACGATAGCTAAATAAAAGGCGACTGCAAGGAGAATAGAAGCAAGCCTGTTGTCTGGAGAGTTCTTCTTAATGAGCTCTTGATTATTGACCTCTTGACCAGTCTGACCCTTATCTTGGCTTGTGTTGAAGTTTGTATGTTGTACTGACATCTTTCTCACCTACCCCTCTATTTGTTTCTAAATAGTTTAACTCTTTTCACCTTTATTATACTCCTTTTTCCTTGTTTTCAGCAGGGTAGATAGGTATTTGAACTATTTGTTATGATGATTTGTCGCTCTATAATCTAGTTTCTGTTCCCTTCGTTTTTGATGGAAAAGAGTATTTTTAATTAGCACTAGAGTGACCAAACTTGACCCTTTGACACCTCAGTAAGTAATGAATGGCTTAGATAGTTAGAATTTAGATTTTGTATGAGAAGATAGTCTAAAAAAGACACTATCTTGACAGACCTAATGGTTTGGTAAGGATGGTATTTTTTGTCGCTTTGAGAGAAGTACCTTAAGGATTTTGTGAATTTTCATTAGATTTCCTTGTAATCCCATTAAAAGAAGTCTCTTATCAATAATCATTCTAAATAGCCATAGAGTGTCAGTTATCTGTTTCTTAACGAACTAAAATGAGCATGTTTATAATTCTAAACACTCATTTAAAACTAATGTTATTAAAACAATAAAAGGACTTTTCTAAAAATTATGAAAATTTATCGAATCTTATTGAAAAAAAGCTTTCAATGATTTAGAATGAAGCTATAAATGGGAAAAAGGAGTCTTTTTATTATGGACAAAAAAGTACATTATAAAATGCACAAAGTTAAGAAACAATGGGTAACCATCGCAGTTACAGGGATGTCACTCGGTGCAGTCTCAGCGGTTTCTTTAGGAACTAACGACGGTGTCGTTCAGGCCGACGAACACACGGATGCTACTGTAGCCATCCCCGATATTACTGTTGATACGGGTACTGTATCTAACGATACAACGGCTGCTCAGGATCCAACTACAGCAGTTGCAGCGACAAACGATGTCGCAACTGATCAAGCCGCTCCAACAGCAACTTTCGATTTGACAACTGATACTACAAATACAGTTGCAGCGAATGCTGTTGATACGGCAGCGACAGTCGGTACTGATCGTGCGGCAACTACAACAGATACAACAGCAACCAATGATACAGCTGTTGATACGACAAATAACAACACTACAACTGACACAACAACAGTTACTGATCGCGCAGCGACACGTGAACGTCGTGCGACTGGTGCTCGACGTGGTCCTACAGGAGGCCGTCGTGCTACCCCAGTTAACGGCAATACTAACAATGCCAACAATACTGTCACAGTAGTAAACAACGACCTTCCAGCAACTAACAATGTCGTAACTGATGGTCCAAGTCACATCAAAACAATTGATGGAAAACAATACTACGTTGAAGATGACGGCACTATTCGTAAGAACTATGTCCTTGAACGTAACGGCGGAAGCCAATACTTCAACGCTGAAACTGGTGAATTGTCTAATCAAAAAGAATACCGTTTCGACAAGAACGGTGGAACAGGTTCATCAGCTGATAGCACAAACACAAACGTTACTGTAAATGGTGACAAGAATGCCTTTTATGGTACAACTGATAAAGATATCGAACTTGTTGATGGTTACTTCACTGCCAACACATGGTACCGTCCAAAAGAAATCTTGAAAGATGGTAAAGAGTGGACTGCTTCAACTGAAAATGACAAACGTCCATTGCTTACAGTTTGGTGGCCAAGCAAGGCTATCCAAGCGAGCTACCTCAACTACATGAAGGAGCAAGGTCTCGGTACCAATCAGACCTATACGTCATTCAGCTCACAAACTCAGATGGACCAAGCAGCGCTTGAAGTTCAAAAGCGTATTGAAGAACGTATTGCGCGTGAAGGTAACACTGACTGGTTGCGTACAACTATCAAAAATTTCGTGAAGACCCAACCAGGTTGGAATTCAACTTCTGAAAATCTTGATAATAGTGACCACTTGCAAGGTGGTGCCCTTCTCTATAACAACGATAGTCGTACAAGCCATGCTAACTCTGACTATCGTCTCTTGAACCGCACACCAACTAGCCAAACAGGTAAACGCAATCCTAAGTATACTAAGGATACAAGTAACGGTGGTTTTGAATTCTTGTTGGCAAATGATATTGACAACTCAAATCCAGCGGTTCAGGCTGAGCAGTTGAACTGGCTCCACTACATCATGAACATCGGTACTATCACTGGTGGTTCTGAAGATGAAAACTTTGATGGTGTTCGTGTCGATGCCGTGGATAATGTCAATGCTGACCTTCTCCAAATTGCTTCAGATTACTTCAAAGCTAAGTATGGTTCTGATCAAAGCCAAGAACAAGCTATTAAGCACTTGTCTATCTTGGAAGCATGGTCTCACAATGATGCCTATTACAATGAAGACACCAAAGGTGCTCAATTGCCAATGGATGACCCTATGCACTTGGCATTGGTATATTCACTCTTGCGTCCAATTGGTAACCGTTCAGGAGTTGAACCACTCATTTCAAATAGTTTAAATGACCGTTCTGAAGGTGGTAAAAACTCTAAACGTATGGCTAACTACGCCTTTGTGCGTGCTCATGACTCTGAGGTACAATCAATCATTGGTCAAATCATCAAAAATGAAATCAACCCTCAATCAACAGGGAATACCTTCACTCTTGATGAAATGAAGAAAGCCTTTGAAATCTACAACAGAGACATGCGTAGTGCTAATAAGCAGTACACACAATATAATATCCCATCAGCATATGCCTTGATGCTTACGCATAAGGACACTGTGCCACGTGTTTACTATGGAGACATGTACACAGATGATGGTCAATATATGGCTCAAAAATCACCATATTACGATGCTATTGAAACCCTCTTGAAAGGCCGTATCCGCTATGCAGCTGGTGGTCAAGATATGAAGGTTAACTACATCGGTTATGGTAATACGAATGGTTGGGATGCTGCAGGTGTCTTGACTTCTGTACGTTATGGTACAGGGGCTAACAGTGCTTCTGATGCTGGTACAGCAGAAACACGTAACCAAGGTATGGCAGTTATCGTTTCAAACCAACCTGCCCTTCGTTTGACAAGTAACTTGACTATTAACATGGGTGCGGCTCACCGTAATCAAGCTTATCGCCCATTGCTTTTGACAACAAAGGATGGTGTGGCTACTTACTTGAATGACAGCGATGCTAACGGTATTGTCAAATACACTGATGGTAACGGTAATTTGACATTTAATGCAAGCGAAATCCGTGGTATTCGTAACCCTCAAGTTGATGGTTACCTTGCGGTTTGGGTACCAGTAGGTGCTTCTGAAACTCAAGACGTGCGTGTGGCACCAAGTAAAGAAAAGAACAGCAGTGGTTTGGTTTACGAATCAAATGCTGCCCTTGATTCACAAGTTATCTACGAAGGTTTCTCTAACTTCCAAGACTTCGTCCAAGATTCATCACAATACACTAATAAGAAGATTGCTGAAAATGCAAACCTCTTCAAATCATGGGGTATCACATCATTCGAATTTGCCCCACAATACGTTTCAAGTGATGACGGTAGCTTCCTTGACTCAGTCATCCAAAATGGTTATGCCTTTACAGACCGTTATGATATTGGTATGAGCAAGGACAACAAGTACGGTTCATTGGCTGACTTGAAAGCAGCTCTTAAATCGCTCCACGCTGTAGGTATCTCAGCGATTGCTGACTGGGTTCCAGACCAAATCTACAACCTTCCAGGTGACGAAGTGGTCACTGCAACTCGTGTTAATAACTATGGTGAAACTAAAGACGGCGCAATCATCAATCATAGCCTCTATGCTGCTAAGACACGTACTTTTGGTAACGACTATCAAGGTAAATATGGTGGTGCCTTCATTGATGAATTGAAACGTCTTTATCCACAAATCTTTGACCGTGTTCAAATCTCTACTGGTAAACGTATGACTACTGACGAGAAAATTACACAGTGGTCTGCGAAGTACATGAATGGTACTAACATTCTTGACCGTGGTTCAGAGTACGTGCTTAAGAATGGTCTAAGTGGTTACTATGGTACAAATGGTGGTAAAGTTAGCCTTCCAAAAGTAGTCGGAAGCAACCAATCAACTAACAACGACAACCAAAACGGTGATGGTAGTGGTAAGTTCGAGAAGAGCTGGGGCAGTGTTTACTATCGTTATAACGATGGCAAACGTGCTAAGAATGCCTTCATCAAAGATAACGACGGCAATGTTTACTACTTTGATAACTCAGGTCGCATGGCAATCGGTGAAAAGACTATTGATGGTAAACAATACTTCTTCCTCGCTAATGGTGTGCAGTTGCGTGATGGTTATCGTCAAAACCGCAGAGGTCAAGTGTTCTACTATGACCAAAACGGTGTCTTGAATGCAAATGGTAAACAAGATCCAAAACCAGATAACAATAATAATGCATCAGGACGTAACCAATTCGTTCAAATTGGTAATAACGTTTGGGCTTACTATGATGGTAACGGTAAACGTGTAACAGGTCACCAAAACATTAATGGTCAAGAACTCTTCTTCGACAACAATGGTGTCCAAGTTAAAGGTCGTACCGTTAATGAGAACGGCACTATCCGTTACTATGATGCTAACTCAGGCGAAATGGCTCGCAACCGTTTTGCTGAAATTGATCCAGGTGTTTGGGCTTACTTCAATAATGATGGAGCAGCCGTAAAAGGTTCACAAAACATCAATGGTCAAAACCTCTACTTTGATCAAAATGGTCGTCAGGTCAAAGGTGCTTTGGCAAACGTAGATGGTAACCTTCGTTACTATGATGTAAACTCAGGTGAGCTTTACCGCAATCAATTCCACGAAATTGATGGTAGCTGGTATTACTTCGATGGTAATGGTAATGCTGTCAAAGGCATGGTTAATATCAATGGTCAAAATCTCCTCTTTGATAAAAATGGTAAACAAATCAAAGGTCATCTGGTTCGCGTGAACGGTGTTGTTCGTTACTTTGATCCAAATTCAGGTGAAATGGCAGTTAACCGTTGGGTTGAAGTAAGTCCAGGATGGTGGATTTACTTTGACGGTGAAGGCCGAGGTCAAATCTAATCGTTTCCAAACTGTATGAACCGAGACAACAGTCTCGGTTTTTATGGCGTAACTGGGTTTCCGTAAAGACTTAGATGTGGACTGTGAATAGTCAATTTAACCCGTTTCTTGAGTTAGTTGTGAAAATACCTCTGACTATTTGGTGCCAAGGATGACATCAAAATAACCTAATCCAAGTAACTATTATTAATGCATAATTTAATACGAGATAACTTTGAATTTAGGGATTTTCATTAAATGGTTCCAATCTATTGACGAAGCGTCAAAGTCAATCTATACTAGGAGTAAAGCCAGTTATTTATTGGTATTCCATAGTCGAGGACTAGGCACGGACCTTGTCTGTGCCATTCTCTTAGGTTGTTCCCTTACAACTGAGGTAAGGTTCTAGTCTTTCAAAGATGAGAAGTAGTTGTGATAGTTTATAGTCTATTTCTTATGAGAGTGTCTTTAGGGAGAGAAAACTCCATTAAAGACTCATCATTTAAGTTATCGGGGTAATCTCATTTTGATGTCACTTTCGTAAACTACTTGATAGATATTGCACATTAAAGCACTATTTTTTCACTTAGGGGTTAAAATGATTAAAGTTCTTACACCTTACTTGTAAAAATTCGATTCTCGTATTATAGTATATATAAGAGATATCAAAAATTTTAATCTTTGATAAGAACTTGTTAGCTTCTCTGAGGGAAAATGAAATCTTAATAGAAAAGATTTCCATGAGAACTTAGCAAGTAAAGGATTTTATTTCTCATAAAAAGAAGAAAGGGGGAGTATTTTTGAGAGCCTATAGGGAAGATGCGACTGAAGCAGCAGCAAGAACTGCCGAAGAGCATATTGCACATAAATCAGTGGACTCTGATTTAGTTGATACTATAGATCTTTCTAAATTATTGACTAACCCAAAAAGTCGCTCTGACCACGGTGCCCCCTCTCCATTAGATTTTGCCAGAGCTGACGAAGTTCTCTTTGATAATCATGCTCAATCGGAAACCGTAAGGATTCCATCCAAGCAGGAGATTATCTTTCAAGGAGCGGATTCGCTAACTCCAGATCCTGAAGTCATGGAAAACCATGTCTTCACAGGGACTAGGGATAGGAAGACTGGTTTAATCGAATGGGACAAGGACAGTTATACCTATCCTAAGATATCGGTACCAGTTGTCCAGGGCTATTTCGCTGACCAAAAGGAAGCGGGTTTTAACGTTGTCACGCCCTATGTGCCAACGGTAACGGAACATGTGACCTATAGGAAATTGGGACGCATTATCCCTGTGACAGAAGATGGGGAATATATTCCAGGTGCTTTGACTAAGCAGTATAACAATAACAAAAAAGATCCACGAAAGGCGGGTGAGACAGCAACACCAGCTGTTCAAGATTATATGACAGATATTAAAAGTGTAGTACCGAACAAACCAGGAGCCGACACTCCGGTTGTGTATCGTAAAATTTTCAAGAAAGCCAGCATCACTTATATTGATGAAACTACTGGTGCTTACTTGGTTAGTGACCAGTTGACCGGTGAATTGGGTGAAGCGATTGAATACGGGACAGCAACACGTATCAAGACTTTCAAGGACATGGGATATGACTTGATTCAGGACGAATTCCCTAAAGATGCCATTTTTGATGATAAAGATATTGATGATCAAGAGTGGTTCGTCCTCTTGCAACACGATGTTGCCAAGGTGGGACCTGACAATGAACAAGTCCCAGATACTCCAATCAATCCTAATAATCCAGATGGACCTAAGTGGCCATCTAAGTATGCTTACGAAAAAGAAGTAAGCTTCACAGTCTTTTACAGAAGTACAGATGGCAATGCTGATTTGCCAAATGCAGATGTGCAAAAGGCTTATTGGGTGCGTACTCTTACCTTCGACAAGGTTACAGGTGAGCTTGTTGATGAGACAGAGTGGTCTCCAAACAAAACCAAGTATTATGATATCTATGCACCAGTAGTTTTAGGCTATTTTGCGGATAGAGTAGAGGTTAAGGGTAGAGATGTTACTGAGGATAATATAGAAGAAACCGTTACCTACGTTCCACTTGGTAAGATCATTCCTATTGATGCGAATGGACGTTTGATTCCAAACGTGCCAACGCCAACCTTCAACAACGATGCTAATAACCCAACTAAGGTTAGTGAAACTCTTGTTCCTCACATTCCGGGTTACCGTCCAATGCAACAAAGTGTCATGCCTGAGAGCTTGACAGACGATATTCTTGTTGAGTACGCTCCAATCCTTGAAGATGTAACGCAACCAACCTTGCAAACTGTCTTCTTCAAAGGAGCTGGCGAAGCAACACCGTCTGTTAATATTCAGTCTGACTTCAGCTTCACTGGTAAGTACAACCAAGCAGAAGACACTTACACATGGGATCAAGACAGCTATACTTTCGCTAAGGTTAATGTTCCAGTTATCGAAGGTTACTTTGCGGACAAGGCAGTGGCTGGTATGCAGGTTGTTACCCCTGATAAACCCGAAGCAACAGATAGTGTTGCCTATAAAAAGCTTGGTAAGATTATCCCTGTTGATAGCTTTGGTAATCCAATCGCAGATGCAGAGCCAGTTCATTATGCTAATGATCCTCAAGATGCTACGCAAGTTATTGAGACACCAGCACCACAAGTTGCTGGCTACCAAGCTGAAAGTGAATTGGTATTGCCAATTGACCTCAGCATGGACCAAACCTTGGTTTACGAGCCAATCTTGGATGATATCACGCAAGATACGAAACAAACGGTTACCTTCCAAGGTGCAGGCTACAAAGATCCAGTTATCAACATCCAAGATAGCTTCAGCTTCCACGGTAAATTTAACCAAGTGGAACAAACAAGCACTTGGGATCAAGACAGCTTCACTTACGATGTTGTAGAAGTTCCAGTTGTAGATGGCTTCTATGCGGATAAACGTCAAGCTGGTGGTCTTGAAGTTCGCCCAGACCTTCCAGAAGTGGAAGATACAGTAACTTACACAGAGCTTGGTAAGATTATTCCAGTAGATGAGTATGGTACACCTATTGAAAATGCACCTACTCCAAGCTACAACAACGATCCTGAAGATCCAACCATGGCTATGGAAACAGTTGTTCCAGATGTTCTTGGTTACATTTCTGAAAAGGCCTTTATTACTCCAGAACACCCAGGTCAAGATACCAACGTGGTTTATGCTAAGGATGAGCAAAAAGCTATTATCCTTTACATGCATGAGCTTGATAAGTCAGAATTGACTCGTGATGTCGTCGTCGGAAGCTCAGGTGAAAAGATTGACTACTCTACTGATGAACAAATCGCAAACTTGCTTAAACAAGGTTACGAGCTCGTTAACGATGGTTATGCGGCAGCCTTTGACCACACTTACAATGGTGACTCAGACTTTGATCAAGTCTTCGAAGTTGTTCTTCGTGAACGTTTGGTTCTTATTGACCCAGATATGCCAGCACCAGTTGCAGGTGAAGTCGTAGATCCAAACGATGTTAATAGTCCAGTTTGGCCAAATAGCGTAGAGATGCTTGAAAACCGTGCCGATGTGACACGTACAATCCAGTATGTCTTCGAAGAAGGTGGTTTGGCTAGCGACGACTACGTTGAAGTTCTTGATTTCAAACGTTTGGCTAACGTTAACCTTGTGACAGGCGCTATCAATTATGAAGCATGGTCAAGTACTCAAGCTGGCTTCTCAGCTGTTCCTTCTCCAGAGGTTGTTGGATTTACACCAGACCGTATGGAAGTAGCTGAAATGACAGATGTTTCTGTAGAAACACCTGAAATCATGGAAGTAGTAACTTACCTTAAGGATGCTCAGAAAGCTACAGTTACTTATGTTGATGGCACAACTCGTAAGAAACTTGAAGTGGTTGACTTACTTGGTAAATCAGGCGAAGTTATCGATTACTCAACAATCGAGCGCATCAAGTACTATAGCGATCGTGGTTATACCCTCCTTGCAGATGGCTTCACAAACGGTGTTATCTTTGATGGTGATTCACATGTTGACCAAAACTTCATGGTTACCCTTCGTCATGGTACCGTTCAAGTAGGTCCAGATAACATCCAAGAAGCTGGTACACCAATTAACCCAGCAAATCCTGATGGTGCTAAATGGCCAGAACGTGAAAGCTATATCAAAGATGTAACCTTCACAGTTCTCTACACATCTAGCGATGGACAAGCAGAACTTCCTGCTAATAACATCCAAACCGCTCAATGGACACGTAGTTTGACCATTGATAAGGTTACAGGTGAAGAGCTTGGTTCAAGCTACTGGACTTCAAATAAAGGTCAGTTTGAAACAGTCATCACACCAGAAGTAGAAGGCTACAGCGCTGATAAGGATAAGGTTGAAGGTAAGACCGTTGGTCAACGTAACCTTGAAGAAACCGTTGTTTATATCCCGCTTACAGGTGATATCAATGGTAAACCTAAAGAAAACAAGGCAGACGATATCGTTGTTGAAGAGGTTCAAGACCTAGAAGTTCTCGACCAAGTCGAAGAACAAGTGGAATCTCATGAGGGACCAGTAACTTATGGACCAGGCGATGACTTTGAAGCACCTGTTTCAAGTCAAGCTGAGGGTAAAGGCTCTAAACACAAGATGCCAATTAATCTCTCAAATGAGGAAGAAGCAAGCAAAGGTAAGATTGAAGAAACCATCAATATCGCAGGCTTCACCGTATCGGTAACAGGCCTAGGACTTGGTCGCAACGGACGTAAGAAGAAAAATAAAAAAGATCACAAAGATCAAAAAGACAAATAATATAAAGACCTGAATGACTCAGGTATGCCCAGACAGAAAGAAAATCTCAAGTTGCATAGAGCACTTGGGATTTTTTTGTTGATTACCTAACTGAGATTTGTGGAAACTTAGCATTATAAATGTAAAAGAAGGTATCGAACATACGCTGGTATTGATAAAAGTGATGATAAAAACTATAATCTAGTTACAAGAGCTGTGCACTTAAATGCTCATTCCATTATTGTTAATGACTGGTTTTTCAATTCATGGTCGTTATAAAAAGAGGTACTATGTCTATTTCGTTTACTTATTGTGGCGTTGCATGTGGCGTCATTTCCATTGATAATCAATTTCATATTGGAATTGATCCTGACTTGTCTCCTAAAGGAACATCAGTTCAGTTTAAAGGATTTGTCTCCGAGAAACAAACTGATGTTCATAAGGATAAGTCTCTTCTTAGTAAAGTTGATGTATGGCTAATTACTCATGGGCATCAAGATCATTTGGATGATGTAGGGAAAGATTATTTGAAGAGTAAAACAGTCATTTCTCCTAATAAGAAAATCTTAAATGGCGTGTCATGCTTAAATAATAGTGTTTTAAAATGGGGAGAAGAACAATCATTTCAAGTCGCTGACTATTGTATCACCATTAAAGCACTACCGGCTTATCATGCCAGCAACTACATCATACGAAAGATTGTTGGTAAAGTGAATGGTTATCAAATATCAATTACAAGTTCGTCAGAAACTAAAGTCATTTATTTTACCGGTGATACTGTTTTGTACCCAGGTTTAACAAAAAATGTTCCTCAAAATATAGATGCTATATTTGCTAATTTAGGCGCTGTAAAATCAGGTTCATTCGGTGGACCATTTACCATGGACTTGAAGATGTTAAATCGAATGAAAGATCTCCTTCAACCTAAAAGGATTTATCCCATTCATATAGATGATTATAGTCATTACAAGACAACTAAAAAAGAAGTTGAAGCAGCAGGCTATAAGGTTTTAGCTGTAGGTGAGACCATCGATATATAATTAAGTAGAATAAAGACTTTACTTGCTTTGGTATGGGAGTTTTACGCCACAAAAGCAAATTAGCCTTTCCTTGTCAATGAGGGCATGATGGTTCAGGACAATCGAGTTTTGCTTGAATCTCGATGTGAGTATCAGTTTCAAAACGAGTGAAACAATGATATTTGGATCTGTAATTCCGATTAATTCTGTGGTATTCTTAATAAGTCTCATGAGTTCTTCCTAATGATGGTTTGGTCGCTTTTCGTTACAGTTCTTATGGGACTTTTTGTGTACATTCAAAAGCTCTATAACCTCTACAGTAGTTTTAACCACTACAGAAATTATAACGCCAAATAAAATCTCAAGTTGCATAGAGCACTTGGGATTTTTTTGTGGATTGTTTCTTATCTAAAATAAGATGTTTAAAGACTATCTCAGAACATTTTTTTATTAAAAATATGTAAAACTATTAACTCTGATTTTTTTCCGAAAAGATATTGATAAACTACAATTATAGTGAAAGGTACCTTCACTATAACAAGATATTCTCCAGATTGGGTTTCAGATTTTAAAACTTCCCCTTTTAATGCATATGCATGGGTGGAGTTTGATAATAAGCCTATTGGTGAAAGCATTAATTTATGAAATTTCAAAAGGTTCTATTCGTCAAAGGAAAACAAAATGATTAATATTACTAATTTAAATAAAACATACGATGACAAAGTTGTATTATCAAATATAACTTTTCAAGCTAATAAAGGTGAAATTACTGGTTTGATCGGACCTAATGGTTCTGGGAAATCAACCCTAATAAAAATACTATTAGGGTTGGAGTCAGCTGATAGTGGAAAGGCAACTATTTTAGGAACAACATATAGTGAGTTAGGAGTTGAGCCAATCTCAATAGTAGGAACTTTTTTAGATAGTTATCAACCTTATCCAAGTAGAACTGGTTATGAGCAATTAAGATGGATTGCACTTTCTTGTGGACTAAGTAAGCAACGTTGTACTGAATGTTTAGAAATTGTTGGATTAAAAGATGTTGGTAAGAAGAAAATCAAAGATTATTCTTTAGGAATGAAGCAAAGATTAGGCTTGGCAACAGCAATACTTGCAGACCCAGATATTTTGATTTTAGACGAACCTATTAATGGGTTGGACCCAGAGGGAATCCGTTGGTTAAGAGAGTTTCTCAAAGACTTTGTGAAACAAGGAAAAACAGTACTATTAACTAGCCATTATATGAGCGAACTTGAATTAACCGTAGATAGAGTTGTAGGTATTTCAAATGGTCATGTTGTTTTAAATGACAAACGTGAGCAAGTATTGAATCAATATGATAGTTTTGAAAATGCCTATTTTAGCTCTGTATACGAAAGGAGTAGTGTAAAATGTTAAGTCAAGTTATAAAGGGGTATTTATATAAATATAGCCATCTAACTTTATTTAAAATGGGATTTTTTATCTTAGTTGTAGTTAGTTTGTTTTTTTCATATCAAAATATTCAAGTCATTAATGCACTACACACCGGTGCTGCCAACTCAGTAAATATTGATCCAAATATAATTGAAACTCCCTATAGAACGGTGAGAGATGCTATTTTATCATCTCCTTATCAGGCAACCGTGTTATTTTTGCCTATATTATCAGCATTAATTCTAGCAACTGATTATCAATTTGGTGAGGATGAGTTTTCATCACTAATTTGTGCTAACTGGAAAATAAGGTTGTTTTCACAGATATTTAGTATAATTGTTATTTCAATAATGACGACCTTTACGTTGTTTTTATTAAATGCATTACTTCTAAAATTCATGTTAGTTAGTAAGTTACAAAGTATTCTGTCTATGGGCTTAATGCTTGATGTTTTCACTAGAATAGGAGCTTTTACAATTACACTTAATTTACTCTCTCTATTACTTGTAAAAATAACAAAAAGATCAATTCCTTCTTTGATTGTGATAGTTTTATTGTTAGTTTTTTCTTTATCAGGCATACTTAAGGCAATTTCACCTATTTTAGACAATTTATTACCTTTAATTGGGGCTAAGTCTTTTGCTTTTGGTAGGATCGAAGCCGGTCAGACAACTCAATTATATGGAGCGATTCTTCTATTATTTGAAACTTTCCTTACTATGATTTGTTTATTTTATTTAGAAAAAATAAAATGGGGGAAGAAGAATGAAAAGCCAATTGCATAGCTTATTTTATAAAAAATATAGTTTATTACCTATACAGGTTTATTTATTATTTCAGTTAGTATTTGTTATTATAATAAGTTTATTAAGATATCTAAAATTCGAAGTTAATGGAGATTCTCTCACTTTTAACAGTTCTGTTTTATTAACTATAATATCGTTCTCTTTTTTAGGGAATGGAGTTTTAAATGCAAGTGTAGAATTGAGGACACAAAGTTATAAGCAAGTTTACCTGAACAACGGAAGTAGGGTGAAGGCAACATTATACATATTATTAATAGATCTACTAGAATGTTTAACACAGTCAGTATTAGCAGGTTTAATAGTAATGATGTTTAGTCAGGGTATTCATAGTGAAGTAAATTTTTATTATTACTTGTTTGGTTCAGTTGTATACTTTTTAGCGGGTTACTCTTTTTCCTTTTTATTCGGTAATTCAATGATTGCACTTGCAATTTTGCTATTATTTCCTATACTCGTGTTGCCTTTTATAGATAGGGTTTTACCAATAGCTTCAAGTATAATAATATATGATTTAGTTTTTCAGCTAATACATACAAACTATTCTATAATGCGTTTTATTGTATTTATAATTTGGCTTTTTGGATTATTCTTTACGAGTTATTGCCTTATTAGAAAGGAATTTTTAAAGTAAGTCAAATAAAGATTGTTTTTTTAGATGAGACAACATCGAATTTAGATAGATTGACTGAAAAATAGATACAAGACTTTGGAGCACATATTCTGTTACTTAAAAATGAGCATTATTGAGATTTGGTAGAAAGTCAATTTATTGAACTATCAATTATATGCTAATTTTGAAATGTATTTTCGATTTTTAATTATGTTACAATATATTCAAAACGTACGAGGAAAAAAATGGTAAAGTCTAAAATTCTAGTTATTGACGATGATTTAAAAATTTTAAGATTGATTAAGAATATTCTGGAGAAAAACTCCTATGTAGTTGAAACTAGAAATTCTGTTAAAGATATTAACCTATGTGACTTCATAGGATTTGATTTGATTTTACTGGATATAATGATGCCAGTGAGTGGTATTGACATTTGTAGTAGTATCAGAAGTCAGATTCAAACACCCATAATTTTTATAACTGCTAAAAACCTTGAAGAAGATATTGTTGAAGCTATTGGAATAGGTGCAGATGATTTTATTACCAAACCATTCGGTATGAAGGAGTTGGTTGCAAGAGTCAAAATGCATATTAGAAGAGATAAAAGGCTACTTTCTGTCGGAGATACTGAGACTAGTGGTTTACTTCAATTTGATAGGGTAGGAAAGGAATTAATAGTAGACGGTAATAGTATTTCTCTTTCGAGAAGGGAATTTAATTTATTATATTTGTTGTTTACCTATCAAACTAAAATCTTTAGTGTAGAGGAGCTTTATGAATATTTGTACCCTCAAAGTTCAGAAGTTCAGTACCGAAGTATTACAGAGTATATCTATCAGATTCGACAAAAATTGAAACCTTATGGTATTGATCCAATTAAAACTCTTTGGGGTGGGGGATATAAATGGCAAAATCAATAACATTAAAGCAGTTGATAAGAGCAACTTATTTGAAAATTATTTTTCAATTTTTGTTATGCATTTGTTTTTTTTACATTATTCCTGCCCTATTTACAGCGGTTGAAGGAATTAATGCTAACAATGTGAATAGCTTTACTATGTTTTTTAGTGTTAGCTCGTGGATTTATCTTTGTGTCATTTTAGTTGTTATAATTGTAAGAAATGTACAAAAACTTCTATATGAAATTCAGAGAGAGATGAAGACAGTATATGAACAAAGCTTATATTCAGACAATAACAAATACTCTAAGCCACTAAGGTTATTTGAATTTATTGAGACAAAAGAACATATTATGAAGATGCAGGATAAAATTCAAAAGATGCTTGAAAAAGAGAAGAAACAAAAGCAAGAGCTAATGTTCAGAGTGTCTTCCGCAGCACATGATTTAAAAACACCTCTAACAATAATTTCAGGTAATGCTGAGTATCTTCAGACATTTGATTTGTCTCCTGAGTTAACTCAATGCTTATTAGATATCGAATCTTCAAGTCAACAGCTAGATAATTATTTTAATCAATTTATTCAATATTCAAAAACATTTTATAAAGATAATATCAATAAAGAGCATATTACTTCGGAGCAGCTTGCGTCATGTTTGATTAGAGAATTAACTCCTCTGACAACTGGAACTTGTGTTTTAAATGTATTGAATGAAACCCCATCTGATACTACTATTCATATTGACTTAGTATTATTCTTAAGAGCAATTACTAATCTAGTGAATAATGCAATGTCCTATAGTCAATCAATGATGCCAAAGATAGTTATAAAATTATCTTCTAAGCAAAATAAGATTGTTTTATCGGTTTGGAACGATGGCTCAAGGTTCTCAGCTAATATGATTGATAATGTAGGATCGCTCTTTTACCAAGATAATCAGTCAGGAAACGACTCTCAAAATCACCATTTTGGAATAGGGTTATCTTTTGTAAAAAGAGTCGTAGAACTTCATGATTGGGAACTGAAACTTTCTAATGAAAATAATGGAGCTATGGTTACAATTTATATTTAGTAATATTTTTTAAGTTGAGATATTTAGCTAGTTTATATCTGTTCACTTGTGGTAACATCACTTCTATACTACAATATAGGAAAACAACCACAAAAGGAGTATGCCATGCCGACAGAATATGAAAAAATGATTGCGGGTGATTTTTATAAGCCTAGCGACCCTGAGTTACGTGCCCTAGCAGCTAAATCGAGAGAAAACCAAATGGCCTTTAATGCGGAACCTGACCGTCTCAAGAGAGCTGAAATTGTCAAATCTTGGTTTGGTTCGACTGGTGAAAATCTTGCCATGAATCCTCAGTTCGTTACGGATTACGGTGTTAATATCTATATCGGTGAAAATTTTTATTCTAACTGGAACTTGACTATGCTAGACGTCTGTCCTATCAGGATTGGTGACAATGCCATGATTGGCCCTAATTGTCAGTTTTTGACGCCCTTACATCCGCTTGATCCAACCGAGCGTAATTCAGGCCTTGAATATGGGGCTCCAATTACTATCGGTGATAATTTCTGGGCTGGTGGAGGCGTGACCATCCTTCCTGGCGTTACCCTAGGGGATAATGTAGTAGCTGGGGCAGGCGCTGTTGTGACTAAGTCCTTCGGTGATAATGTGGTTCTAGGTGGAAACCCTGCGCGTGTTATTAAGGAAATTCCTGTAAAGAAAGACTAAATGAAGCAACTCAAGGATTTAAGTTCTTGAGTTTTTCTATTTTTTGAAAGAATCTATTGACTTGAGTTAATAATTCTACTATACTGTTAATCGCTAGTTAGCTAACAATAGAGTTAAGGAGTTGTTTTTTGGACCATTTTGGACGCTTGTTGAAGCAAGCCAATAACAATATGATGCGCCACTTTGATCAGTTTGCTAGGCAGTATGATTTGACTGGAAATCAGATGGCCATTATCGATTTTATAACCAATCATGCTAATCATGAGGTATTTCAACGTGACATTGAGCATGAATTTGAGATTCAGCGTTCGACAACGACAGTTCTCTTACAGCGGATGGAGAAAAAAGGCCTTATCGAACGACATACCTCAGCGAAAGACGCTAGGCAAAAAGCGGTTGTTTTAACGGATAAGGCAGTAAAAATCGCGTCTGCCTGTCAATCCTATCTTCGAAAAGAAGAGGAAGAGTTTGCCCAGCAATTTTCATCTGAAGAGAGAGAAGTCTTTCTTAAAATCTTACAACACTACCACAATATTTAAGTTTATCTAGGAGGAACAAATACTCATGTCAGACGAAAAAATCTCCACCAAGATCCTATGTGCCATCTTTGCGACAGGAATCCTTTCTTTTTGTGGAGTGGCTGGTGAAACAGCTATGAATATCACCTTTCCCATATTGATGAAGGCATTTTCGGTTAATACGTCAACAGTACAGTGGGTTACAACCATCTACCTATTAGTCGTTGCTTGCGTGGTGCCCTTATCTGCCTATCTCAAGCGTTCATTCAAGATGAAAACCATCTTTCTTGTCGCAAACCTCTTGTCTATCTTAGGTGTTCTCATCGACTTTATAGCGCCTAGTTTTAGCTTTGTTGTTTTGGGACGATTGGTTCAAGGGATGGGTGTTGGTTTTGCCCTACCTCTCATGTTTAACATCATTTTGGAGCAGGTGCCAAGTCGTAAGATTGGTCTCATGATGGGAGTTGGGACACTGATTACAGCAGTTGCACCGGCGATTGGACCAACTGTTGGTGGACTTTTGACAGCGCATTTTGGTTGGCGTTCTATCTTCCTCATTCAGTTTCCTATTCTCTTGGCTTCACTGATTGCAGGGCTTCGCTCGATTGAGCAAAAGAGTGAGGTTAAACGTGAATCTTTAGATATCCTCAGTCTAGTGGCTACCATCTTTCTTTTCTTGGGACTGATTTTAGGTCTTCATGGGGTTGCTGAACATGCCTTCTTCAGCTTCTCAGTCTTAGGTTGGCTTTTGATTGGGATCTTAGGTCTTGTCATTTTGATTTGGCGTTCTACAACATTAGAAAATCCCATCATCAACCTCTCTATTTTGAAAAATCGTAAACTGACAGGTCATATCATCGCTTTCTTTTCTTTTCAATTGGGTTCCCTTGCGATGAGTTTCCTCTTGCCAAACTATGTGCAGTTGGTTAACCACTCTAATACCACTCTCGCCGCCCTGATGCTTCTCCCAGGGGCATTGATTGGTGCTGGGTTTGCTCCTTTCTCAGGTATTATTCTTGATAAAATGGGGGCTCGTAAACCAATTTTGATTGGAGCTAGTCTGATTGTCCTTGCTCAGCTGCTCTTTACCCTGTTTGGTCTCTCGCTTTCAAATACTTTAATCCTCGTCTTTTACATGATTTTTATGACGGGGCTTGGAGTTGCTTTTGGTAATGTCATGACTAATGGACAGAAACAATTGTCACTTGATCAACGCGCTGATGCCAATGCCATTTTTAATACGCTCCAACAATTTGCAGGAGCAGTGGGAACAACCCTAGCCTCTCTAATTGTTGCTATGAGTCAAGCTAATAACAAGATTGACTTTGCGCAAGCAACAGCACAAGGAAGTCGAAATGGGTTTAGGGTTTTACTTGTTTTAGCAGTATTCCAACTTATTGTACTTGTGAGCGTCGTCAAAAAGAACGATTAATAATTAAATTGAAGCAAAGGAAACATGCTTTCCCTTGCTTTTTTCTTTCCTTAAGCGAACTACTAATTTTACTGCAAATTTTAGTGTTAGTTTAAGGATTATGACTTATAATAAGTTTAAAGAAAAAAAGACCTTTCGTTGTAGATACGAGGAAGAAGGAGAGACTATGCCTTTACTAAAGAAAATTCGTCCCGAACAACCACTAAAGAATCTGAGGTGGTTTGATATCGGTATTGTTACGCTCATTATGTTTGGACAGTTTATTGTCCGTTCGACTGAAATATATTTGGCAAGTTTGGCTCCGACCGTAGCGACAACAGTTACCGAGACGTCAACAAATACAGCCAGTGAAGGAGCAGGCTATTCAAGTAATTTCACCTTGCAGATTATTCTCCTAACCTTAGCGATTATATATCTCTGGATACGTCATTTTGACTTTAAACAATTACCTATACGCCTAAAGTGGTCTGTTCTCTTTTGGGTACCTTTTATTTTTGCTATCATGGGCTTATTTGCCGATATGGTGAGCACTTTGTCAGGTCAGTATAATTACTTTAGTCCTCAGGTTCTAGCCTTTATTAGCCCTATGGCTGTGATTGATAAGTTTATGGCCTTATCGCCTATGGCTATTGCCTATGCACTACTCAACGGTTTCTACGAGGAATTTTTCTTCTTAGGGCTCTTGACCTCAGTAAAGGACAAGTATAAATGGTGGGTCTTGGTCTTTTCAACCATTGTCCGTGTGTCCTTCCATACCTATCAGGGCATGCTATGGGCTCTGGTTATCGGTGTGGTCTTTGGTCTATTCTATTATTTTCTTTATAAATACAAGGTTAAAAACCTCCTTCCATTCTTCTTAGCCCATGCTTTAGCGGATATGTTTGGCTCAAGCCTCATTTATCTCTTGGTCAACTGGAATTATTAGTAAAACAACTCCCCTCGTTTAAGTACGAGAGGAGTTGTTGTACTCAATTAACCCAAGAAAAACTCTAAACGAATAGCCGATTGTAATGATTATTGATTAGGAAATGATTTGATTTTTATTAAAAATATGAGATAATAGATTTGGACTAATTTTTAAACAGCAATTTTAGAGGGAGACAATGATGTCAAAACGACTATTTTCGGATGAGCTGAATGCCCCCAAACCCCTTAAGGAGCTTTTCTGGGAAAATGCGGAAAAAGCTCGTATGGGGGAATTTTGGAAAGACAAGAAGAGTTACAAAGAGCTTTCAGAAGCTACGGGGATTCCGTCAGGAAGTCTTCGGATGCTTTTTATGAACAAGCCTAAGGGAAATATTCCAAAGATTGTAACCATTACTAACGGTCTGGCAAAGGTGACTGGGAAAAACATTACACTTGGGAAGCTCTTAGCTCGAGATAATCAGCATGAGGGTTTTGAGTTTCCAAGAGATCCTGATCAGGTCACCCAGAACTTGTGGCACAACATTCGCAAGAAGCTGGAAATCACGGAAGATATGACTGAGGGGGAAGTCAGAGAACGCATGACAGCCTTTGTAGTCTCATCTGGTATGGCTCAAACCAACTATAACCTGATCAATCAAACAGGAACGGTATCGCTTGATACTTTGGAAAAATTTTCCAAAAGACTTAGAGTCGAGCCTTATGAATTGTTGGCAACTATAAGACGAAGGGAGATTGTTGATAAGGTTGAAGGTCCTATTCCTAAGGAAAATGTTAGCGACTCTCACATTGATATTGGCAAGCTTAATACTTTCATTAAATCACAACCTTACTCGCCCAATGGTCAAGAGGTGGCATCTGCAGACTTAAGCCCACAGAATCTCTATCATTATTATGCCAAGGGAAATGTCGGAGATATGCCCATAAAAACAGCCTATAAGTTTAAAAGACTAGTGGATATTTATGAAGCAGAATATGGTATTCTTGAACCTTCAAGCAGAGTTTTAGATGTTAAGGAATTGGAAAAATTCCTTTATAGCGGTATGATCACCGGTTATGCCATTTCTAAGACAGGGTTGATGAATGCGACCAATGGAAATCTCTATATCAAGGGCAAACGTCCTATCGAATCTATGCAATTGGATCGGGCCTTCGGTCTCTATAAACACCTAAAAAGACTGAAAAAGGACTAATAAATTCTTTACCTAACAAAAAGCCCAAATCAATAGTTTGATTTGGACTTTTTGTTTGTCGTTTATCTGTATGACGAATGAGAATAATTTTAGTCGATTTGCGGACTTATCTTACAATTGCTTCACACGTCCATTTTCATCAAAGTGGTAAGTCACACCATTGATGGTACGTGTTTGGTTGGTGACGAGCTCACCAGAGTTTTCATCGTAATAACGAGTTCCCTTGTAGTCTGTAACGAAATCACCCTTCACTTGTTTCCCTTCATAATCAAAGTAGAGGTGTTGACCATTGACGACTTGATCGAAGAGGAGGGCCTTGCCATCCTTACCGAAGTAGTACCAGTGTCCATCTGCATAGATGAATTGGTTAGTTACAGCAGCTCCAGTTTCAGCGTCGAAGTAGTAAGTTGGGTTGTCTTCTGCTCTATTTGGGAAGGAAATATAAAAGTAAGGTCTAGCTAATTGTCCACGAACTTGTTCGTGCGTTTCGTATTTGTTCATTGGATTGTTAGAGAAGAAATAAAGCTTACCATCAATTTCTTTAAGGCCCTTTGCTTTTTTTCCGTCTTCCTCTATATAGTACCAACGACCATAAGATTTAACAAAACCAGTTTTTTTCACAGCTTCGCCAGTTTCGTCATCATAGTAAGGTGGCTCTTGGTATACGTTAAAGGAACCACGAAGAACTCTACCATATCGACCAACATAGTAATCCTTACCATCAATAGTTATATTCCCAGTTCGTCCATTACTGCTAATGTAGTATAAATCGTCACCAATCTTAATAAACTGATCACGAGGGAGTTCTTTTCGTGCTCCACTATCTTTATCGTAGTAGTAACCATCTAGAACAGTATCTTTAGCTTGTACACCATTATAGTCAAAGTAGACGTGTACCCCATCGATGGTTTGTGAGCCTTTAAGGATATTACCTTCTGCATCTGCATAGTACCATTTACCATCATGGCTAAAGTATTGACCTTTTACAAGAGCTCCAGAATTTTTATCATAGTACTTAACTGGGCTAGTATAGGAGTTTGCTTTAACCGCATGCCCATTACTATCGGTAAATTCTCCTTTAATTTGATTACCATAATATGGATCAAAGTGAACCTGTACCCCGTCGATGGTTTGATCGCCTTTAAGGATTTTTCCTTCTCCATTAAGATAGTACCAGTTATCGTTGATGTAAACGTAGCGATTGGTACCAAGGTCTATTTTAGCACCAGAATCTTTGTCGTAGAAGTAGCCATCATTACCAAAGACACCTTTGGCTTGTTTACCATCATAAGGGTCAAAGTATACAGGAACATTGTTAATGGTTTGAGAACCTTTAAGCCGTTTACCGTCATTGCCTACGTAGTACCAGTCTTTGTCGACTTGGACATAACTATTGATTACGAGAGCACCAGTAGTACTGTTATAATATTTTTTGTTACTTGCGAAATTTCCCTTAACCTGAGCGCCAGTTTTTTCGTCAAAGAAGTATTCAATGTTGTCGATGACGGTCGCTCCTTTAATAGCCTTACTATCTGCTCCAATGAAGTAGGTCTTGTCATTAACGGTAACGAAACGATTAGTAACTAAAGTTCCAGAGTCTTTATCGTGAAATTGATTTTTATAGTCAAAATCTCCTTTAACTTGTTTACCTCCATATTCAAAATAAACGTGAGCTCCATCAATAATGTGTTCACCGGTTAAAATTTTTCCATCGTTACCGACATAGTACCAATTGTCTCTGATTTGAACATAACGATTGGCACCAAGATCAACACGATTTCCGTCCTGATCGTAAAAGTAACCATCGTCAGCAAAATTGTCGAAAACCTGGCTTCCCTCGTAGGTATCGAAGTAGACTTGTTTACCGTCAATTGTTTGAGGACCAGTTAACCGAATTCCTTGGTCGTTAACATAATAACGTTCATTTCGATGTTTGTAAGGATTATAAGCGATAACATATTGATTGGTGGCAAGAGCACCAGTATCCTTATCGTAGTATCGAGATTTATTATCCCCCTCATCTTTGACAAAATATCCTTTGACTTGAGCTCCGTATTGTCGGAAGTAAACCTTAACACCATCGATGGTTTGTGGTCCCTTTAAAATAGCACCATCATTTCCAGCATAGTACCATTCCCCGTTTAATTCGAAATAGCGGTTTGTTCCGAAATCCACTTGTTTACCATATTTGTCATAATAACGGCCATCAGGAGCAAAATTGTTTTTAATTAGTTCACCATACTGCTCAAAATAATACCACGCTCCATTAACTTCTTTAGAACCAATTGCCTTATTACCATTTTCATCAACGTAATAGGTTCTACCATATTCTTCAACAAATTTATTAGTAACAAGAGCACCAGAGTCTTTGTCATAATAGTGACCGTCCCAGCCAAATCCCCCTTTAACCTGAACACCGCCTGGATTGAAGTAGACCTTAACGCCATCAATAGTTTGTGGTCCAGTCAGGTCTTTACCGCTAGCATCTTTGTAATGCCAGTAGCCTTGGTCGTCGCTATAGTATTGACCACCAGTGACGTTTGTTTCATTAGGTACTGAAGCTGTCTCGCTGGCAGCTCGGTCTGTAGTTACGGCTTCACGTGTTTGGCCTGCAACTGATTCTGTAGGAGTTTGGCTTTCGTTTGCAGTTGTTGAGGCAGTTTCACTGACAACTTCAGAGCTTGCAGCAGAAGTTGTGGCTTGTTCTGAGACATTTGTAGTGCTTTGAGTGGTGCCTAAATTTTCAGTAGTAGCAGGAGCTTCGACAACCTTAGTTTCTACGAGGTCTGCGGTAGTTTCCACATTTGCAGTGGTAGTAGCGTTCACATCAAGGTTTGATGAGTTATCAGCTTTAGCTTCCTCAGCGAAGGCAGGCTTTGCGATGAGGGCAAAACCTGCAAGAGCAGTTGCACATGAGAATGCAATCAGACGTTTTTTGGACTTAGGTCCAGTAAAATTAGAATGTACT
>NZ_JVGR01000018.1:0-91001 GCF_001073005.1 Streptococcus sp. 449_SSPC
CGTATCAACATAAAACCCTCGACACCAAAATTTGCGATTCCCATATTTATACTTTAAATTAGCGTGTCGATCAAATATCATTAAGCTACTTTTGCCCTTTAAATATCCCATAAATGAGGAAATACTTAGTTTCGGTGGTATACTCACCAACATGTGAATATGATCTGGGCAAGCTTCTGCTTCATGAATTTCAACACCTTTTCTTTCGCATAATAATCGTAAGATTTGACCAATACTTGCTTTGTATTTCCCATAAATTATCTGACGTCGATATTTGGGTGCGAACACAATATGATACTTACAATTCCATGTAGTATGTGCTAAACTATTATTATCCTGTCTCATCAGGGGTCCTCCTTTTGTATATTAGTTAGCGGTCGGGAAACCTTATCTAATATAACACTTTAGGGGGACTTTTTTGATACATCGCTAAAAGCTTTTCGGAACCACTAGCACAGCTAGTGGTTTTCGTAAAACAATAACACCCCACAAGCTACAACTTGTGGGGCATTTTCTTTTATTAGTTTTTCTCTTACAAAATAACGTCTGTTTTTTCAACTTTGTAAAGGGCAATTCCCATGATTATGGTCAAGACAAGAAGAATTAAAACAGCAGGGGTCCAAGAGTTAAAGAGTTGTTTGCTTGAACCGAACAAGACTGGACCAAGGGCTGCAAAGATATAGCCTCCGGTTTGGGCTAAACCTGATAGTTGGGCTGTTTTTTCAGGCGTGCTAGCCTTCATTGAAAAGGCAACCATCATGTAAGGGAATAGGACACTAGCAGAACTTCCGATTAAGAGGTTAAGGACTAACCAATACACAAAGCTGTCTGTATTGACTAGAAGCATAGCCACTCCGATAAGTCCTGCTAGGACGGTAGCCACTAGCATCAAATGGCGGTTGCGATCAGAAAGTTTCGTGATTAGGCTAGGAACAATCATAGAGAATGGAATACTCGTCAGTGTGAAAACGGAAGCTAGAATTCCGGCATTGGCTTCGCCGACACCGGCTTGTGTAGCCATGGTTGGAAGCCAAGTGATAGTGGTATAGAAGAAGAGTGACTGTAATCCACCGAAAATCATGATGGCCCAGACTTTGCCACTCTTATACCAACTGCCTGAATTTTCGCTGGTAGAAGTTTCTTGTTCTAAGTAATGATTGTGACGGACATTAGGAAGCCAAACTACAAGAGCCAGGGCACAGACTGCTGTCAATACCCAGACCAAGCATTGCCATGAGGTTGCCTTAGTGATTGGAACGGCTACCGATGAAGCCACAGCTGTGGACAAGCCCATGGCTGTAATGTAGAGTGTGGTTAAGAATCCTAACTGATTTGGCTCATTAGCTTGGATGAGGCTTGGGAGAAGGACGTTGATAAAGGCAATCCCAGCTCCGACTAAAAGCGTCCCCACATAAAGGAGGGGAAGATTGAAGGTACGCAAAGCAGAACCAAGTGTCATCACAATTAAAACACCGAGGAAGAGTCTTTCAATACCAAAGCGTTTGGCCCAGCTAGCCGCAAAAGGAGAGAATATCGCAAAGGTCAAGAGAGGCAGACTTGTCAAGAGACCGAGAGAACTGACCTCAACGCCTAGACCAGAAGCAATGTCTGATAAGACCGTAGACAAGGTTGTGAACGGGGCCCGCAAAACAATCCCTAGAAGAAGGATCCCAGGGATTAGAAAATGTGAATGTTTCTGTTTCATAAACTATCTCCATGTTTAATAAGGGTATTTAAATTGATAAGCATATGATACTAATGCGTCACTTCCATCTTACCATAAATGAAGTGGGTGGTGAAAGCGATTACGTTGGATTATCAAGAAAGAATTTTTAGTTTTAAAATCCTATTCTGCTGATTATCAAATAGCATAATCTGATTTTTAAAAGACCGAACATGTAGTCCAGCCTCTTTTCAATGTCTTCTTAAATTTCATACCCCATAAGGAGTCCGCCTTCTTCAGCATAAAAACTACAGAGTCCAGAAGTAGGAAGGACTTCGATGCTTGCTTGGGCAAATTTTTCACGAACCAATTCAGAGAATTGCTCGATAAATTTTTCATTGTTGCGGTGGGCAATCGTAATGTGGCCTCCAGCATAACCAGCCTTGAGGAGTTCATCAAAGGCAGCTTTGATAGCTTTCTTTTGACCTCTGGCTTTTTGAAGCAACTCAAGAGTACCTGTCTTACTAGCTTCACCGACCATACGGATATTGAGGAGTCCAACAACGGTGCCAACTAGTTTACTTAGACGACCATTCTTCACCAAATTATCGACCTTTGCCAAGACAAAGAGCAACTTGGTTTTAGACTTGTAGCTTGTGATAGCATTAACGACTTGGTCAAAATCAAGGCCTTCAGCGACTAAGTGATTGAGTTTACGAACGATAAGGTCGACCTCACCACCAGCTGACAGGCTATCAATCACGTGAATCTTAGTATCAGGACGCTCTTCCAGATAAATTTTCTTAGCGATTTCAGCACTATTGTAGCTACCAGAAAGGGTTCCAGTGATCGTCACGACGACGATATTGTCCGCTCCTTCAAAGGATTTCATATAATCATCAGGACTCGGACAGGCAGACTTAGAAGCAGTCGTAGTCGCATACATTTCCTCCATCATTTGATCAATATTGAGTTGGATATCATCCCTGTAAATGGTCTCGCCCACTTGGATAGTCAAAGGAACACTGACAAACTCCGTATCTGGTGCCAGATTGTCCAAAGAACGGTAGTCACAGCCTGAATCCGCAATAATTTTCCATTTCATAGGTTACACCTCATATCTGCATAATGTACATTGACAAGTTATTTGTCTTCTTTTACAATTTTATCATGAAGTGCTTTGCTATCAAAGCAGATCTCATCAGGTGTGACAGATAGAAAGTGAATGTTATGGCAGAAAGAAAAATCTCAGAGAAATCCTTGGAAAATCTCAAACGATTTAACCAAGAAAACAAAGCAATTACACGAGAATCCATTGAAATTTCTCTCCTGCAATTGTTGGAGAAAAAAGACTTTAAAAAGATTACCATATCGGAACTGGTTGAGCGTGCGGGTGTATCTCGTGCTGCCTTTTATCGCAATTATGGTTCTAAGGAAGAGATTTTGAAATCTATTTTTGAGTCTAGCATTGCAAAGATTACTAAGTCTTTGGACGGCTATAATCTTAAGACTGATCTCTATCAGGTCTGGGTTTATCTCCTTAAAGAAGTCAAAAAAGAAGCCAAAATCATCAGTCTTGCCATTGATTATAATTTTGAGCAGGTATTGACCAAGGCAGTTTATGATTTTTTGGAAAAACGAAATGGTAGCTCATCAAATGGTGCTGGTAGTTACCTCAATTCCTTCTGGAGCTCGGCTATTGTTTCAGTGATTTCCAAATGGGTCAAGGATGGCATGAAGACCCCAGCGGAAAAGATTGCCAAACTTGGTCTCCCGCTTTTTCCACAAAAGAGGAAGTAGTAATCGCTGAGAGGCGGTTTTTAAGTAAACTGCACCTCTCCATTACTAGTTCAAATGAATAGATAGAACTGTGCACAGATTATACAAAGGACAAGAACGATGATCGAAGAACGAATTCTTGCTGCTAAGCAGTATGTTAAAACCTTATTTGCTGATCGAGCGGATGGCCATGATGTGGCGCATACCCTTCGCGTCTATACCAATGCTATGAGAATCGCACAAGCAGAAGGTCCATGTGATCTGGAGATAGTGGGCTTGTCAGCTCTTCTTCACGATGCTGATGATTATAAATTGTTTCAAACAGAGAATAATGCGAATGCTCGCATGTTTCTAGAAGAGATTGGTGCTCCTAAAAAGCAAATCGACCAGATTTGTCGGGTTATCAATGCTGTTTCTTTCAGCAAAAATCGCGGTAAACATCCAGAATCGTTAGAAGGCAAGATTGTCCAGGATGCAGACCGCCTGGATGCGATAGGAGCTGTTGGAATTGCGCGAACTTTTTCCTATGGTGGCCACAAAGGGAGACCCCTTACTGATACCGTCCAACATTTCCACGACAAGTTGCTCCTCTTAAAAGATGAAATGAACACGGAGACTGCCAAACAAATGGCAGAAAGTCGCCATCAATTTTTAATCACCTTTCTAAAAGAACTAGAGAAGGAATTGGACTGAGTGAAATATTGAATTAACTTTTATAATAGACTTATTTGAAAGGAAGATATGCTAAATCAACTAATAAAGAAACCTATTTTAAGTTGTTCAATTATATTTGTTATCTGCTCAGTAGCAAGGCTAATTGAATACTTCTATATTAGGACGGATGAAACCTTCTTATCTGAGAATTTTTTACATAAGCTTTTTGGAATTTTTCTACTGTGGGGAGTCCTTTCAATTTGTAATTTAAGATGGAAAGATATTGGTTTCAGTCCTGACGGAATAGTGAGTGGTATAGGGAAGGGGCTACTCTTTGGCTTAGTGTGTTCCGTCTTTGCATATACAGTTGAGTGCATTGTTCTCTTGTTTCTTCATGGCAATGTTCACTTATCGTTTTACGCCAGTGGTTTTTCCTTAACAAACGAAAAAGTATCTCAAGCAGGAATCTTACTTATTCTCTCAAGTGTGGTGTTTAACCTGATAAACGTATGGATGGAAGAAGGAGTTTTTCGTGGCCTTTTCACAAAAATTCTTGAAGGGATTTCGTACCGCAAGAGTCTATTCTTTATAGCCTTCCTATTTGGAATATGGCACTTGGTAATGCCCTTAAGAGATTATCTTCAAGGAGAGTCGTCACTCGTAAACCTCATCGTCATGGGCATTGGCTATGTTATCTTAGCGGGAATGATGAGTATCAAATGGTCCTTACTCTACAAAATGACGGGTTCCTTATGGTTTGGGTTAGGAGATCATTTTTTCAACAATCTTGCTTCGAATCTAGTTCATGTGGTTTCAAATTCTGAAGCAGATAGTTTGCAGATTGTGAGAATCCTTCTATGGCAATTGCTATCATTTGCTATAGTGTTATGGGGTTATCAAAAGAGAAACTGATAGTCAATCCCCTTGCTACTACAACTAATTGGAGGTTCAGTATGCCAATATATGAATTTTGTGCAGAGAATGTCACTAATTTAGAAAAAGCCTTTAAAGCCGGTGCTCAACGCGTGGAGTTGTGTGATAATCTGGCTGTTGGAGGCACGACGCCTTCTTATGGTGTCATAAAGGCGGCTGTTGAGTTGGCCAAGGATTATCAGGCTAAGGTGATTGTGATGATTCGTCCACGAGGGGGCGACTTTGTCTATAGCCAGCAGGAATTAGCTATCATGCTAGAAGATATCAAGTGTGCGCGCGAATTGGGTGTTGACGGCTTTGCACTAGGTGCTTTGACTTCAGAAAACCAACTCGATACAGAAGCTCTAAAGACCTTGTTAGATGCTAGTCGAGACCTAGAGGTCACCATGCATATGGCCTTTGACCAAATCCCTAAAGCAGCTCAGCCTAGTGCTATTCAGTGGCTTAAGGACCACGGTGCGACGCGTCTTCTCACCCGTGCTGGAACTCCTGAGACTGCTCTAGACTTACGCTTGAAACGTTATGCAGAATTGGTTCAGCTAGCAGACGGTCAGTTGGATATTTTAGCAGGAGGTGGTATCTCCGTGGCTAATCGTGACCAATTTCTTGCCTTACCTGGTCTTGAGCAAGTTCATGGAACACGTGTCGTCTTTTAGATTTACAATGGAACCAGCTTCTTGGCTCGGTTCCTTTTGATTTTTGTGCAATGGGAGGCACTTTGCTTTTCTAGTCATTCTTTGGTAAGCTATTACTATAGCATTAAAAAAATTGGGGGATGTATGTTAGATAATTTGTTAAAAAAGAACCCTATCTTGGGTGTCATTATTTATCCGTTATTAGGGCTAGGAGCTATTTGGCTTGGTCACTATTACTCACAGAGCCTTTCGCTATTGGAAAAAACGGGTGGTAAGCTTAAGGTTAATACTTTTGTTTACATTGCCTATCAATTAGGTGGGACCAAACTCGTCATGGGTTTCTTTATTCTTTTAGCGCTTTTCTTTTTCTATCTGGGCTATACTTACTTTAAAAAACTTGGCAATACTCAGAAATAAGTACTATGCTTATACACCGACTGCGGCTGCTTGCTTGCAGTTTTTTTCTTTTCGAACTAGTCAACCAGAATCCCCGTTTTATGCTAAAATAAAAGTATTACGCTTCAAAAAGGAGATGAGATGAAAGCAGAAGAATGGTTAACCTATTTTATAAAGATTTATGGACGTCGCCCAAAGATGACAGAGGTTGACGAGGCGATACAAAATGGTAGTCTCTTGGCCAATCGAGCAGAAGTAGAGAGCTTATTGTTAGCATCTAAGAAGGGCTTTTGGCAAACCTTAAGTCAGTCTATTGTGACTCATAAGGTCGCAGCGTCAGTTCTTGCAGTTTCTTGTATGACGCTTCTTGGTGGTGGTGCCATTTTTGCTTGGCATTCTCATCATTCACAAGCGCAACAGACGTCATCCCTTGCGGTAGCTTCGTCAGGCAGTCAAACTGGCCAAACGTCTTCCTCAGACAAGTCTAAACAATCGAGTTCCAAAGCGTCTGACTCGTCTTCAAGCTCTAGTTCTCAAAGTCAGAGTGCCTCATCGGAAGCAAAAACGCCTGCTATGGATGTGGAAGCCATTCGAAATGGTGATTTTTCAAGCATCGAAGGTGACTGGGTTTCTGACGGCGGTCATGTTGTGACCATTACCAAGTCAGGGCTCACAAAGTCTGAAGAGACAGGAAGTACTGATGGCAAGACTGTCGTTAAAGATTTTAACGGTCAGCCTATGTTTTATTTTGCGGACAATGGTCCAGGACATGGGGTTAATCCTTTTGTGCCTGTGCCAGCCAACCAAGCGGCACCGTCTCCAGACAATTCTGTCAAAGACACAGATCGTCTGGTTCAAATTCCAGAATCTGGAGGGCCGGGAGTGGTTTACACGTCCTATTACAGAGTGAAAAGCAAGAGTCAGTCTGGTCAATCTAGCCAGACCAATATGACAGCCCTTTGGAATAGTGACAAGGCCGCTAAGCTTGCTAGTTACATGGTAGAGTTTGGTCACAAGATGAATCAAGAAAGTTATAGAAGACTAATACCTAACGGAAGTGATGACTTCTTTGGTGCCATGTCTTTTGCCAAAAATAACCGCATCATTGTAGGTGAAAAGACAGAACAAAATGCTCCAATGACCAACCAACAAAAGGTAGACGTTGCCTTTTCCGAAGATGGTACAGGGACAGCGGACTATCTCATCGTGGATAGCTACGGGTATTCAGGTTCTGCCATGATTCTCTACCATTTCACCATTCATAAAGGTCAACCAGTGGTCCTAGTTTCCATGCAAAATCAGGGAAATCCTGAAAACATGTATTACATGTACCCTACCAATAATAAGGACATCCAAGAAGCCTTTGCCAATATTGTGAATGGCAAGTGATGGTTTGGAGACTAAAAAGCCTTTGTCCTCAATCTAAAGCCTTAGCAACAAGGCTTTTTCTTGTGGATAAGTATCTTGAGAATGAGTAGTCAGCAAAATCTGGTATAATGAAGCCAAGGAGGCGCCTATGAAACATTTGAAAAAACAGACGCTAATACTTCTATCTATCGCTAGCCTATTACTCGTTGGTTTAGCAGTTTTTGCACATATCCACAAAAAGGAGGAAAAACCAAGCTACTCCAACCTTAATAGCAAGGCCAGTCTCAATGAGGTGCGTTCCATTCTCTCGAAACATTTAGACAAGGGGAGTGTGGATAACTTTACCAATCTGGTTAGAGATTACAATGATACTGTGGGTTCTGTTGGACTTTCTGGGGATTTTGCACCATTTACCAAAACAGACTATGATGTGGAAAAAATAAGTAGCCTGTGGACAGCCAAGCATGGTGACTTTATCGGCACCAACTGTCGTATCAACACCTATACGCTCCTGAAAGGCAAAATCAAGATTCCACAAGTCAAAAATGATACTGAGCTCCTTTTCCAAGATAAGGACGCTATTGACAAGGGCAAGCTCTTTGATGCCAAGGATCAGGAAAATTTTGAGATTCTTTTTTCAAGGGTCAAGACTGAGGCCACCCAAGATGTCAAGGTTCACGCCAAGCATATGGAGGATTACTATAAGCAATTCACCTTTGATGACAAGGCACGTATGCTGTCGGTCGTTGTCCACGATAATCTGGATGGCGATTCCCTTTTTGTCGGTCACGTCGGCGTCTTAGTTCCTACGACAGATGGTTACTTATTTGTCGAAAAATTGACCTTCGAAGAGCCCTACCAAGCCATAAAATTTGCTAACAAGAAAGATTGCTACAAGTATCTCACAACCAAGTACAAGGACTATACCGGACCAGGTCTAGCCAAACCCTTTATCATGGACAATGACAAATGGGTGGATATGGACTAGCTCAGCGTGAGAAGAAGGTTTTTTATAGGCAAGAAAAGGAAGCAAGATATGAAAAGAAAAGAAGCCTTGTCGTTTTATCTGGCGGGGACCTTTGGACAGATTTTACTGGTCAGTCTCCTTGTTTGGTTGCTAAGAGTAGGAGGAGTTAGGGTTGATTATGGAACTCCAATTGGCCTCTTTACCCTTATCTTAGGTGGCTTGTCATCAGCCATTTGGGGAGGCTATGTTAGCATCCGCTATCATCACTCTAGTTTTAAACAACTTGTCAGAGATTTTTTCCAAGTCAAACAGCCTCTTAGTAACTATTTCTTAGTCCTCATTTTTTTAGGTTTGGATTTTTTACCACTTGTCTTGAGTGGAGGGATGATTATTCAGGCTTGGTATCTCCCCATTATCTTATTTTGCAAAGCCCTTGTCTTTGGTGGTATCGAAGAAATCGGTTGGCGCTATTTTTTCCAGCCTGCTTTGCAAGAAAAGTTGACCTATCTAGTGTCCACGCTCTTTACATTTTTGGCTTGGTCACTATGGCATATCCTCTATTTTTACATTGATGGGTCTCTGGCCACGATTCATTTATTGCCTTTCTTGCTAGGCTTATTAAGCAATTGTTTCATCTTATCCGCCATTTATACAAACACCAGAAGTCTTTGGCTTTGTGTGATGACACATGCGCTTATCAATGCTTTATCGCAACTGTCATCAGCGGAGAGCCTTTGGTTGTCCCTTGTGATTAAGGTGTTGATAATTCTTCTTGCCATGAAAATTGCAAGTAGCAGTATGGAGAAAGTGAAATCCTAAGCTGGCTTGATTTTCATTGCTTCAGTTAGTTATAATTCCCAAGAGTAGTTCAATGACTGCTCTTTTTTTCCACTCAAATGACCTTGCCCATCTTTTTGAGGCATGTTATACTAGAAAGGTATTGTCAAAATTTTCTGACATTACAGGTGGAAAGGAGGTGCTAATGCCTTTTAAAAAAACAAAACACCTTGTTTTTTCCCGCTACCTAAGCCTGCTCTGTTTGCTTCTACTTTTACTAGTAGCGTCAGTTTTTGTAGCAGTGTCTTTAGGGGCGGTCACTATAGATATAGGTGATACCTATGGTGTCATCTCCAGTAAATTGGGGCTTCCGATTGCCAGTCATAGCATAGCCAAGCCACTTGAAGCTATTATCTGGAATATGCGAGTTCCTAGGGTTCTCCTAGGGTTAATAGTTGGTGCAGGTCTTTCCATGTCTGGGAGTGTCATGCAGTCAACCGTCAATAATCCGATTGCCGAACCCTATATCCTGGGAATCTCGGCAGGGGCAACTTTTGGAGCAACCTTGGCCATCATTTTAGGCCTTAAGGCTGTGGTAGGCTTGGGTGCCTTTGTGGGGGCTATCCTAGCGACGATTCTTGTCCTAATCATTGCCTCTATGCAGGGGAGAGTGACCACATCTGGCCTGATTTTATCTGGAACGGTTGTCAATGCCCTCTTTATTGCCTTTGCTAATTTTATAATCTCTATTGGAGCGACTGCAGACAGTGTCATGACCATTAAGTTTTGGACCATGGGTTCATTGACAGGAACATCTTGGTCAGATTTGCTGCTTCCAGCACTAGTAGTTGGTTTGGCCTTTCTTTTTTTCTCAACTCAGTATCGTGTCTTCAATGCCATGATGATGGGAGATGAAGCAGCTTTGACTTTAGGGATTCCACTTAAACTCTACTGGTATCTTTATATTGTCATTGTTGCGATCATAACGGCCGTCTTGGTTGCTAGCTGTGGGATTATCGGTTTTGTCGGCTTGATTACCCCTCATATTGCTAGAAGTTTAGTCGGGACTAACTATCGTAAGCTTTTCCCGGTGGCAACGCTCTTAGGTTCCTTGTTTGTGGTTTGGGCAGACGTCTTGGCTAGAATCCTCGTTAAAAATGCAGAGCTACCGATCGGTATCTTTACTGCCTTAGTTGGTGCACCTTTCTTTATTTATATTGTGACTAAAAATCGTAGAAAGGTGGTTTAGACTTATGGATGTAAAGTGTCAGGATATTCATTATTCGATTGGAGAGAAAAAAATATTAAACGGTGTCTCTCTAGAGGTTAAAGGTGGGCAATTCCAGACCATACTGGGACCAAATGGGAGTGGCAAATCAACCTTGCTCAAAACCATTTACCGCCAGTTGAAACCAGATAGCGGTCAGATTTTTCTTGATGGAAAATCCCTAGACCAGGTAAGCCTAAAGGAAACTGCAAAAGAAATGGCCGTTGTGACACAGTTTAACACCCTTCAATTTGATTGTACGGTGGAAGAAATTGTCATGCTTGGCCGAACGCCTCATCTTTCCTTTCTGCAAAAAGAATCGGAGCGAGATTACGTCCTCGTTCAGGATGCCCTAGACAAGGTTGGCATGTCTGAAAAGAAGGCCCGCTATTATTCGTCCTTATCAGGTGGCGAAAAACAAAGAGTCATCCTGGCGCGTGCCTTGGCTCAGGAACCTAAACTCCTTTTATTGGATGAGCCTACTAATCATTTGGACATTAAGTATCAGTTGGAGATGTTGGCCCTGGTCAAGGAACTCGGCATTAATGTTCTGGCAGTTCTCCACGATATTCAATTGGCCTGTCGTTTTTCAGATTATATCTACTTAATGAAAGGGGGTGAGATTGTTGCCCAAGGTGTCCCAAGGGATGCCGTAACCCCACAATCCTTGCAGGCGGTTTATGATGTTCAGAGTCGTATTACTTGGACAGATGACCAGCAGGCAATGATTCAGTATTTATAAGCCTAGGAAAGGAAGGCCTTATGAACAAGAAAACATTTCGTATCGCATTAATCGCTGCAGCAGTCCTCACATTGACAGCATGCAGTTCTACATATAAAAACAGCACATCATCGTCATCATCAGCAAAAGAAACGGTGAAAAAGACCAAGTCAGAAACCCAGTATCCTTTGACTGTCAAAACTTATGACGATAAAGGAACTGAGCTAGATCAAGTCTTCAAAAAGGCACCAGAAAAGGTTATCACCAATAACCTTTCATCAACTGAAATCTTGATTGAGCTTGGTTTGAAAGACAAAATTGTCGGTATGCTTAACCCTGACAATGAAGTAACCGATAAATATAAGGATGACATTGCTTCAATCCCACATATCGGTGATAAGAAAACAATTTCTCAAGAAGCCATCTTGGCTTACGGACCAGATGCTCTTATTGGTCGTAATATGATGTTCTCAGACAAGTCAATGGGAACCATCAGCACATGGAACAGCAACGACATTCCTGTTTATACCCAAAAAGCTTCTGTCTCAACAACCAAACAAGATTTGAATAATATCATCGAAGATGTTAAAAATATTGGTGACATTTTCAACGTCCAAGACAAGGCAGACAAGTATGCGGGACAACTTCAAAAGCGTATCGACGCTGTTAAAAAGAAAAACAAGTCTTCTGACAAAGACTTGAAGAAGGCTCTTATCATGTGTGCCTACAACGATGAGACCTTTGGAACTTACAAATCTGCCCTTCAAGAAAGCATGCTCAATCAGCTTGGTTATACCAATGTTGCGACAGGAACATCAGATTTGACTCTGGAAAATCTCGTGTCAATGGAACCAGAATTGATTATCTATGTAACCAGTGACCGTAATAAGGCCATGGACAAGGAAGCAACAGACAAGATGGAAAAGAACGCTGTTCTTGAAAATGTTCCAGCCGTTAAAAACAAGAAAATCATGACTATTTCTTATGATGAGCTTATGGATTACGGTCCATCTGTGATTGATTCTCTTGAAAAGGTTAATGACTTTGTTAATAAATAAAGACTTTGTCTGCCATGACATTCAGGTTACGGTTGCCCTTCCTGAGTCTTATGATTTCAAGAAGGCTTATCCAGTTGTTTTTTTGAACGATGGGCAGCTTGAGTATCTGGGAAAAATCGCAGATTCTGTTATCCTGGTTGGGCTTGAACCTCAGAATCGCTTGGATGATTTTACGCCTTGGCAGGCTCAGGCTCTGAGACCTGGAAGCCCTGATTTTGGCGGTAAGCTAGCCAGCTATCATGACCATCTATTTGGCCATATTTTCAAAAGCATCGCACAAGAGTTTCGACTGGATGAAAGTCGCATGGCTTACGGAGGCTATTCGCTGGGTGGTTTGGCTGCTATTTCCAGTCTTTATAGCAGTGATAAGATGCCTTTGATCTTCTCCATTTGTGGATCCTTCTGGTATCCAAATTTTGTAGCTTACTGCAAAGCCCACCAGCCCATCAATAAGTCTTGCTCGGTCTATTTACGTAACGGTTTGACCGAGGGGGCTAATCATAAGAATAGATTGGCCAAAGCTCCTAGTTATGCCAAAGAAGTGCATGAACTTATCAAAAAACAGAGCGTGTCTACTTATTCAGCATTTGACCCCTACGGACATCATGACCATCTCCAAAAAAGATATGACGCTTTTTCGGATTGGTTGATTGAGCAGTGGAAGCTTTAGTTTTAACATGGTGTAAGAAAGAGCACTAGACAGACTAAAAAAGTAGTGAAGAAAATTCCGACGATGGAATCTCTTCACTACTTTTTGTTATGCTCGAAAACTACCATCACAGTTGATGCTTCCGAAAAGTTTTTAGACATGAATCAAAAGACGCCTTAACTCTGTATATTAAAGGTAATTTATTTACCTTTGACTTATATCCTAACTTCAAAAAGGACAGGACTATTATTGTTGCTGATGCAGTAACTTATATAATTTAAAACTTTTTTGTTGGAGAAGTAGAAGGGAAAAAACTATACTTTGGTGCCTGAGAATACTTCGATATGGTTCCCTAGTATTTTTATATCTACTGGCAGATTATCCGATTTGTCTCCATCAACATCTGACTCTAACTCAACCTCTGAAGAAATCCTAATATTACGCGCTTTGATATATTCGATATTATCGTTACCTACTAGATCCCCTTTTAACAAATCTGGGATAGTCGATAATTTAGAAATGATGGATGCATCTTTTAAAATCAAGATATTTCCATATCCATCTGTATTTTCATCAAATAGTTTTTTGTCTGCATAGTAATTAGATAGAAGAACTAAGACCTGACTAGCTTCACCTTCATAATTGCCATTTTCGCTTTCAATACGAACATTAAATACATCGTCTTCTACAACGGACTTCATCGTATTGATTGCATATGCAAAGATACCGTACTTTGTTTTATCTTCAATATCAACGTTATGAATAGCTTCTGGTAAAGATCCAACACTAAAAATATAGCCAAAATAATTTTGATTAGCTTTTCCAACATCAATGGTTTTAGTAAAATTGAAGTCAAGTTCTTCAATCGCTTGATCAATACTTTGGTTGATTTCTAATAGCTTAGTGATTAAATTACCAGTTCCACCAGGAATAATCCCAAGTTTTGGGATGTGATTTTTTTCAGCAATCCCTGAAATAACCTCATTTACAGTACCGTCTCCACCAAAAACAATTACTGCATCATATTTTTCTTTAGAGGCTTTTTCAGCAAATTGAGTTGCATCTTTGGCTTTTTGCGTAATCTTAGTTTCAACATAATCAAAATACTCTTTAGCCTTATTCTCCAAGATCTCTTTATAATCTAATGCTGTTTCTCCTCCAGAAGTTGGATTAATAATTATCATTACTTTTTTCATTGCTATTTTCTCCTATGGACTACTAGTGACAATACTTTTCAACGGTTTCTTATGCTTATCAAATTAATATCTCACATTACTTGTTGTTATTTGGGGATTCTTTTTACTTATCCTTTTCTATTTGTTGAAGATCATCATCGTTTTTATATTGAATGATGTAGTCGACTAATTCTTTTTCAGTTAATCTATTATTTGTTAATTGTGAAACCTGAATCGAGATATTTTTCAAACCATATTCATTTTGTTTGTTAATGATACCTTGTAACTCAGCTTCTGAAAGATATTTACCTGAAATGGTTAGCTTTAGTGTATTATTTTCTTTACTATATTTCTTTTTCAAAATAGTATGGTTTTCAAATTGATCAGATAGATAATTATTGATAGACTCATTGATTAGCGTATCTCTAACTAAGGTAGTTGCAGAAGCTAAACTTGGAATAATAAGAACAAGCGAGACTAGAATTAATATTTTTCGCATTTTAGAGGCTTCACGATTATGTTTAACATAAGGATTATTAACCATCATCACATTAGTGCCAATATATGTAGCAATCATAATAAAACTGCAGTTAATGGAGAACAAATATGACGCCCCTATCATATACTCAAGATTTCCTGTGGCAATAGAATACCCCACGGTACAAACAGGTGGCATAAGAGCAGTTGCAATGGCGACACCAGGAACAATGTTATTAGCTTCTTTCTTTCGTGCTCCAATAATGCCGGCTAATCCACCGACGAATGCTATTACAACGTCCCAAATTGTGGGCGAAGTTCTAGCAATAATTTCCGTACTTGCATAAGAAATGGGCGAAATTAAAAAATAAAGTGTAGAGGCTAAGAGGCTTACTGCAACTTGAATAAAAAGAACTTTAAACGATTTTTTGAGAAGTTTTGTATCTAATATTGCTAACGCAAAACCTACTCCAAGGATAGGTGTCATCAATGGAGAAATCAACATTGCCCCTATAATTGTTGGAATAGAATTCATATTCAAACCAATAGATGCAATCAATATCGCACACAATAAAGTGGTTAAGTCACTTTTTGATAAATCTAAATCCTCATAGATTTTGTCCCTAAATTCTATGAGAGAATAAAGTTTACCATCCTTCAAAACTTTTTCCATAACAGTACTCCCTCTTTGTTAGTATAGTCAACTTTTTAAGCTCACTCTTTGACGACGTATCTAAATCATTGGTCATTATTATTGTAACTTCTTTACGTGGGCGTGTTTTATATTCTACATTCAATTTGTAATCAATTCACTACTCCATATTAATTTTAAACTCCTACTGAAAGTGATGCAGTGTTTGGTGTATTATTTATACTATTTTGTTAGATACTTACTATTTAAAGAAAAATGTGTAAGGGTTTACATGTCTCAATTATACATTTTATTTTTACTTTCGTCACTCGAACGTCTTAGGGCTATTTTCTTTTGTGGCTAAAATGCTAATCAATCATATGAATGTAGCAGTTTAATCAAACTTTTAATTCATAAATCAATCCATTTAGAGGAAGTCCTAATAATAGTAGAAGTATGTGTAGACTTTTAACAAAAAAATGAGATAAGAGAAATTGTAAAACCATACAAGCGATTGCAAAATCCCAGGATGGTTTTCATGTCTATTTTCGTGTAAGCGCAAACATTTTTATTGACTTATCAATTTGATTAACATATACTGTTATTAACAGGTATATACTAACATTAATCTTATGATTGTTAAGATTAATATAAAAAATGTTTTAGCTAAAATGTAACTCTTTAGATGGTTTGATTTTCCAAACAATCTAACTTTCCTCTATTTAGAAAGGGGGAGACATTATGCTTTGGGCTATTATTGTCGGAGGCTTTATAGGTTTTATTGCTGGTGGAATCACTAAAAAGGGAGGTTCCATGGGAATAATTGCCAATATCTTTGCAGGTTTAATTGGTTCATCTGTTGGACAGTCACTCTTCGGTTCTTGGGGACCTAGACTAGCTGGAATGGCCTTAATTCCATCAATTTTAGGGGCAGTTATTGTTGTTGCAGTAGTATCATTTTTCTTAGGAAAAAAAGAATAATTTTCAATATTTCGATAGGAAGACTCCAATCAACTAGCAAACTTAGTGCTGATAAATTTAAAAAGTGGTAAACATGGACTAGCTAATGGTTTATCAGCAAATAAAGATAACGTTAGTGAGGGTGTTCAAGCTGTTTATGACTCGACTTCAACACAAAAGCTATAATTTAACTTATCTTGTTATACTTAAAAATTTGAATGTATTATTGAAGAGCGTTCATATTTAACAATCTTTATGTCCAAAGGAGGATAAAATTATGTCAGTAGAAGAAAAACTCAACCAAGCTAAAGGCGCATTTAAAGAAGGTGTCGGAAAATTAACTGGTGATAAAAAAACAGAAAAAGAGGGTGCTGCTGAAAAAGCAGTCTCAAAAGTGAAAGAAGTTGCCGAAGATGCCAAAGATGCTGTTGAAGGCGCTATCGAAGGTGTGAAAAATATGATTAAAAAGGACGATAAATAATTAAATAGCCAATTGATTTTTCACATAAAAGCTACAAAAGCTACTCTACAAAAAAATAGAGTTGTCATATTCTACTCCTAATTACTCACTTATAAGATTACTTTCAAAATAACTACAAATCGATATTCTTATAATATTATTCAGTTGAAAAATCAACTTTCTTTAGATTAATTCAAATTCCTTTTTAACTCCATATACATATTCTTTCTAATAGTAAAAGCACTCTAATTTCTATAGTTTTATACAAGCTATAGACGCTAGAGTGTTTTTTATAACATTTTGAAGAATTATTTAATGATTAGGGGAGATTTGTATTTATCTAGTGTCTATAAAAATCAGCAAAGTATAAGTGCTGACGTCATCCCGAATAGGGAATGGCAAACGTTTGCATTACTTGTGAATATTTTCACTACCAAAACATCACATTTTCAGTGAATTACTTGATTTTCATAAGTATTAGTTTTATAATCAAAGTATAGAAAACGCTTTCAAAAACATCTCCGAGTTTTTGTCCTACTTGAAGTGGTTAGGCTAACAGCCGACTTCCATTCTAGAAAGGAGTATTGTTTTGAGTCAATGTGATATTCTCATTATAGGGGCAGGTCCTGGCGGTTATGTTGCTGCTGAAGAAGCTGCCCGTTTAGGTAAAAAGGTAACTGTCATTGAGAAAAACTCCATAGGTGGCACTTGTTTGAACGTTGGCTGTATCCCATCCAAAGCCTATCTTCAACATGCTCATTGGCTATTAGCTGCTAAAGAAGCCTCTCAGTATGGAGTAACAATTTTAAATGATAATCTTGATTTTCAAAAACTTGTTGCTCGCAAAGATCAAGTCGTAGCAACACTACAGTCTGGTATTCAATCAAGTTTTAAACAATTAGGGATCACCTATATTGAAGGTGAGGCAGCTTATATTTCTGATAAAACCTTCCAAGTTAATGGTGAAAGAGTCTCAGGTAAGTCTGTTATTTTGGCGACGGGGAGTCATCCATTTATTCCTCCTATTTCTGGTATTAACGATGTTGACTATTTGACAACAGATAGCTTTTTCAACTTAAAGGAACTTCCTCAACGTTTGGTTATCATTGGTGGGGGTATTATTTCCGTTGAGTTAGCTTTTGCTATGGCTCCACTAGGTGTGGATGTGACAGTAATAGAGGTTGCACCAACAATTTTGGCAACTGAAGATGACGAAGCACGTTCCATTATTAGAGAAAAGATGGAGCAACTTGGAATTACTATACTGGAAGGAGTTAGCATAGATAGAGTTGAAGAAAATGCTGTAATTCTAGCAAATGGCAAGTCCTACTCTTATGATAACTTACTTGTAGCAACAGGACGTAAGCCAAATATTGAGTTAGCCCAAATGATGGGCTTGGAGCTGACTGAAAAAGGTTTTATAAAGGTAGATAGTTATTACGAGTCATCTCAATCAGGTGTTTATGCGATTGGGGATTTGATTCCTGGATATATGTTAGCTCATGTTGCTAGTAGCGAGGGAATCAAAGCTGTTCGAGCCATTTGTCGTCAGGCTGAGGAACCGGTGGATAATTCAAGTGTTCCACGGTCGCTCTTTACAACGCCAGAGATTGCTTCCTTTGGCTTGTCAGAAGAGGAGGCGGTTCAACAAGGATACGATATATCAGTTGGTCAACTTCCTTATGTTTATAATGGTCGAGCAATTGCGTCTAATTCAGCAAAAGGTTTTGTTAAAATTGTCTCTGAAAAACGCTATCACCTACTATTAGGTGCCGTTATCGTTGGCCCACATGCAACTGATATTTTACAATCCTTGATTGTCTTGAAAGATGCTGAAGGAACACTTGATCAGCTTGATAAGACTATTTTTGCACATCCAACAATTTCTGAGTTGGTTCAGGAAGTTGCAAGACTGATTTTAAGGTCCTAAGCTCGATGGATAGGTTTAGCGTAGTCATTTTCATTTTTTTAAATTTATATATGTCAATAATATTTGTTTTTTATAAAGTTCTCTATAGAAGGAGGAAACAATATGACACATTATCAAGAATTGCCACAAGCCCTAATGAAAGAAAAACATCAGGGACAAACCTTAACCAAGGAAGAAGTTAAGGTTCAAACTGCCCATGATCTTGGTGTGGAAAATGTTTCAAAAGAAGAGGCTAAATCCATGTATAAGACTATGTGCGATATTCGAAATTTTGAAGAAAATGCACGACATTTCTTTTCAATCGGTCAAATTCCAGGATTTGTTCATCTTTACTCAGGTGAGGAGGCTATTGCGACTGGGGTATGTGCTAACCTGACTGATAAAGACTACATTACTAGCACACACCGAGGACATGGACACTGTGTGGCTAAAGGTGGAGACCTTAAAAAAATGATGGCTGAAATCTTTGGTAAGTCTACAGGGCTTGGTAAAGGTAAGGGTGGCTCTATGCATATCGCTGACTTGGATAAAGGAATCCTTGGTGCTAACGGTATGGTAGGTGGAGGCTTTGGTCTTGCGACTGGTGCTGCTATGCGTAACAAATATCTAAAGACTGATGATGTTGCTGTATGTTTCTTTGGTGACGGTGCTGCCAACGAAGGTAATTTTCATGAGTGCTTAAACATGGCCTCTATTTGGAATCTACCTGTGGTATTTGTAAATGAAAATAACCTTTTTGCAGAATCAACACCACAATGGTACTCATCAGGTTCACCAACAATTGCTGAACGTGCACAAGCATACAATATGCCTGGAGTTCGCGTTAATGGTAAAGACTTATTTGCTGTTTATCAAGTGGCTAAAGAGGCCATTGAACGTGCGCGTCGTGGAGATGGTCCAACGTTAATTGAAGCTATTACTTATCGTAACCATGGCCATTTCGAAGGAGATGAGCAAAAATACAAAGCACCAGATGGAATCGAAAAAGAATGGGCAGATGTGGATGCCTTGGAAGTATTTCGTGACCTTGTAACTGAAAAGGGTATCCTTAGCCAAGATGAATTGGATGAGATTGTTGCCCAATCACAAAAAGATGTTGAAGATGCAATCCACTTTGCTCAAGAGAGCCCAATTCCAAAAGAAGAAGCTCTCTACGAAGACGTATTTGCAGACTGATTGAGGAGGATTCATAATGACTAGAGAAACATTATTTATGAAAGCCATCAATGAAGGGCTCGATCAAGCCATGGAAAGAGACGAGCGAGTTGTTCTTCTAGGAGAGGATATCGCAGGTGGTGTTAATGTTGAACACTTAGAAAATAATAACGAGGATGCCTGGGGCGGTGTCATGGGTATCACACGAGGATTGATGCCGAAATATGGCAGGGAACGTGTTATTGATACTCCGATTTCTGAGCACGGCTATTTATCAGCTTCGGTGGGGATGGCGCTTACGGGACTAAGACCTGTACCAGAGTTGATGTTTAATGATTTTATTGGATTCTGTTTTGATGCCCTATTAGGACAGGCATCTAAGATGCGTTACATGTTTGGAGGAAAAGCTAAAGTTCCGATGGTTGTGCGTACTATGCACGGTGCGGGTGCTTCAGCTGCGGCTCAACACTCCGGCTCATATTACGGCCTCTTTGGATCTATTCCAGGTATTAAGGTAGTTGTTCCTGCTACACCATATGATGCTAAAGGTTTACTATTGGCGTCAATTGAAGATGATAATGTTGTTATTTTTTCTGAGGACAAAACCCTCTATGGCTTAAAAGGGGAAGTGCCAGAAGAATACTATACTGTACCAATTGGTAAGGCTGCCGTTCGTAGAGAAGGTAAGGATTTAACAATTGTGACAATTGGTAAGATGTTGTATGTAGCTTATGAGGTCGCAGATCGTTTAGCAAAAGACAACATTTCTGTAGAAGTGATTGATCTTCGTACAGTTGCTCCATGGGATGAAGAAACAGTGTTAAATTCCGTGAAGAAAACGGGTCGTTTGGTTATTGTGGATGAGGCAAACCCGCATAACAATACTGCAACTGATATTGCATCTGTAGTTTCAGATAAAGCTTTTGATTATCTTGATGGACCAGTGAAATGTGTTTGTGCACCAAATACTCCTGTTCCATTTGCGACAAACTTAGAACAAGCCTATATCCCGGATGCGGATAAGGTTTTGAAAGTAGCTGATGAATTGATTCAGGACTTGAAAGGATAGGAGGGCGCTTATGGCAACAGAAATTTTAATGCCCAAGCTCGGCCTAACCATGACTGAAGGACTCATTCAAAAGTGGTTGGTCCAAGTTGGTGATACAGTAACAAGTGGTCAGCCTTTATTGGAAATTAGTTCTGAAAAATTGACTAGTGAAGTCGAATCCCCTGCTTCTGGGGTTGTTCTTGACATTGTGCATGGTGAAGGTGCTACAGTTAAATGTAAAGAAGTTGTTGGATGGGTTGGCCAGGAAGGAGAAAATGTAGGAACCCAAGAAGCTCCTGCACAAGAGGAAGCTCCAACTGAAGTCGCTAAAGATCCAACACCGTCTAGTCCTAAATCTACTACAGCACCTATAGCTCGTACTAGTGGGGAACGAATTTTCATTACACCGGTAGCTCGTAAGATGGCTACTGAGAAAGGCTATGATATCTCCCTTATTAAAGGAACAGGTGGAAATGGTCGTATTACAAGACGTGATGTAGAATCTTACCAACCAAGTCTTGTTGCTGATAAGGTCGTTGAACCTCTAACACAAGCTATGGCCACAGGACAATACGGTGAGGGACTCGAAGGCATGCGTAAGATTATTGCCGAACGTATGATGAACAGTCTTCATTCTTCTGCTCAAGTGACACTCCATCGTAAGGCTGATTTAACTGAGCTTTTGAAATTCCGTAAAGAACTTAAGGCCAAGGTACATACTCCACTTGAAAATGGTGAACTAGGTATCACAACTCTATTAACTAAAGCAGTAACCAAAGCTTTGAGAGATTTTCCAGCTTTGAATGCTTGGTATGGTGGCGGAATTCATAAGATTCACGAACGCATTCATATTGGTATGGCAACAGCTTTGGATGATGGTTTGGTTGTTCCTGTGATTCAAGACGCAGATCGTATGACTTTAGCAGATCTTGGTCAAAGCATTAAGACTTTGGCTAATCAAGCTCGAAAAGGTACACTTGCATCTGACCTATATAGTGGTTCTACTTTCTCAATTACGAACCTAGGGGGGCCAGGTGTAGAATACTTCACACCAATCCTTAATTCCCCAGAGGTGGCAATCCTTGGTGTAGGAGCAACTCAACAAGCTTTAGCATTTAATGAGGAGGGAGAGGTTGTTCAAAAAGACTATCTTCCATTGAGTCTGAGCTTCGACCATCAAGTCATCGATGGCCTTCCAGCTGCTGAATTTTTAGCAAGAGTTGTTTCTTATCTTGAAGATCCTTATCTCCTTATCTTCTAACAGAAGTATCCATTTGTAAGATGCAATTGTGGACGAATAGGACTTACTAGAGGTATAAAAGTAAAGTAATTGTTGATGTTCCGCAACCTAGTATGAAGAGAAGACTAAATTAGTCTTCTCTTTGTGTTTTGCTAGGGTTGAGACATTAGATTTGATTAAGGAGTTTTTTATTAAATTTCCTAATCACTCTTAGTGACAACATACACAACCCATTTGTAATTTTGCTTTTCTTCAATCTTTGAAAAGCCAATGCTTGTTAACAACTGCATCAATTCATGGCTTGTCCCATAATCTGTCATATGATATTTTATTTTTTCTTTTTCGGAAGCAATAATCAAAGTGGAAGGATTGGACATGACTCTATAGATTTCCTGAAAACTCTGTTTTAAATCCTCCCAGAAAATATGTGTCTGGATGGCAAATACCAAATCAAAATCATTATTTTGGTAGGGAAGGTTTGCTACATTACCAATCCGCAGCTTAACACTTCCGTTTTCTATAGCATCTGAATGAATTCGTCTAGCAGTTTGATAAGACTCCTTAGATATATCAATACCATGAATGTCAAGATTTTTATCTAACTCAAGAAGGTTCTTAATAGTGCTGCCTCCGCCATAGCCGATTTCTAAAATCCGACTATTGTTAGGGATAGTGGTTTGTTTGATTGCCCAAAGGCTGAGTTCTTTGAAATAGGACGACCAGATGTTGGTAATCAATCGACCGACAAGACCACTCGGTTTTCTAGATTGCTTTATAAGATATTGAATGAGCATGTTCTCTCCCATTTTTGAAAATAAAATTTGAAATATACATGATTAAAATTCAAACTTTATTATAGAGAAAGCTAGTAAGAATAGCAAGGGAAAATGAAATATATATTCATATATTTCAAACTTATGCTACAATTGTTTATAACAGAGGTGTTCACATGAATCAATATCAAAAGACAACTGAGAAAAAGAAGCAAGCGATTGTTCAAGCAGCTTTGCGTTTGTTTAAAGACAAAGGTTTTAAGGAAACTAGTATAAAATCTATTGCAGAGGCAGCAGAAGTATCTCCTGTTTCTATCTACAATTATTTCGGGAGTAAAGATAATTTGGTAGCTCTCTGTGTTAATGACTTGTTTGAAGAAGTCACACAGCAAGCTGAGGACATTTTAAATAGTAATCTAGATTTTAAAACAAAATTAAACCAGGCTTTTTCTCTATGTCAGGAGAAAATGAGTCGGCAAATCTCGGACTATTTTCAAGATAAAATGGTGAAAGAACCTACTTTTTCAACTCTCTTAGCGAAAGCGATCACTGCAAAAAAACGTGATATCTATCGTGCTTATATTGAGCTAGGAAAAGAAGAGGGCCTTATTGCTAAAGACCTATCGACAGAGCTTGTCCTAAATGTCATGGATGCTCTTAATGGTATGGGAAATCAGTTAGACCACAGTGACAATTTAGAGACAGAGGTTGAGCAAATTCATCAGATTTTTTTGTATGGTATTTTTGGAAAAAAATGAGTCTAGCTTTCATGTCTTGTCCATCAATCCCAATCAGTTGTATATTCTCATGCATGGGTGTAAAATCTACTATATAAAGATAAAGAGGAAGTAGTAATGGAATTAAAAGATTTTACAGAACAAGAACAAAAGCAAATCGAAAAAGGTTTGAGTACAGCTGAGATTTCTGACAAGGAAGCGGCTAAGAAGTTGCTCGCTCTCGTACCGCAAGAATGGATTAAACGTATTCCTTTCTTTGTCAGAGGGCATGCGACGACCAAGACGGTGGAGCGTGTAGCCAAGCAATACCCTGAACTCTACGCAGTAGCTAAACGCCAAGGGGACCTTCCTGAAAAAGAAGGCCAAGAGCTACGTAAAATCATGACAGCTATCTTTGAAGAAAAAATGAACAAACACAAGATTAAGTAAGATTTATAAAGATTGTGAACAATACCATCTTTGAGTCGATGCGGATTAAGGTGAGATCTATCTGATTTATTATCCCGTAACGGAGGAAAAATGAGCAAATTTATTTCAAAAAAATCAGTCGCTATCTGGTATGCACTGACTGCCCTCCTTGCTACATTTATAGTAGGGCAAGTTATCCTTTGGTGTTTCCCAGATGGAAAGAGCACAGGTGACTCTCTACTGTTTATCCTAATGAACTGTATTCCCCTGATTATGGCGGCTATCTTTTCTCTTGTGTTGAGTGAAGTCAAATCTTTGGGCGATTTTTTCAAAAAGGTCTTTCTTCAAAAAGAAAGTCACCTATCCTGGATCCTAGCTTTCATCATCCCCGTCATCTATTATGGGATTTCAATCCTGCTCATGAATGTTCGCTTTACTGGGAACTCCCTCTTAGCCTTCTTCCTATATCTCCCCTGGACCTTTTTATATGGCGGTCTGGAAGAAGTCGGTTGGCGTTGGTTTTTACAAGAACATCTTTACTTTAGTAAGCACTTTATAACTAAAATGATGGTTCTTTCCATTATCTGGTTCCTCTGGCATATCCCTATCTATCAACTACCTTGGATTACAGCAGGCTCGTCCAACTATCTCATCTTTTACCTGATGATTTTAGGGAATACCTTTCTTTTGGGAGCTCTTAAAGAGTACTCGAGAGGAGCTGTTCCTTGTATCCTCGCTCATATGCTGATCGATAGTCTGGCTGTCCTTATGCTGGTTCAGAGTTCACTCACTCAGATTGTCCTTCTTGTTATTTTCGAAATTCTAGTAGCCTTTTGGCTGGTGGCCATGAGAAAATCATAGAATTAGAGTTGAACCTCCCACTGAATTTCGGTGGGAGCTTTTCTTTCCTATCAGTTGATATAATGACACAGTTTCATTTTTAGGAGGTGACTCGTTTGGCCAAGGATACATTTCATCATCAAAAGGCTGAAAAAGAGAGAAGAGCTCCGTAAAATCATGAGAGACATCTTTGAAGAAAAAATGAATAAACACAAGATTAAGTAATGTTGTATCAAAAGAGGTATAAGTCTACAAACTTATACCTCTTTCATATCTTTACTTCTTACTTGATTTGGATAGGGTGATGGCAACCATTGTCGCACACAGGAAAAAGGCTGCTAGTAAACCTTTTGTAGTCGTGGTCATAAAGGGTTTATCAAAGACATAATAGTTATAGACAGAAAATCCCAGTCCAATAAGAGTTACAATAATCGACACAACAAATAGCGTCACCCATAATCTTCTTTGAGTCATCGTCAACCTCCTGTTTGTATTCGTTTTCTTTCTGCCTATAGTATAACATAAAAAACCTTAGCTAAATTCCAGAGAGTGGATTGGCTAAGGTTTTTAATTTTATTTCGTCAAGATAACCGTATCATTTGGATCGTGGTCATCATCTTCAATAGTCAGCTGATTACCGTCGAGTTTGTAGAATTTGGTATCGTCACCAATCGTTAGACTTTGATTGTCAGGGTTAATTGTTACAGACTTGCTTTCCTTCTCGCCATCTGCTTCGTCCTCTTCCCAAGTTCCAGTATTTCCAGAGATGGTTAGGGTAATGCGATCATTTTCATCAGTCCCTTTATAGGTGCCATCTAGCCCTTCAGTCTGTTTAGAAACTTCAGAACTTTGTGAAGATAAAACCTTACTTGAACTTTGTTGGGTGCTAGCAGAGCTTTCAGGTGTTTGAGCTTTCTGGTTTGAGCAGGCTGCTAAAAGACCAAGAACTGCCATAGAGGCAAGAGAAAGTGTGAGTTTTTTGGACAATGTCATAGGCTTTGTCTCCTTTCTTTGATACCTTAAGTATAGCAAACGCTTATACATAAACCAAACAAAATCCCTTTTCTGAAAATAGTTGAAAATCACTCTTCAAATTCTCAAAGGCATAATCTATTATCCCCATTTAAACTATGCTATACTGATAAAAAAGCAAGAAGGAAGATTCCTAATGACAACTACCAATCCACGTCGCCAGTGCGAGCGACTTTGGGCAGCAAATAAGTACCTGGTGCTCAGCCATTCAAACAAGATTTACTTAGAAATCCGTAACTATCTCAAGAATGATGAGGTTAGTTTGGATCAGGTTCAGGCCTACATTGATCAAGCCCTGGACCTTCCTGAAAATCCTGGTCAGGTCGTCAATGCCTTCCAACATATCTGGGGTTACTTTAAGAAAAAAGCGACTGCCAACGAGAAGGAAATGTTTATGGCCCAACTGGAAAGCTATGCGACAGGTCGAATTCCTCAGATGTGTTTGGTGGCATCCGTCAAAGAGCTCCTCATCAAGTACCCAAATCGCTATCTGGAGGAGTCAACTCTGATTAATGGAGGTAGCAAATGAGACTATGGCATCAAGCCTTGATTTCAAAACTACCCCGTCAGCAATTATTAGGGCAGCACCGAGAATGTTGTGCCCTTCGTGGTAAGGGATGGCAACGCAAACATGCGACGGTTAACTATGTTTTTGATTATTCACCGTATCGCTTGTTTAAGTACCATGAGCTTATTATGCAAGAAATGGCGGAACGTGGCTATCGTGTCAGCCCAGAGTGGTTGGACAAGGAGTATCGAGGCAAGCAGATGCCAGCCTACGATAAGATTGAAGTGGAGAAGCTACCAGTCATCATTTACCCAGAGCATGATACTGCCTATTTACAGGAATGTCTGGACAATCTCAAGCAAAAAGGAATCATCATCTAAAGGAGGAAAACGATGCATTTGTTTAAGTGGCTTGCACCTAAAAAGAAAGCAGCAGAAGGCCTTGTCATGCGTATTTCGACAGCTGATCAGGTAGACTATGCGACGATGACAAACCCAAGTGACAGTGATATCTGGGATGCCTTGGTGCAACTTCCAGTATCCTACGATAGTCTCTATCTTACATATGGAGATAAAGAGTCAATGAGCTTTATCTTTGTTGAATACGAGGATGACAAGTATCGCTTGGAACATGACACACCTAAGCTAGGATTAGAATTGACAAATGTCGCGCGTGTATCCCAACAAGTTGCCAGAGATATCCTTATTCACTTTTCTAAAGAGCACACAGTGATTTTGGACGACCATTGGAAACAAGAGAAAGTAAGGTAGTCCTATGGCATATCTTACCCCAGAAACCAGACGTAAACGACGAAAAGCCTTTTGTTTAATTATTGAAATCATTTGTCTGGTTCATTTTGCAATCATTGTCCCGCGAGACCGGATTTTTACTCCTGAAAAATGGGCTCAAACACCAGCTCCTATGCGACACAAACTCATGTGGAGTTTTCACCGGCAGTATCAGCTTGAGGGCATGACGAGAAAAGAAGTTGAGAAACTCTTGGGCAAGGGGAGTGATCTTCAAGGAAGTGTTGAGTACAAGCTGAAGGACGATTGGATTGGTGGTTGGCGTGTTTACCATATTGACTATAAGCAAGACCGTGTGATTCGTGCCAAAGAAATGTGGCTAGACTGGTGAGAATGGGCTTTTTCTTCCCCTAAAAGTAGTATAATCAAGGTGTAAAGGTAATCGTTTTCAAAAGAACGAAGCTGTCTTTTGAATAGAAATGGAGGACAAACTCATGACCCTATTTATGTCTAAACTGATGAGCGGTATTATGGAACTGCTCATAGTCTCTGTCGTTCCTTTTATCACTTGGTTAATTTGGAGCAGGAAAAGGGTCGGTTTCTTTGACTGGATTGGGTTGAAGAAAGTTGAGAGTCAGAAGAAGAGGCAATTACTACTGACCATTTTTGGTTTTACCCTACTTTTTACTCTTTTTTCGATTGTAGTCTTTAGTTGGTTTGACTCTAGCAAAACGGCCACAGCAGATTTTTCTGGAAAGGGAATTGGAGCTCTTCCTGCTATTCTAGCCTACGCTATCTTAGGGACTGCCTTGCCTGAAGAAATCTTCTTTAGAGGTTTTCTATTAAAAAGGATGCAAGGAAAACTAGGATTTCTAGGAGCAAATCTGGTTCAGTCTCTCTTATTTGGGCTCATCCATGGGTATATGTTTATCCAACTAATCGGTGACCTAAAAGCTATGGCTATTTTTGCCTTTATTAGTCTCATAGCTTTCGTTTTGGGTGCTATCAATGAAAAGAAAGCAAATGGCTCCATTCTTCCAAGTGTCTTTATTCACGCCTTGGCCAATACGGTTGTAGGGTTGCTCTTTGCCTTCTCCCTCATTTAGATAAAATTATATAGAAGAAAGTTATCATGGATGAATTAAAAGAAATCAAACTTAAAAATTATCAGTACTTAAATGAGGTCGCTATCAAGGGGGAGACGCTTTTCACGGGCTCCTCTCTCATGGAGCTTTTTCCCATTTGTGAAATCGCTAGGAGTAGAGGTATCGACGATATCATCTACAATCGAGGCATCAGTGGTTTGAATACGGATGAATTTCACCAGCATCTCCATCCCCTGCTTTTGGATCTGCAACCGAGTAAGGTTTTCATCAATATCGGTACCAATGACATGACCGAGGAGCCTTATGGAGTTCAGTGGTTACAACATATGACGGCAAATATCAGCCAAATTCTGGAGCAAACATTTGCTATTTTGCCCCATACCAAGATTTACCTCATGGCTTTTTACCCAGCCAATCTACATCTGCCTTGGCAGACACCGGCATCTATCCAGTGGATGAAACTGCGGACTCCTGAAAATCTTGACCGCTGTAACCAGGCTCTTGAGGAAATCGCCAAAACCTATGGCTGCCACTTCATTAATTGTAATGCTGAGCTGGTCAATGATAGAAAAGAGCAGAAGGCTGAGCACACCTATGACGGCGTCCACCTTTATGCCAATGCTTACTTAAAAGTCTTTGAAGTTCTGGAGCCATATCTCCTGCATTAAGAAAATATGAGAGAATTTCCAGTTCTTACTCGCTTTTTTCCCTTGATTACAGTACAATAGACGTCAAAAGTGAAAAATTGAAATGAGGTATCCCTATGTGGAAATGGTTTAAACGACTCATTGTCCTCGTCATTGTGGTCTTTTTTGCAGTGGCGGCTCTACTTATTCCGGACAAGATCGACAGTCAGGACCAATTAAAAAATGTATCAACACAAACATCCCTTGCTGATTTAGCCCAGGCTGGTATTGGTGGGGCGTCCCTTTCATCAGGCGGGGTTTCAACTGAGATTAATCTTGACAGTAATCAGTTTCGTCAAATCCTAAAAGCAAGCATGGCTGATTCTAATGACGAGACCTTGCAAAACAGTAGCGTAGAGTTGAATGATTCCTATCTAACAGCTAAGGTTCCCGTATCTCTTGGGCCTATCGGATCAACATTTAGCCTTGATTTTACGGTCAGCACTAACAAGGAAGTCATCCTACTAGATTTGGCAGGTGCCCACCTGGGTCGCCTTCCAGTTTCAAAATCACTGGTTCTGCCTTACCTCAAGAAGAGCATTGCCCAGTCCAGCAGTGGTATTCAAATGGTTAATGACCAAATTCAGCTCAAGCTTCCTGAAATCGGCTATGAAATTGAGCAAGCCTCTGTGACCAATAGCAAGATGAAGGTTAAACTTAACATTCCGATTTCCTTGCCAACAAGTTGGTAATCTATAATGAATCTTTCAAAACAAGTCCATAGTCTGGACTTGTTTTTTGATACCTTCACTTCTAAACTAAGAAAGTTAAAAAATTCTTGAAATAATAGCTTTAAATCCCTCAATCCCCTAGAAAATGAGCTTTTCCTATGCTATCATAAGATTGTAAAATTGATAAGCGTCTGACACTCATTGAAAAAGAGTTATTTCACTGAGTTAAAGAGTTTTAGGATAGTAGTTAGGAGGAAAAAATGGACGCTTTAAAATATATCACACCCAAATTTTTCACTACCATCAGGACTTATTCCAAGGGACAGTTCATCAAGGACCTGATTGCAGGAGTTATCGTGGCTATCATTGCCCTGCCCTTGTCGATTGCTCTAGCGATTGCCTCTGGTGTTAATCCCGAACAAGGTCTATACACAGCAGTGGTTGCAGGTTTTTTTATTTCCTTTTTAGGAGGTAGCCGAGTTCAGATTGGTGGACCTACCGCAGCCTTCGTTGTCATCATCTATGGCATCATCGCCCAGTATGGCATGGCGGGTCTGACTGTTGCCACGCTCATGGCGGGACTCATGCTTATTATCATGGGGCTCCTGCGTTTTGGCGACCTGATTAAATTCATTCCCAAAACCATCACACTTGGCTTTACCTTGGGGATTGCCGTTGGGATTGTGGCTGGACAGATTAAGGATTTTCTAGGCCTTGAGATGAAGTCGGTGCCAGCTGAGTTTCTGGAAAAGATGATTGCCTATGGAGAGCATCTTTCGAGTATTAGTTGGGCGACTCTAGCTATCGGTATTTTAGCCCTGCTCATTCAAATCTTTTGGCCACGCCTTTCTCAGAAAATTCCGGGTTCTCTGGTTGCTATCTTTGTGACCACAGCTATCGTTGCTTTTGGTCATCTCCCCGTCAAAACCATTGGTGACCTTTACACCATCAAGGCGGGACTCCCAAGTTTTACGGTTCCTGACCTATCATTTTCTTTGATTCGCCAGATGATTTCGCCAGCCTTCACCATTGCGATACTTGCTGCCATTGAATCGCTCCTTTCTTGTGTGGTTTCAGATGGCATGATTGGTGGTAATCACCGCTCTAATGCAGAATTGGTCGGCCAAGGTGTCGGGAATATCATGTCAGCCCTCTTTGGCGGGATTCCGGCAACGGGTGCTATTGCCCGTACCGCAGCCAACGTCAAAAATGGCGGACGAACACCAGTAGCAGGTATGGTTCATGCCTTCACCCTGCTTCTGATTTTACTCTTCCTCATGCCTTACGCCTCATTGATTCCTATGACCTGTCTGGCCTCAATCCTTATGATTGTCGGTTATAACATGAGTGGTTGGCGTACAGTTGGTCGTATGATCAAACGTGCCCCTAAGAGTGATGTGGCGGTTCTGCTAGTGACTTTTGTCTTAACCGTTTTCTTTGACCTAGTAGTTGCCATCGAATTTGGTATGGTCCTAGCAGCCTTCCTCTTCCTCAAACGCATGTCCGACGTGGCTCAAATTCGTCAGTGGGTGGACAAGGAAAATCTGGACGATCCAGTTTTGTCCGAGGATAGCGACTTGAAACAAGTTCCTAAAAACGCTGTCGTCTATGAAGTTTTTGGTGCCCTCTTCTTTGGTGCAGCCAATAACTTCTTGAATGTGATCAATGATGAAACTAAGAATGTTCTCATCCTACGCATGCGAAACGTTCCAGCCATGGATATCTCAGGCCTAGATGCCCTTGAAGAAACCCTGGCCATCTGCCAAAAACGTGGCATGACCTTGCTTCTTTCTCACGTTAATGCTCAACCCTACAGAGTGCTTGAAAAATCAGGCTTTATCCAAACTATTGGACCAGACCATATCTGTGAGTCGACCGATCAAGCCCTTGAAAAAGCAGCAGCCCTAGCACAAGAAGCTTAGACAAATGTTTTTAATACAAGAAGAAAAAGCCAGTTCAACTGAACTTGGCTTTTTAAAATATAAACAAAGACAGCGTTTACAAATTTTGTTGTAAATTTTCAGATATTATTGTAAAATATTAGAAAAAAGCATAAGGAGATTCTTAAATGAGCGACTTAGTTTTAGGACTTGATATCGGTATAGGTTCTGTTGGTGTAGGTATCCTTAATAAAGTGACGGGAGAAATTATCCATAAGAACTCACGCATTTTCCCAGCAGCTCAAGCGGAGAATAATGTAGTACGTAGAACAAATCGTCAAGGAAGACGATTGACACGACGTAAAAAACATCGTAGAGTTCGTTTAAATCACATATTTGAAGAAAGTGGATTAATCACTGATTTTACGAAGGTTTCAATCAATCTAAACCCATATCAATTGCGAGTTAAGGGTTTGACCGATGAATTGTCTAATGAAGAATTGTTTATCGCTCTTAAAAATATGGTGAAACACCGTGGGATTAGTTATCTTGATGATGCAAGTGATGACGGAAATTCATCAGTAGGTGACTATGCACAAATTGTCAAAGAGAACAGCAAACAATTAGAAACAAAAACACCAGGCCAGATTCAATTGGAACGCTATCAAAAATATGGTCAATTACGTGGTGATTTTACTATTGAGGAGGATGGAAAAAAACATCGCTTAATTAATGTCTTTCCAACATCAGCTTATCGAGCAGAAGCACTGAGAATACTGCAAACCCAACAAGAATTTAATCCACAGATTACCGATGAATTTATTAATAGTTATCTCCAAATTCTAACTGGAAAACGTAAATATTATCACGGACCAGGAAATGAGAAATCAAGAACTGACTATGGTCGTTATAGAACATCTGGAGAAACTTTAGACAATATTTTTGGAATTCTAATTGGGAAATGTACATTTTATCCAGAAGAGTTTAGAGCAGCAAAAGCTTCCTACACGGCTCAAGAATTCAATTTGCTAAATGATTTGAACAATCTAACCGTTCCAACAGAAACCAAGAAGTTAAGTGTAGAACAGAAGAATCAAATCATTACCTATGTCAAAAATGAAAAGGCGATGGGTCCAGCGAAACTCTTTAAGTATATCGCTAAACTACTTGCTTGCGATGTTGCGGATATCAAGGGATATCGTATCGACAAATCAGACAAACCAGAAATTCATACTTTCGAAGCTTACCGAAAAATGAAGACGCTTGAAACCATTGATGTTGAGCAAATGGAGAGAGAAAAACTTGATAAGTTGGCCTATGTCTTAACATTAAATACGGAGAAGGAAGGTATCCAAGAAGCGATAGAGCATGAGTTTGCTGATGGTACCTTCAGTCAGGAGCAAATTGATGAATTTGTTCAATTTCGCAAAGCAAATAGTTCCATCTTTGGAAAAGGCTGGCATAATTTTTCTGTCAAGTTGATGATGGAGTTAATTCCAGAATTGTATGCAACGACAGAAGAACAAATGACTATTCTGACACGACTTGGAAAACAAAAAACAACTTCGTCTTCAAATAAAGCCAAATATATTGATGAGAAACAACTAACTGAAGAAATCTACAATCCTGTTGTTGCTAAGTCTGTTCGTCAAGCTATTAAAATCGTAAATGCGGCAATCAAAGAATATGGTGACTTTGACAATATTGTCATCGAAATGGCTCGTGAAACAAATGAAGATGACGAAAAGAAAGCTATTCAAAAGATTCAAAAAGCTAATAAAGATGAAAAGGATGCAGCCATGCTTAAGGCTGCCAACCAATATAATGGAAAGGCTGAATTACCACATAGTGTTTTCCACGGTCATAAGCAATTAGCAACCAAAATCCGTCTCTGGCATCAGCAAGGAGAACGTTGCCTTTATACTGGTAAAACAATTTCAATTCATGATTTGATTAATAATCCTAATCAATTTGAAATAGATCATATTTTACCTCTCTCTATTACCTTTGATGATAGCCTTGCCAATAAGGTTTTGGTTTATGCAACTGCTAACCAAGAAAAAGGACAACGAACACCTTACCAGGCTTTAGATAGTATGGATGGTGCATGGTCTTTCCGTGAATTAAAAGCCTTTGTCCGTGAATCAAAAACTCTTTCAAATAAGAAAAAAGAATATCTTCTTACGGAAGAGGATATTTCAAAATTTGATGTTCGAAAGAAATTTATTGAACGAAACCTTGTAGATACAAGATATGCTTCAAGAGTTGTCCTCAATGCCCTTCAAGAACACTTTAGAGCTCACAAGATTGATACAAAAGTTTCCGTGGTTCGTGGGCAATTCACATCTCAATTGAGACGCCATTGGGGAATTGAGAAGACTCGTGATACCTATCATCACCATGCTGTTGATGCACTGATCATTGCTGCTTCAAGTCAGTTGAATTTGTGGAAAAAACAAAAGAATACTCTTGTAAATTATTCAGAAAACCAACTACTTGATATTGAAACTGGTGAACTTATTAGTGATGATGAGTACAAGGAATCTGTATTCAAAGCCCCTTATCAACATTTTGTTGATACGTTAAAGAGTAAAGAATTTGAAGACAGTATCTTATTCTCATATCAAGTGGATTCTAAGTTTAATCGAAAGATTTCTGATGCAACAATTTACGCAACAAGAAAAGCGAAATTAGATAAAGAGAAAAAAGAATACACTTATACTTTGGGGAAAATAAAAGATATCTATGCTTTAGGGACAAAAACTCCTTCTAAAACGGGATTTTATAAGTTTTTAGATTTATACAAAAAGGATAAATCTCAATTCTTAATGTATCAGAAGGATAGAAAAACTTGGGATGAAGTAATAGAGAAGATATTGGAACAATATCGACCATTTAAAGAAAAGGACAAAAATGGAAAAGAGGTTGATTTTAATCCTTTTGAAAAATATAGAATTGAAAATGGACCTATTCGCAAGTATAGTCGAAAAGGCAATGGCCCAGAAATCAAGAGTCTTAAATACTACGATAATCTCCTAGGAAGATTTGTTGATATAACTCCCTCAGAAAGTAAAAATCCTGTAGCTTTACTATCTTTGAATCCTTGGAGAACAGATGTATACTACAATACAGAAACAAGAAAATATGAATTCTTAGGATTAAAGTATGCAGATTTGTGTTTCGAAAAAGGAGGTTCTTACGGTATTTCAAAAGTTAAGTATAATAAAATAAGAGAGAAAGAAGGAATTGGTAAGAATTCAGAATTTAAGTTTACACTGTATAAGAATGATTTAATTTTAATTAAGGATACTGAAACAAATTGTCAACAAATCTTTAGATTTTGGTCTCGTACTGGAAAGGATAATCCAAAAAGTTTTGAAAAGCATAAATTAGAATTAAAACCTTATGAAAAAACAAGATTCGAGAAAGGAGAAGAACTTAAGGTATTAGGAAAGGTACCTCCTTCTTCTAATCGATTGCAAAAGAATATGCAGATAGAAAATCTTTCTATTTACAAAGTAAGAACAGATGTCCTAGGAAATCAGCATATCATCAAAAATGAGGGTGATAAGCCTAAGCTAGATTTTTAATATTAATTGTTAAAAAGTGTTGCAATTATAGTTATCATATACTATAATAATCGTGTAAGGGACGCCTTACACAGTTACTTAAATCTTGCAGAAGCTACAAAGATAAGGCTTCATGCCGAAATCAACACCCTGTCATTTTATGGCAGGGTGTTTTCGTTATTTAAAAAGGAGAAGAAATGACTTGGAGAGTTGTACATGTCAGTCAAAGTGAGAAGATGCGCTTAAAGCTTGATAACTTGTTAGTGAAAAAGATGGGTCAAGAGTTTACGGTGCCACTTAGTGATATTTCGATAATAGTTGCTGAAGGTGGGGATACAGTTGTTACTCTTCGATTATTAAGTGCCCTAAGTAAATATAATATTGCCTTAGTTGTCTGTGATAACGAACATTTACCAACAGGGATTTATCACTCGCAAAATGGGCATTTTAGAGCCTACAAGCGCTTGAAAGAACAGATGGACTGGACGCAGAAGCAAAAGGATAAGGCGTGGCAGATTGTGACTTACTATAAAATCAATAACCAAGAGGATGTCCTAGCCATGTTTGAAAAAAGTCTGGATAACATTAGATTACTTTCAGACTATAAAGAGCAGATAGAACCTGGTGATAGAACCAATAGAGAGGGACATGCTGCCAAGGTCTACTTTAATGAACTTTTTGGTAAAGAATTTGTCAGAGTAACACAGCAAGAGGCTGATGTTATCAATGCTGGCTTAAACTATGGCTACGCTATCATGAGGGCACAGATGGCTAGAATAGTGGCGGGTTATGGTTTAAATGGACTATTAGGAATCTTCCATAAAAATGAATACAATCAGTTTAATTTGGTTGATGACTTGATGGAGCCATTTAGACAGATTGTAGATGTTTGGGTTTATGATAATCTACGAGATCAAGAATTCCTTAAGTATGAGTATAGGTTGAGATTGACAGATTTACTCAATGCTAAAATCAAATATGGCAAAGAGACTTGCTCAGTGACAGTTGCTATGGACAAATATGTCAAAGGCTTTATCAAATATATTTCGGAAAAAGATAGTAGTAAATTTCACTGCCCAGTGGTATCAAGTTTAGAGTGGAGAAAATAAGATGAGGTATGAAGCGTTGAGATTATTATGTTTTTTTGATTTGCCAATGGAATCCAAGGATGAAAAAAGAATCTATCGAAATTTTCGTAAAGAATTAATTTCAAATGGGTTTGAAATGTTACAATTTTCGGTCTATTATCGCACTTGTCCTAATAGAAGCTTTGCAAATAAATTTTATAAGAAACTAAAGATGAGCAATCTACCTGCTGGAAATGTGAGACTTTTGGCGGTTACTGAAAAGCAATTTTCAGAAATGACATTAATCATAGGTGGCAAAACTAAGCAAGAAGAAATCGTCAGTGATAATAAGTTGGTGGTTATATGAAATTTTTTGTACAACATCCTTACAAGGAACGTATTGAATTGAATATTGGTGCAATCACACAAATTGTTGGTCAGAATAAAGAACTCAAATATTATATTTGGCAGATTTTGAGCTGGTATTTTGGTGGAAAAAAATACTCAAGTGAGGACTTAAGTATTTTTGATTATGAGGAGCCTACTATACTTGATGTGACTGGAGAAATAGTGAAACAAAGTGGTTATCACTATATCGACATTTCATGTTTTAAGGATTTACTTGAGCAGATGGAATATAAGAAAGGAACACTTGCTCAGGGTTACCTTAGTAAAATTGTCAATCAGGTTGATGTTGTAGCCTATTTGGAGAAAATAAATGAACAAGTTGAGCTCATAGAAGGAGCGATGAATCAGCATATAAACTTAAACAGCGGTCAGGCGGAATACCATTTAGAGAATCAACCTCTGACACTAAATCAACTACTTTCAAAAAACTTTAGTCCATTTTTTGCCATTGAGAACAAGAATTTATCTTTTGAATGGGTTTCAAATACTGATAAACTATTCCTCTTTTTAGAAATGTTAGACCGTCTTCTGTCACAAACGACAGAGAAATATCTCATTGTGCTAAAAAATATTGATAGTTTTATTTCAGAGGAATCATATGATAGTTTTTATAAGCAAATTAGTCAGATAGTCAAAAAGTATCCAAACTTAACCCTTATTTTATTTCCTAGTGACCAAGGCTATTTAAAGATTGATGAAGAAAATAGCAAGTTCGTGAATATTTTATCTGACCAGGTGGAGCATTTGTACGATGTTGAGTTTATGTATGAAAGGGTAAAGAAACATTATCCAAGTAATAATTTTCCAACGATAGAGGATTTTAGGATGTCCTTAGAGACCGTAACGCCTTATTTATTGACAAAAATGCTGAGACAACCTAGTCTCTCACTTATAGATTCAGCAATTTTAAATATCTTAAATCAGTTGTTTCACTTTAACTACTGTATAAGATATTCTCAGACACCTGATGAGGAGCTATTGCATAAATTTTTAGAAAGTAAGAATTGACAAGGACAGTTATTGATTTTATAATCACTATGTGGGTATAAAAACGTCAAAATTTCATTTGAGGTTTTTGTACTCTCAAGATTTAAGTAACTGTACAACATCATTGCCTTTCCGAATGGCGTTGAGGTGGTTTTTGTACTCTCAAGATTTAAGTAACTGTACAACAGTAGTTGTTTTACCCTCCCCCTCATCTGCGTTTTTGTACTCTCAAGATTTAAGTAACTGTACAACTATGGGAAACGTGTTTATTCAAGGGTGTTCGTTTTTGTACTCTCAAGATTTAAGTAACTGTACAACATAACCGTACACACCTTGGTCGTTTGAGTGGTTTTTGTACTCTCAAGATTTAAGTAACTGTACAACTCCGCTACATATTGCGGGACGACTGGTCTAGTTTTTGTACTCTCAAGATTTAAGTAACTGTACAACCTGATGCTGGTCAAAACTGGTTGAAAGGCTGTTTTTGTACTCTCAAGATTTAAGTAACTGTACAACAGAATTCCAAGGCGGCATTCCGGGCATCCGTTTTTGTACTCTCAAGATTTAAGTAACTGTACAACCTTACAAGCAAGTCTTCATCAATACCTACAGTTTTTGTACTCTCAAGATTTAAGTAACTGTACAACTAGGTGCCTCTAAAGCTGACCTAGAAACTAGTTTTTGTACTCTCAAGATTTAAGTAACTGTACAACTTCTTCACTTTCACTTTGAAATTGTTAGATGTTTTTGTACTCTCAAGATTTAAGTAACTGTACAACAGCCTTTGACGAAAGCAACCGTCCAACGAGGTTTTTGTACTCTCAAGATTTAAGTAACTGTACAACAGAGCCACATAGCGAGCGTCTTCTTCGTCAGTTTTTGTACTCTCAAGATTTAAGTAACTGTACAACCCGTAGCTGATGATCTTGTTGTTTGGTACAGTTTTTGTACTCTCAAGATTTAAGTAACTGTACAACTGATTGACGGCAAAGAATTTGGTGAAATAAGTTTTTGTACTCTCAAGATTTAAATAACTGTACAGTTTGATTGATTCAACTTAAAAAGCCAGTTCAACTGAACTTGGCTTTTTAAAATACACGATAAACATAAGGATTGTCAGGCTGACCAACCTCTTTGACCTCAGTCAAATTAAGGATAGGCAGGCTCTGTTTAAGATTTTGATAGTAATCCACAGTGATGGTACCAGTGACTTTCACCCAGGTATTGTCCTTAAAGGTTTGGTCACTTCCTGTCGTCGCCAGCCCGTAAACACCTGAATCGGCGATACAGTGGATAATTCCGAAACGGAAGATGAACTGATAACCCTTGGTTTGTGGGTCATTGTAGACAAAACCGGTATAGGTAACCTTCTTGCCCACAAAATCGTTAGGATAGAGGTAAATGAGTTCCATGACTTCCATGTAATTTTCTGTGGTAATCTGGATGGTCTCACGTCCCTTGTACTTGGCTAGCTCTCTGGTCATTTCCTTCTCATAAGCTGAGGAGGTGAAGTAGGAGCTGGTGTCCGGCTTCAAGTACTGAATAGTCGTTCCCTCTTGGTCGGCCTGATTAGGATCGCTCCCTGCCGCCAGTGGAAAATGATACCCCTTAGCTGACACGGTATTGGCATCCAAGGTTACTGTTGGCACCAAGAGCCCAGTGAGGACTGGAAAGGCCAAGAGAACGATGCTGGCTACCTTGGCTACTCGACCTGACAGATGCGAGTGAACCTTCATCTGCTTCATCCAAACGATGAGTTGGACCACAGCAAGGATAAAGGAAAGCACCATGGAAATGTAGGCCAAGTAGGAGTAGTGGATGTTAATGTACTGGTTGAGCTTGCCAGAAACTTGCAAGTACATGACGAGCTCAAAGTACCCAGATAAGATGAGAAAACGTAACATTAAATCACCCCCAATAACAGACAGTAAATGATTGTCACCAGACTTGCGGTTCCTACGAAGAGACCAACAAAGCGTGTTTTAAATTGGTGTTTCATCATAATCAAGTTCTTGATATCAACCATAGGACCAATGATGAGAAAGGCAACCGTTGGTGCCACTCCGAAACTAGAGAGCAGCGAAGCCCCGATAAAGGCATCGGCCTCTGAACAAAGGGAGAGGATGAAGGCCAAGAGCATCATGATCAGGATGGCTGTCACTGAATTATGACCGATGGTCGTGAGGATACGGGTCGGTAGGTAGGTCTGCATACTTGCTGCCACCAAGCTCCCGAAAATCAAGTAACGCCCAGTGTCAAAGAACTCGTCAACCGCATGAACCAGAGCTTGAAAGACTTTCTTACCAGCTGACAAACCACTATAGTCGTGAACATGACTAGCCTTACGATTGTCCTTGAGAATCTGGTCATCCACCACAAAGCCCAGTAAAATTCCCAAAATCATGGCAATCAAGAAAGCCCCAAGGAAACGTAAAATTACGTAGTACCAAGAGTTCCCAAAGGCTGTGTATGTCGCAAAGAGAACAACTGGATTAATGATAGGAGCAGTTGCCATGAAAGGAATAGCCGTGTAGCTAGGCACTTTTTTCTCTAAAAAGCGCGTGATAATTGGAACAATCCCACACTCACAAGAAGGGAAAATAAAACCAATCAGGGTTCCAAAGAGAATAGCCAGGACCTTGTTTTTAGGAAGGAAGTTTTGGACCTTTTCAGGAGTCACAAAGACCTCGATAAAGCCAGATAGGATACTTCCCAGTAAAACGAAGGGCAGGGCTTCGATAATAATCGATAGAAAAACTGCCAGAAGCTGCAAAACGCTATCTGGTAGTTGATGAAAAATAGCCATAAAAATTATTTCTTCTTATCTTCTTGAAGACGTTTGTCCTTCTTAGGATCAGTTCCCGCCTTTTCAAAATCAGGGATAGCCGCAAAAGATGCCATCATGCTTTCAAGTTCATTTGTTTTTTTCTGAATAACTGCCATAAAAAGCCTCCGAGTTAATTAAGATACTAAGGGCGTCATTTCTGACAGAAAAGAGGGCATCAGACGAAGAAGCTCTGCTTCTAGGAAGATGCATCTATTTTCCGAAAGAAATAGCCCGAGTTCAGTTACAAAAGATACTAAGGGCGTCATTTCCGAAAGAAATAGCCCCTAACAATAGGTTTACTTTTCTATTATACTACCTCTTGCTTAAAAATTCTCGCTTCAGCTACAAGGTTTTCTGCCCAAGCAAATCTCCTCTCGTGGTATAATAGAGCTTATGGAAAATCGTAATTTAGAGACATTGGCTCAGGAATTGGGCCTAAAAAAACAACAAGTTGAAACTGTTTTGGAATTGACCGCAGAAGGCAATACCATTCCCTTTATCGCCCGTTACCGTAAGGAAAAAACAGGCAATCTGGATGAAACGCAAATCAAGGCCATCATTGATATGGACAAGTCCTTGACTGCTCTTCAAGACCGTAAGGAAACAGTTCTTGCCAAGATTGAGGCTCAGGGCAAATTGACTGATCAACTCAAGGCAGCCATTGAAGCCGCTGAAAAACTGGCAGATGTGGAAGAGCTCTATCTTCCCTATAAGGAAAAACGCCGCACCAAGGCGACGGTTGCCCGTGAAGCAGGTCTATTCCCCTTGGCTCGTCTTATCTTGCAAAATAGTCCAAACCTCAAGGCTGAAGCTGAAAAGCTGACATCTGAAGCCTTTCCAACAGCTGACAAGGCTCTCGCAGGTGCTGTGGATATTTTGGTTGAGGCCTTTTCTGAGGACAATAGCTTGCGCTCTTGGACCTACAACGAGATCTGGAACAACAGTGATATCACCTCAACCCTCAAGGATCAATCACTGGATGAAAAAGAAACTTTCAAAATCTACTATGATTTTGAGGATAAGGTTTCTAAACTTCAAGGTTACCGTACCTTAGCCCTTAACCGTGGGGAAAAACTAGGCGTTATTAAAGTAGCCTTTAAACACAATCTTGAGAAAATGCACCGTTTCTACAGTGCCCGTTTCAAACAAAAAAATGACTATATTGAGGAAGTCATCAACCAATCTCTCAAGAAGAAAATCATTCCAGCTATGGAGCGACGTATCCGTAGCGAGTTGACTGAAGCGGCAGAAGATGGTGCAATTCAACTTTTCTCTCAAAACCTTCGAAGCCTTCTTTTAGTTTCACCACTTAAAGGTAAGATGGTACTCGGTTTTGACCCAGCCTTTCGTACAGGGGCTAAGTTGGCCGTAGTTGACCAAACTGGTAAGCTCATTACAACGCAAGTTATCTATCCAGTGGCTCCAGCCAGTCAGGCTAAGATTGCCCAAGCTAAGAAAGACTTGGCTGACCTCATTAAAAAGCATGCCATTGAGATTATCGCTATTGGTAATGGAACAGCCAGTCGTGAAAGTGAAGCTTTTGTGGCAGAAGTCCTCAAGGATTTTCCAGAGACTTCTTATGTTATTGTCAATGAAAGTGGTGCCTCTGTCTACTCTGCATCAGAGTTGGCTCGACATGAGTTCCCAGACTTGACGGTCGAAAAACGCTCTGCCATTTCCATTGCCCGTCGTCTTCAAGACCCATTGGCTGAGTTGGTTAAGATTGACCCTAAATCAATCGGAGTAGGCCAATACCAGCATGATGTTAGTCAGAAGAAACTCTCTGAAAATCTTGATTTCGTCGTCGATACCGTGGTTAACCAAGTTGGTGTTAATGTCAATACGGCAAGTAGTACCCTCTTGTCACACGTGTCAGGACTCAACAAGACTATCTCTGAAAATATCGTCGCCTACCGTGAGGAGAATGGTGAGATTGCATCACGTGCTGAAATCAAAAAAGTCCCACGTCTTGGTGCTAAAGCCTTCGAACAAGCTGCAGGTTTCCTTCGTATTCCAAATGCCAAGAATATCTTGGATAATACAGGGGTCCACCCAGAGTCTTACCCAGCGGTAAAAGCCCTCTTCAAGAAGTTGGCTATCACAGACTTGGACGACTCTGCCAAGGCAAAATTGAAGGCCCTTAATCTTAAAGAAACAGCAGAAGAGCTGGGACTTGGACAGGAAACCCTCAAAGATATCATTGCTGACCTTTTGAAACCAGGTCGTGACCTCCGTGATGATTTTGAAGCACCTGTGCTTCGCCAGGATGTTCTTGAACTCAAAGATTTGTCAGTAGGACAAAAACTTGAAGGAACGGTCCGTAACGTTGTGGACTTTGGTGCCTTTGTGGATATCGGTGTCCATGAGGATGGTCTTATCCACATCTCAGAGATGAGTAAGAGCTTCGTTAACCACCCAAGTCAGGTTGTCTCTGTTGGGGACTTGGTTACCGTGTGGGTATCAAAAGTTGACTTAGAGCATGAAAAACTTAATCTCTCCTTGGTGAATCCGCGTGAATCTAACTGATTATGTTAAGACTGTTTCTATAGAAGATTTTGGTTGGGAATTTAAGCATCAAGCCTTGTGGAACAAGCGTCTCCGAACCACTGGAGGTCGGTTCTTTCCCAAGGATGGTCATTTAGATTTTAACCCAAAACTCTATGAGGAACATGGTCTTGAAACCTTTCGAAAAATCGTCCGCCACGAACTCTGTCATTATCACCTCTATTTTCAGGGCAAGGGCTACAAGCATGCGGATAGAGATTTCAAGGACTTACTAGCTAAGGTCGATGGCCTTAGATACGCTCCAAAGATGCAAGGTCAAGAGGAGAACTACTACCTCTATCAATGCCAATCCTGTGGTCGTATTTACCGTCGCAAACGCCGTGTCAATACACGGAAATTTGGCTGCGGTTTGTGTCGAGGAAAGCTCATTTTTCTAAATCAGTCCTAGGGCTGATTTTTTTAGTTTAAAAAAATCATATAATTAAATCAAAGAAATGATGGGAGAAGAAGACCATGTCAAATCGTTTTTATAAGACACGAAAAAATAGACTCGTCGCCGGTGTTGTTGCAGGTTTGGCAGATAAGTTTGGCTGGGACCTAGCTCTAGCTCGTATCTTGGCTATTATTCTCATGGTTTCAACGCAGTTTGGAATTTTTCTATACTTGGTTTTAGCCTTTCTCCTTCCTTACAAAGAAGATATTTATCCCGAAATCAAACTCAAGGATGGACGCAAACGTAAAAACGCTGAACCTGTAGAAGACGAGTGGAACTGGTAAGTAACTGTTAATATGACCTGTGATTGGCCCTGGTGCTTGTCACAGGTCTTTTTTGTTTTGAGAACCGCATTGAAAACCTTTTTATGATACAATAAAACTAGTAAATAATCGGAGGAAATAACATGACAGTAACCGTTAAAATGTTGGTTGACAGGCTTAAACTCAAGGTTGTCTATGGGAATAAGGAGCTTTTGGCAAAACCGATAACAACTGCTGATATCTCTCGTCCTGGTTTAGAAATGACAGGTTATTTTGACTATTATTCACCGGAACGACTGCAGTTGGTTGGGATGAAGGAGTGGTCCTACCTTAAAACCATGACTGAAAATAACCGTTATTCTGTTTTTGCGAATATGTTTAAAGCGGAAACTCCAGCTGTTATCGTGGCGCGTGGTCTTGAGATTCCGGAAGAGATGCTTCGAGCTGCTAAGGAAAATGGTGTAGCAGTTCTTCAAGGACGAAACGGCACATCGTCGCTTTCAGGTGACATGTCTTGGTATCTTAACTCGCAATTAGCTGAACGAACTAGTGTCCATGGTGTTTTGGTAGATATCTACGGGATGGGAGTTCTTATTCAAGGAGACTCTGGCATCGGTAAGAGTGAGACAGGGCTTGAGTTGGTGAAACGTGGTCACCGTCTTGTCGCTGACGACCGTGTGGATGTTTATGCTAAGGATGAGGAGACTCTCTGGGGTGAGCCCGCGGAAATCCTCCGCCATCTTCTTGAAATTCGTGGGGTTGGTATCATTGATGTCATGAGTCTCTACGGAGCTAGTGCTGTCCGTAATTCCTCTCAGGTTCAGTTGGCCATTTATCTTGAAAATTTTGAAGACGGTAAGATCTTTGATCGTCTTGGAAACGGAAACGAAGAAATCGAATTGCAAGGCGTTAAGATTCCACGTGTCCGTATTCCTGTTAAGACAGGACGTAACGTATCAGTTGTTATCGAGGCTGCAGCTATGAACTACCGTGCTAAGCAAATGGGATTTGATGCAACCAAAACCTTTGAGGAACGTTTGACCAACCTCATTAGTAAGAATGGTGAAGACTAATGTTAGCTACTATTGATCCTATTGCTCTAAGGCTTGGCCCCATTAGTATTCATTGGTATGCCATCTGTATCGTATCTGGTCTTTTACTAGCCGTTTATCTGGCTCAGCGTTGGGCTCCCGAAAAGGGAATTGACCCTGAAAACATCCTAGATTTTATTCTTCTTGCCTTTCCTATAGCCATTGTTGGTGCAAGGCTCTACTATGTGATCTTCCAGTGGTCTTACTACAGTCAGAATCCTTCAGAAATTTTTGCGATTTGGAATGGCGGAATTGCCATTTATGGTGGCTTGATTGCTGGTGCAGCTGTCCTCTATTGGTTTTCGAAACGTCATGCCATTGCTGTCTTGGATTTTCTAGATATCGCGGCACCTGGCGTTATGATTGCTCAGAGTATCGGTCGCTGGGGAAACTTTGTTAACCAAGAGGCTTACGGAAGAGCAGTTAGTCATCTGAATTATGTCCCTGAATTTATTCGCCAGCAGATGTTCATTGATGGGAGTTATCGTGTACCGACCTTTCTTTATGAAAGTCTCTGGAACTTAGTCGGATTTATCACTATCCTAGGACTAAGACGCTTTAATAAGAAACTACGTCAAGGAGATGTGACCTCATTTTACCTTATCTGGTATGGTCTTGGACGTTTTGTCATTGAAGGCATGCGTACCGATAGCCTCATGTTTGTTGGCTTGCGTGTTTCTCAATGGGTCAGCATCGCCATTATCATCTTGGGTGCTATCTTACTATATTTGCGAAAACAACGTCCAGAGGCAGATTATAAAATGAAAAACTAGTCATATAGCTCAGACTTTGTTATAATATAATGAAAATTATCATAACAAAGGTCACTGGAAACTGGAGAGTTTACTTCAGTTTTCTTGTAGCGACCTTTTAAAAAGATCAAAGGAGTCTTAAACTATGGCAGAAATTGCATTTCTTATTATCGCAATCGCACTTGCTGCGTTCCTCATTGCATTGATCCCTACCCTACTTCGTACACGTCATGTGGTCAAAGAAGTTGAAGAAACAGTTGCTGTGCTTCGTACAGACATTAATGTAACCCTTCATCAAACAAATGAAATCTTGGCTAAGGCAAACGTCTTGGTTGAAGATGTTAATGAAAAAGTTCAAACAATCGATCCTCTCTTTGTAGCAGTAGCTGAGCTTTCAGAAAGTGTTTCTGACTTGAATACTGAAGCTCGTTACCTCGGTGCTAAAGCAAGTGCAGCAGGAGCAAGTGTCGGTAAGGCAGGTTCAGCCTTTGCTATCGGTAAGGTTGCCTCAAAACTTTTTGGTAAAAAAGACAAGAAAAAATAAGGAGATCTTTTCATGAGTAAATTTTTAAATACCCTAATCATTGGTGCAGCTTCTGGAGCTGCAGCAGCATACTTCTTTACAACTGAAAAAGGTAAAGCTGTTAAAGCACGTATTGATGAAGAAATCGCTTCATTCAAAGAAGATCCTAAAGCTTATCAAAATCAAGTGGTGGAAAAAGCTAACGACTACAAAGATTTGGCAGTCGATACTTTCCAAGACTATAAAACAAAATTTGAAAATGGCGACATCACTGCGGATGATTTGACAAAAGCTGTCCAAGAAAAAACAGCTCAAGTTGCTGACTTTGCAAAAGAGAGCTTTGAACTTATCAAAGAGAAAACTGCTCAAGTAACTCCTGAGCAAGCAGATGTTGAAGCAGAAACAAAAGCTATCGTTGATGATATCGTCATTGATATCAAAGATATCTCTGAAGAAGCAGCAGAAGCAAAATAAAAAGAAAGCCCATGAGGCTTTTTTTAGTACGAAAAAAACGTTGACCAAACAGTCAACGTTTTTGTGCTTTATAATACTCGATTAGGACATAAATGCCTATCTGACCAATGACGCTGATGGTAATTGCCCAGAAGAAGGCCCAGAAGGTAGCCACCTGTGCTACCAAGAAAAGGAAGGCAACTAGGACTGTTGAAACACAGAAGCTTGAGATACGTCCAAAGAAAATCATATCTTGTAGCTTAATACTATTACTATTTAAAGTTTGATAATCTTGGTAATTCGTCGTTTGAAGACGCTCAGTCTCGAAATCTTCGATGTGATCAAATTGACGGTGTAAGTTGTCAGCCATGTCTGCCTCCTTTCTATATAAAATATCTAAATCACTTTTTCGTGTAGGTTAAAATACTTAGTCAGTATTTCACTATTTAGAATCTCATTAATAATACCATAAAAAATTTATATTGCAAAGTTTTTTTTGATTTTTGTGAAAATTATAGTATTTAAAAACTAATTTAAAATATTGAGATACATAGTTTTGAACCTAAAAATTCTAAAAAAATCAAATCATTTGTGCTATAATGTGAGTTATGGAAAAAATTGTAATTACAGCGACTGCTGAGAGCTACGAGCAAGCACGTGAGCTCCTAGAACTTGGCGTAGATCGTATTTATATCGGCGAAAAAGCCTTTGGCCTTCGTTTGCCTAAGCCTTTTTCATTCGCAGAAATGCGAAAGATTGCAGAGCTGGTACATGAGTCAGGCAAGGAATTGACTGTTGCCGTTAATGCCCTCATGCACCAAGGTATGATGGATGCTCTTCCAGACTATCTTGATTTTCTTGAAGAAATCAAGGCAGATTATATCACGGTTGGTGATGCAGGAGTTTTCTACATCTGTAACCGTGACAAACGTCCCTTCAAAATGATTTATGATGCTTCAACTATGGTAACCTCTAGCCGTCAGATTAATTTCTGGGGCAAACAGGCAGGAGCATCTGAAGCGGTTTTGGCTCGTGAGATTCCATCTGCGGAACTATTCATCATGGCTGAAAATCTTCAGATTCCAGCTGAGGTTTTGGTTTATGGTGCAAGTATCATTCACCACTCAAAACGTCCACTTCTTCAAAACTATTACAACTTTATCAAAACGGATGAAGCTGTTACCAAAGAACGTGACCTCTTCCTTTCTGAGCCAGGAGATCCAGATTCTCACTACTCAGTTTATGAAGATATGCACGGGACACATATCTTTGCCAACAATGACTTGGATATGATGACTAAACTTTCAGAACTCGTTGAACATGGTTTTGACCACTGGAAGTTGGACGGCGTTTATTGCCCAGGTGAAAACTTTGTAAAAATCACTGAGTATTTTGTGAAGGCTCGTGACCTCATCGAGGCTGGCGAATTTTCACAAGACCAAGCCTTCCTCTTTGATGAGGCTATTCATAAATTACACCCAGCCAACCGTGGTTTGGACACAGGTTTCTACGACTATGAACCTGACCGTGTAAAATAAAAATACTTCCTCCTTCGTTTGAGAGTTTTCCATTTTCAGGGAACGAAGGAGTTGTTCAAAACTTAAAATCGACAATCTTGCAAATTGGAGAAATTATGACTACAACTAAAAAACGCCCAGAGGTACTTGTACCTGCTGGAACTTTGGAAAAATTGAAAGTCGCTGTAAATTACGGCGCAGATGCTGTTTTCGTTGGTGGACAAGCCTATGGTTTGCGTAGCCGTGCCGGAAACTTTACCATGGATGAGCTTCGAGAAGGTATCGAATATGCTCACGCTCGTGGTGTTGATGTGCACGTTGCTTCAAACATGGTTACCCATGAAGGAAATGAAAAAGGTGCTGGTGAGTGGTTCCGTGAATTGCGTGACATGGGACTCGATGCTGTTATCGTATCTGACCCAGCCTTGATTGAAATCTGTTCAACCTACGCACCAGGACTTAACATCCACTTGTCTACACAAGCATCTGCGACAAACGTTGAAACCTTCCATTTTTGGAAAGAGTATGGTTTGACCCGTGTCGTTTTGGCACGTGAGGTTACCATGGAAGAGTTGGCTGAAATCCGTAAGCGTACGGATCTTGAAATTGAGGCCTTTGTCCATGGCGCTATGTGTATCTCATACTCAGGTCGCTGTACCCTTTCTAACCACATGTCAGACCGTGATGCCAACCGTGGTGGTTGTTCACAGTCTTGTCGTTGGAAATATGACCTTTACGACATGCCATTCGGCCAAGAACGTAAGAGTATCAAAGGTGAAGTTCCTGAAGAATACTCTATGTCAGCCGTTGACATGTGTATGATTGAAAATATCCCTGACCTTATCGATAATGGCGTTGATAGCCTTAAAATCGAAGGTCGTATGAAATCTGTCCACTATGTCTCAACAGTTGCTAACTGTTACAAGGCTGCTTGTGACGCTTACATGGAAAGTGCAGAAGCCTTTTATGCCATCAAAGATGATTTGATTAACGAACTCTGGAAAGTTGCCCAACGTGAATTGGCAACAGGTTTCTACTACAAGACACCAACAGAAAACGAACAACTCTTTGGTGCTCGTCGTAAGATTCCACAATACAAATTCGTTGGTGAAGTCGTAGACTTTGATCCAGCAACTATGACAGCTACGATTCGTCAACGTAACGTTATCCTCGAAGGTGACCACGTTGAATTCTACGGACCAGGCTTCCGTCATTTCGAGTGTGATATCAAAGACCTTCACGATGCTAATGGTAACAAGATTGACCGTGCACCAAACCCAATGGAACTTCTTACGATTACCGTGCCACAAGAAGTTAAACCTGGTGACATGATTCGTTCAACTAAAGAAGGTTTAATTAACCTCTACCAAAAAGATGGTTCAAGCAAAACTGTTCGTGCCTAATGACAAGTCAAATCAATGGGCTCCTGGTAGATGATCAGAGTAGATGTCAGCACTATCATTCCCCACTAGATATTGTGGCCCTAAAATGCTTTGAGTGCCAGAAGTATTATGCCTGTTATCAGTGTCATGATAGCTTGGAGGATCATAGCTATCGAGCTTATCCTTGTCAATTGAAGCAGGACAAGGTCCTTATCTGTGGCGTTTGTAGGCATGAGATGACAATTGAGGAATATCAGCAGGCTCTAGTATGTTCTCATTGTCACAGTGCTTTCAACCCAGCTTGTTCAAAGCACTATGACATTTATTTTGAAAAATAAAAAGATTGAAGATTCTGTTCACACGAACAAAGTCTTCAATCTTTTTTTAGTTAAAGTAGCTTTGATTTTTAAGAGCTTTTAAGACTGGCTTAGTTACCAAAGCGACGATGAGTCCTTTTAAGAGGTCAGGAATAATAAAAGGTGTCAAGCCAACAGCCACAGCCGCAGACCAACCCATCTTTCCAAGAAAGTGAAGGCTGAGGATACCACCGACAAATACAATTGCATCACCCAAAACAAAAGCCACAAAGATTTTCCAAATAGGAGTCTCAGCATGCGTCAGTTTTGAAGTGATAAAGGCAAAAAATGGATAAGCCAACAAATAGCCAGCTGAAGGTCCAAAGAAGGATTGGAGCCCACCGCCTCCACCTGCAAAAACTGGTAGACCAATGGCGCCTAGAATCAGGTAGAGGGTAGCAGCAAGTGTCGCCTCTCTTGGCTTAAGGATAGCAGCAACAAGTCCGACAGCAAAAGTTTGCAGAGTAATGGGAACTGCACCGATAGGAATAACAATTTGAGCCAGTGCAGCAATGATGGCAGCGCCAAAAGCTGGAAGAATAAGCGACAATGTACGATTTTGTGTCATTTTTAGTTAACCTTTCGTAAATAAATAGTTAACTTATTATAGCAAGTGGTTTCAAAATAGTCAACCTAATAATAAAAAGAGGTTAACTGATAAACTTAACCTCGTTGTGATATGATTTTTAGACGTTTGATTTCATCAAGTTCAATCATGCTGATGATCTTATCCTGCTCGATAAAGATGGCTTGTCGCTCCCTGTCATAATGGTTGATGTAGCCCTTATAGGTCTTCTGATTGGATGTCAGCATGACCATTTGATTATGATCAATAGCATGATAGATATCGTTAATAAGTTGATTCTGCATTAGGTGGACAGGTTTGCTGTGACCTATTTCCACAAACTGATGAAGCTGATGCTTTACGGCTTCTAAAAAGTTTATCATGGTCATTTCCCTCGTTTCTTGATAAAATAATTATAGCATGAAAGGTGAATTTTTGTGGATAACTTCATTCTAAAACAGACAATTTTCACAGAAAAAAACGAATAAAGCTAGTGGGGGTAAGCAAATGGCAGAATTTTCATTTGAAATTGAAGAAAAACTCTTGGTCTTGTCTGAGAATGACAAGGGTTGGACTAAGGAACTCAATCGTGTGAGCTTTAATGGCGCACCGGCTAAATATGACATCCGTACATGGAGTCCAGACCATACCAGGATGGGCAAGGGGATTACCCTCAGCAACGAAGAATTCCAAGTTCTCGTTGACGCCTTCAAAAACTAAAACAAGGTCAGCATGGCGCTGGCCTTATTTTTTTGTTTAAAACGTATCAAAGATAAGTTTGAGATTGAGAATGGTTAGGACAATAGCGATGGCATAACCAAGGAAGGTATTCCACTTGGCATTGACGTGTTTTCCCATGAGTGATTTCTTAGAAGTGTAGTAAATCAAAGGGAAGATAGAGAATGGCAAGGCAATTGAGAGGAATACTTGTGAATAAACCAAGAGTTGATCCAGTATCTTTTCTTGATCGCCGTAGAGAATGGCTACAATGATAACAGGTAGCAAGGCGAAGAGACGTGTGAACAAACGAATTACCCACTGTGGTAACCTCATGTGGAGGAAGCCTTCCATGACAATTTGACCAGTTAGGGTACCAGTAATGGTAGAGTTTTGACCACTAGCCAAGAGGGCCAAGGCAAAGAGAGTCGAAAGTGTCGAACTAGCTACCGCACCAGCAATCTTAGAGTCCTGAAGAGCATTGTACATTTGTGAGAAGGCTGAAATATCAGAAGCGTGACCAAAGAAGAGAGCTGCTCCCAAAATCAAGAGGAGGGAGTTAACCACAAAGGCCAAAGTCAACTGAATATTGGAGTCCCAAGTCATGAAACGGACAGCCTTGGTCACGTCTTTACCATCTGAATAGTCAACCTTACGAGTCTGTGACAAGGATGAGTGCAAGTAGAGGTTATGTGGCATAACGGTTGCACCCACAATCCCAAGTGCCAAAGTCAACTGGTTGGTGTGCCCAGTAGCATGTGGCTCAAAGAGCGCTGGCGTAGGGAGATAACCCTCGAGGATTCCCGTAATACTAGGCTCAGACAAGGCTACCAGATAGACAAAGATAACCAAGATGGTCAAAATCAAGGTTGAAACAATAGCCTCGATTTTCTTGAATCCCAGCTTCATGATGAGTAGGAGTAGGAAGACATCAAGGACTGTCACCAGAATGGCAACCATAATTGGAATACCAAAGAGCAGGTTAAGTGCGATGGCAGAACCAAGCACCTCAGCCAAATCTGTCGCCATTAAGGCAAGCTCCAGAATCACCCAAAGCGTGTATCGTAGCCATTTGGGCGAGTGGTAGGCCGTCGCTTGGGCCAGGTCCATTTGAGTCACAATCCCTAACTTTCCAGCCATTTGTTGCAACTGCATAGCGATTAAAGATGAAATTAAGATGACAAAAAGAAGACTATACTTGTAGGTCGCCCCACCGACGACACTGGTAATCCAGTTTCCTGGATCCATGTAACCCACGGCCACGAGAGCCCCAGGTCCCAAGAAAGCCTTAAGATTTTGCCAAAAACGATTATTATTTGGTGTATCTATTGATTGGTTAACCTCAGAAAGGGAAACCTTTTTTGAAGATGTCATAAACACCTCTTTCTAAGTCATATCTGCCTAAAAGTTGCATTATTTCTAGACAGACCGACAATTTTATTATAACACTATGAGGAAGATGTGCAAGGTTTTGAAAGGTATTGACTTATCTGACATTGATGTCATAGACGACTTTTCAGGAGTGCCTTTTTATATTAAACTATAAGAGTAGATGATTTCATAGATGAGGGAGAAAATGTAAAAAGCCTTTTAAATAAGGCTTTTTGAAGATCTTCCTATTTTGGGAAAGCTAAACAGGTTGAATGAAGAAAATTTAGATGAAATGATAGGATTATTTTCAATAATATTCGTGATAGAGTTAGAGTATAGGTAAATATGTATGCTGAGAGTATTGTTAACATCAATATAAAGGGTATTGATCCTGTAATCATTGATGAGTTGTGAAGTGCGAGCATGAATAGAAATTGGAGATTCTATTAAGTTATCACCCAAAATATTACTAGACGAATTCTTTGAAAACACTTAAATGTTAGCAATAGATTCTGAGTATAGATGGATTGATAAAAAGAAAATAGTTTTTGATATCACCATATCTATAAAAATATGATAAGACAAGTATGATAATTACTTTAGTAAATAGGACGAAAAAAAGTAATTGCTAACTCTTATGCTTGTTTTCTTTTACGGTATAAAAAATGAAAAAAGAATTCGATAATTCAAAAATAAAGTGATATAATCCCTATATAGAAAGTTGAGGTATTTCATGAGAGGCGGAGCTAGAGAAAATGCTGGACGAAATCGTGTTAGTCCAGATAAGAAAAAAATAGCAAAATCTATTCACGTTAGCCCACACCTATTCAATAAGATTCAAGAATTGGAGATTGACGGTTATGATAGTTTTTCAAGCAAATGTCAATATCTGATTGAAGAAGGTTATGAAGCAATTCAAATGAATAATCATAAAGATAATGTAGACAGTTTAACCTTTATAGACTTATTCGCTGGTGTTGGAGGAATACGAAAAGGATTCGAAGATAAGAATACAAAGTGTGTGTTTTCATCTGAGTGGGACAAATTTTCTGTGAAAACATATGAAGCTAACTACGGTGATATTCCCTTCGGTGATATTACCAAAATTGATGAAAGGGATATTCCTCGTCATGATGTATTGCTAGCAGGTTTTCCTTGTCAACCATTTTCTAATATAGGCAAACGAGAAGGATTTGGCCATGAAACTCAAGGAACTTTGTTTTTTGACGTCCTTAGAATTTTAAAATATCATATGCCTAAAATGTTTTTGCTAGAAAATGTACCTGGTCTTTTGACTATTCAGAATGGAGAAACATTTAAAATTATTTTGGATAATTTAGAGGAACTAGGCTATTCAGTTTTCTTTGACGTTTTAGACGCTCAAAATTTTGGTTTAGCACAAGTTAGAAAAAGAGTTGTAATAGTAGGTTTCCATCCAGATTTGAACGTTTCAACATTTGCATTTCCTCAAGGGAATACCGAAAATAGAGTTCCTGTTTCGTCAATACTAGAAAATAATCCTAAGGGATATAGTATTTCTGAACATTTACAGCAATCGTACCTTTTTAAGAAAAATGATGGTAAACCTCAAGTTGTAGATTCAAATTCTACTATCCAAGTAAAAACATTAGTAGCTTCCTATCATAAAATACAGCGACTCACGGGGACTTTTGTTAAAGGTGGAGATACAGGGTTAAGACTTTTTTCGGAATTAGAATGTAAAAGATTGATGGGATTTCCAGATGACTTTATTATTCCTGTAAGTCGAACACAAATGTATCGTCAGATGGGGAACTCAGTAGCGGTTCCGATGATAAGAGAAGTAGCTAATGCAATGAAAGAAGAGTATCAAATGGCACAACAAGATAAAAAAGTTGGAGTAAGTTATGCCTAATAAAGTCAATAAAGGTGAGTGGGCTGAACTTTTTGTGTTTCTTAAGGCTTTATCTGATGGTAAAATTTATGCTGCCGATGAAAATTTGGAAAAAGTAGAAAAACTCTTTTATGTCATATTAAGTGCGATCAAAAATGAAGATGGTATTTTAAAAGAATTTAAGCGTAGTCAGTCGTCAAATGAGATTATTCTATTAGAAAACGATTCAGAGTGTTTACAAATTCCTGTTAATGAGTTTGAGTATTTTTCGAACGTAGTTTTAGAGGCAGTAAAAAATGGAGCAGGAACGTTTGTAATTCCTGAGATTGAGCCATTTTTATCAAGAATTAAACTAACTAAAATAAAAGCTAGTAGCGATAGCAAAAAAGATGTTATTTTTAAGATTCATGATGAGTTTACAGGTGCAGAGCCTAGAATAGGTTTTTCGATAAAATCATATGTTGGTAGTAAGCCAACGTTATTGAACGCAAGTGGGGCTACAAGGGTTCAGTATAGCTTGTCGAAAAATCTATCCAAGGATGATTTAGAGATAGTAAATCAGATTGCTGGAAGAACTAAAATTAAAGATAGAGTACAATTTATCAAAGATAAGAGTATTTCTTTGGACTTTGAAAAAATGTTAAATGAAACTTTCTCAAGAAATCTGAAAATGATTGATTCTAGAATGCCAGAATTTTTGGGATATCTATTTTTGAATTCTTACTTTGTAAAGGGGAAAGCAATCCCTGATGTAGTTGATTTATATTGTGATAAGTATGGAGAAGATGGGGAAATTATCTCCCACAAAGTTAAAGATTTGTTGGTTGCAGTTGCATTAGGCATGGAACCAAATACTAGGTGGAATGGCCTTGAAGATGCTAATGGCGGTTATATTGTAGTAAAAGATGATGGCGAGGTTTTGTGTTACCATATATATGACCGAAATAAATTAAGGGAGTATCTTTATAGAAGTACTAAATTTGATAGTCCATCAAGTAAGCGAACTGGTGCAGGTATTGTAACTGAAGAAGCTGGAGAACAAAAATTTACACTAACAATACAAATCAGATTTTAGTGATATCTTTTTGGTATATAAATAGACGAAAAATCTTAGATAGAACAATAAAAGAATGTTGATTTACCAACATTCTTTATTATTATCCAGACGAATCAACTAGTTTATTTGCTTACTAACCACTATGCTAACGGTGATGTGAGTTTTGGACACTTGAGTAAGGGCTCCAAGGGCAAAATATAGAAAAAGGTTTCGTGGTAATTACGAGAGAATTTTTTTCTATTTATACTAATTATTCTTTGTAACTAGCAAACATCTCATCGATATCCTCTTCAACCAAGTGATAGATTTTCCAATCAAATTCAGTTCTAGCAACATCATCAACCAAGACTGTATAACAGAAATCCATGTAATCTTCATAAAAATCAGAGATGAAGGGGAGGAGTGTGTCACTAATATCAGATGAATAGAGTTTTTCATCAAGATGTTTAAAGAGATAGTCTGAACCCATAATCGTTTCATTCTTGAGTTTTTGTGCATCTTCAAGGTTAAAGCTATCACTTTGGGGATTCAGAAAATCATGTTTTGCTAGCCAGGCTACGAAGACACTGAGATGAAAGGCAGCTCTTTTGCTAATCTCTAGCATATCTGATTTGCTTAGTTTTTCTGAAGTAATATCATTTTCTTCACAATAGAATACAAGTGCATGATCGAAAAAATAATCTGTGCGGTCTATGGGAAAGTCTAATTTACTTTCTTCTCTCTTTGGCTCAGGCTGTTCAACTACAGTTGATTTTTTCTTAAAAAGGGACTTCATTTTTCTAAACATGTTTATACCTCATATAAAAATATCCCATTATTTGAATAATGGGATATGATTATTATTTCATCGTTGGGAACAACAAGACATCACGGATAGTTGTTGTATCAGTGAGGAGCATGCAGAGACGGTCGATACCGATTCCGAGTCCACCTGTTGGTGGCATACCGTATTCAAGGGCTTCAACGTAGTCATAGTCGATGCCTGTTGCTTCGTCATCACCGAGTTCTTTAGCAGCAGCTTGTGCTTCGAAACGTGACAATTGATCGATTGGGTCGTTCAATTCGGTGAAGGCATTTCCGTACTCTTTAGTCATGATGAAGAGTTCGAAACGGTCAGTGAAGCGTGGGTCTTCTGGGTTTTTCTTAGCCAATGGAGACACAGCAACTGGGTGACCGTAAACGAATGTTGGTTGAATCAATGTTTCTTCAACGAATTCTTCGAAGAAGGCGTTGATGATGTGACCAACTTCAGTGTAGTGTTTTTCAACTGGAACATTCTTTTCAGCAGCGATAGCTTTGGCTTCATCCAGAGTCATGTCTTGCCAGAAGTCAACGCCAGTGATTTCCTTGATAGCGTCAACCATGTGGATGCGTTTGAATGGTTCGTTAATCTTGATTTCAGTTCCTTGGTAGTTGATAGGTCCGTCACCTTTAACAGCTTTAGCAGCGTGTTGGATGATACCTTCAGTCAAGTTCATGATATCATGGAAGTCAGCGTAAGCTTGGTAAACTTCGATAGATGTGAACTCAGGGTTGTGAGTGGCATCCATACCTTCGTTACGGAAGATACGTCCGATTTCGTAAACGCGTTCCATACCACCAACGATGAGACGTTTGAGGTGGAGCTCAGTTGCGATACGAAGCACCATGTCGATGTTTTGTGCATTGTGGTGAGTGATGAAAGGTTTAGCAGCAGCACCACCAGCTTCATTGTGAAGGACAGGTGTTTCTACTTCAAGGAAACCTTGAGCATCAAGGTAACGACGGATTTCAGAAATGATTTTTGAACGTGTGACAAAGCGGTCAAAGCTTTCACGGTTAGAAATCAAATCGAGGTAACGTTTACGGTAGATTGTTTCAACGTCTGAAAGTCCGTGGAATTTCTCAGGCAATGGACGAAGGGCTTTAGACAAGTGTGTGATATGAGTAGCCTTGATAGAAAGTTCTCCCATATCTGTTCGCATAACTTCACCTTCGACACCGAGGAAGTCACCAAGGTCAGCTTTCTTGAAGATTTCGTAGTTTTCTTCACCGACAGCATCTTTACGCACGTAGATTTGGATTTGACCATCGCGGTCTTGGATGTGGGCGAAGCCAACTTTACCTTTACCACGTTTAGTCATCAAACGCCCTGCGATAGTAGCAGTTTCGTTGATTTCGTGCAATTCTTCTTTTGTTTTGTCAGCGTATTTTTCTTTTAATTGACCAGATGTAGCTGTGCGTTCGAATCGCTTACCAAAAGGATCGATTCCTTGTTCAGCCAAAGCCGCCATTTTTTCACGACGGACAATCTGTTGATCGTTCAATTCTTCCATGTGTTGATTTGACATGTTAGTCCTCCATAAAATAGTCGTAATTATTGTATCATAAATCACCTTCTAAAGATAGGACAAATGATTAAATGTCAGATAAATAAAGCTAGGATTTGTCTATTTTTAGTACAAATTGTAAACTAGCATTAACCTTTGATTAGAAAGTTATAGAATTTATTGACAAATATAATAAAAAGGGTGTACAATAGCAAAGTAAGTTTCGTATGATATAAGGAGGAAATACGATGAAAAAGAAAAATTATGTTAGTAAAGCCGTGATGCTTGGCGCTTTACTAGCACCTATTGGGATGCCTACGGTATCTGTGTTAGCAGATAGCTTTTATCAAAATCAAACGAGTGCTCACGCTGCTGATATTACAAACTGGATTGCCAGCACACCTGAACAAATTACAAATAATTTGACAACTCAGAATATCAATCCACAGCAGTTGGATGGTCAACAATACGTGATTCAATGGGGAGATACCTTGTGGGGAATCTCTCAAGCGACTGGGATTTCTATTGAAAAATTAGCCTACGATAACAATATTCAGAATATTGATCTTATCTTTGCAGGTGATATCCTCATCTTGAAACGTGATGGTGATGTCCCAGCAGGTTACCATGTGACTGGTAATGGTTACCGTTGTGCACATTCTAAGATTGTTATCAACAACTACTACGGTGATAACAACCGAGTGATTATCAATAACAGCACTTTTGTCTCTGATGACCATTCTAAGAATACAGTGATTTACGCTCCAGATAATTCTGACAATAGCGTTTCATTCTCAAATAACACGACAAACAATAATAACGATAAAGACAAAGATACTAAAGATTCTAAAGATGGCAAGGACTCTTCTTCATCATCTGAATCTAAAGGTGCTTCATCAAGTTCAACAAGTGGATCATCATCATCTTCTGCATCAAGCTCAACAGCAAGCAGTAGTGAAAGCAAAGCAAGTACAGAAAGTTCTAAGGAAAAAGAATTGACTGATGATGCTTTCCAAGACAAGGTTCAAAGTGAATTCAAACAAGTATATCAACAAAACCACTCAGGTAGTCCTGCATGGACTTTCTTCTTACATGCAGATGATAAGACTGGTGTAAATGCTACTGCTAAGAAGGACACTGAAAGCAAAGCCCTTTACCTTCAAGGTGAAACACCTAAGGCTCAAGACATTGTAGATGGACCTAAAGATGGTGCCAAAACTGAAGCCAATGCCAAAGCCCTCGCTCAAAAGATTTACGACGCCCTTAACAGAGATAGTAAAATGTCAGATCTTATCAAGTCAAAATATGCCCAAATTCAAGTAAGTTATAAGGGTGATAAGTGGGCTTTCAACGTTGATGTTTACAAGGAAAAAGAAAGTTCATCATCAAGCACTGAGAAATCTTCAGAATCTAAGGCGTCATCAAGTGATGATTCTCAAACAGAAACACGCATGAGTTCAAGCTCATCAAGCCTTGAACGCTCATCATCAAGTTCTTCAAGCCACACTGAAACAGACTCAGAGGCAACTTTCTCTGACCTAACTGGTGACGAATAGAGAGGGGCAAGACATGTCAAAGAGAAATATCATTATTAGTGTTGTTCTTGCTTGTCTCTTGGTTACGGGAGCTGGATTTGGTGCTTTCTATTACTGGGGAACACACCATTTAGATAGTGTTGTACCTGGTAAGGTTTACCAATACTCAAGTACTCTAAACGGTGAGGTCAATAATCGTGTCATGTATGTAGCCTTCCAAGAAGGTGGGAACAAGGCGCTTGTGAGTCAGGATCGTACGACAGTGGTTAATGCTGCTAAGAGTCAGACTGATTTTGACAAGGCCTATAATGACCAAACAGCTAAGTGGGAATACAGTGTGACAAAAACAACATTGACTCTTGGTAAAAAAGAGGACGATCAATTGTCACAATGGCAGTACAACAAGGTCTTTGCTTATGGTGACCACTTCACATCAAAAGATTTCTATTACCAGATTGCCAAAGGTGGTCAAGGTGAAGTCAAACAAAAAATGACCTTCAAAGAAATTAAATAAGTATCTGAATATGACAAGATGCATTAGGTTTGGGACAAAATGTTCCAAACCTTTTTCTATCTTCAAAACACGAATAATCTTTCCTTAAGTGGGGTCGAAAATTGAAAAGAAAGGGTAAAAACGGTATAATAAGACTGTTTGGGCAATTGCATCTTAGTTAAAAAAACAGACGAGTAAGATTGCCCTAGACAGTTGACTAAAAGCTTACTTTTGCAAGACTGAAGATTAAATTAAGAGCTGACTCATGTAGTAGTTTAGTTGTTAGTTTCCTAATTTATTTAAGTCTCTGACAAGAGAATGATATAAGAAAGAACGGACAGATGATTACTTCTATTGTTTTTGACGTTGACGATACTATTTATGACCAACAGGCACCTTATCGTATTGCCATGGAAAAATGTTTCCCTGACTTTGATATGAGCCACATGAATCAAGCCTACATTCGTTTCCGCCACTATTCTGATGTTGGTTTTCCACGTGTAATGGCTGGTGAGTGGACAACTGAGTATTTCCGTTTTTGGCGCTGTAAAGAGACCCTTTTGGAGTTTGGCTACCGTGAAATTGATGAAGAAACGGGTAACCATTTCCAAGAGGTTTACGAGCATGAGTTGGAGAATATCACCATGCTTGATGAGATGCGCATGACCCTTGATTTCCTCAAGGAAAAAAATGTTCCTATGGGTATTATTACCAATGGACCAACAGAGCATCAACTTAAGAAGGTCAAGAAGTTGGGACTTTATGATTATGTGGACCCTAAGCGTGTCATCGTCAGTCAGGCGACAGGTTTCCAAAAGCCTGAGAAGGAAATCTTCAACCTCGCAGCTGAGCAATTTGATATGAATCCATCGACGACGCTCTACGTTGGAGATTCTTATGACAATGATGTCATGGGTGCCTTCAATGGTGGCTGGCATTCTATGTGGTTTAACCACCGTGGACGTAGCCTCAAACCAGGTACTAAGCCAGTCTTCGACTTGGAAATCGACAATTTTGAGCAACTCTTTGGAGCGGTAAAAGTCCTTTTCGACCTTCCAAATAATAAATATATCTTTGATATCAATGATAATGAAAATCCAGTCCTTCAACTAGGTATCAATAATGGTCTTATGATGGCGGCTGAACGTCTTCTTGAGAGCAATATGAGTATTGATAAAGTGGTTATCCTTCTTCGTTTGAATGCGAACCAGGAAAAAATCCTTCGTATGAAATATGGAAGATAATAGAGCGGCCTCGTATGGCCGTTTTATTGTCTAGAACGTGAGATAAGGAGTTTGAAAATGGTAGAAATCAACAACTTAAAACATGATATTGAAGCACTAAGTGCTGAACGTGATGCTTTGAGAAAAGAGGTAGAAGCACTCGAAGCCAAACGTGACGATCTCTTCGAAGGTATTAGAGATGCAGAGCAGATGAAGGGCGTTGCTTGGGATTCCTATTATGCATTAGTAGACCACCTTAATGCTGAGGAAAAGCAAAGAGGGTTTGCTAACAACTATTGGGAACATGTCCATAGAACTGCCAAAATAGACGTGGAATTTATCTTGAGTCGTGGTCTCCGTTTTAAGCGTTTATTGTCTGAAGGACAGTATGATCTTGTCTCACAGGAACTAGACGATTTTGAAAATGAACTAGAGGACTTGGCCCGAGACTTTGGTGTCGAATTAAATCGTTTGCCAGATGAACCGAAGTGGAAATAATGGAAGTGAAGCTCTTAAAGTAATAGATTTAAGGGCTTTTTGACTGCTAAAAAGCGACCCTTGTTCAGGATCGCTTGTCTTATGAAGTCAGTCGCTGATTTAGCTGATCTTGTTTTGTTCATCCATATAGGACGTATCATTCCAACATTTAAGAGTGAAGTGCTCGAAATCATTGGTTTCGAGAATAGTGACAGAAGCATTGTCAAGACCGCCTGCCTTACGAAGAAGACCAGGTTCAAAACCAAGGAGGGTACGGATAGAAGCCGTTAAGTTAGCTCCGTGACCGACGATGAGGACATTTTTAGCATCACTATCTTTAAGTGTTTTAATAAATTCGGCCACACGTTTGGTTGTCTGGTAGACAGACTCAGCTTGGAAGTCATTAGCACGGAAGTTGGCTAGGTTATGACGGAAAGCATTCATTTCTTTTGGATAGATGGCCTGAACGAGTGCAATTTTTTGCCCTTCCAGTTTACCAAGTTGCCATTCACGCAGAGCTTTAGTGTAGGTAACTTTAGCTTTAGGCTTTTGAGACTCCATGATGAGTTCAGTAGTTTTTTTAGCACGTGGTAGGTCACTTGAGAAGATCAAGTCAAAATGTGTGTCACTGAGATAGTGACCTAACTCACGTACTTGTTCGATAGATTCTTTAAGCAAAGGCGAGTCTCCCTTGGCGCCTTGAAGTCGGCCTTCCAAGTTCCACTCGGTTTTACCGTGACGTACAAAATACAGTTTCATGATTACTCCTTAATATCAGCAAATTCAGCATTAACAAAATCAGCAAGATCTTGACTATTGATACGGATAGAACGCCCAATTTCCCCCGCTGAGACAATAAGGAAGCCAGCTTCTTGGGCAGTTTGATCGATATAAATAGGGAAATTGTGCTTTTGGCGAATTCCCACTGGGTTGTTAGCTCCGTGAACATAGCCAGTTGTTTTTTGGAGATCCTTTTGTGGAATCATTTGAACTTTCTTGTTCCCTGAAATTTTAGCTAATTTCTTTTCAGACAGGTGTTCGGTGATAGGGACGATGCCGATGACTGGTCCTGTCTTATCTCCCTTAAGGGCGAGGGTTTTATAAATGCTCTCACGCGCCACATCTTCTGGAAGCTCCCCTTCTAAACCATTGAAGGATAAGCTATCATGGTCAATATTAGCTTTATCAAGAATTTGGTCAACCAAGGTCTTCTTGACTTTGCCTTTCTTAGCCATTGTCATATCTCCTTTTAAAGTTATACATTTCTACCATCCATTATAACACATTCATCCGAGCACGCCTAAGCCAATTTGACAAGAAGAAAACCAGTGTCTAAGGCACTGGTTTTTACTGACTACTAGATGAACTTGTCGAAGTAGTCTTCTTATTTTTAGTTGGTTTTTGCTTAATCTTACCAAAGAGTTTTTCAAAGGTTTTACGTTTGTTTTTCTCAGGATTGATTTGGTTAAGATCTAGGATATTATCGAAACCAGGCAGGCTTCCTTGTGACGTATACTGGTGAAGGTCATAGTCGATTTCAGTATTTGGTAGAGCCTCATAATAACCAGAATCGGTACCGTAGGCTGGAATCCAAACAGCATCAAAGTTTTTAGTTGAAACTTCTTGCTCAAGCATGAAATAAGCACCAATATAGAGACCAACGTTTTCAGCTCCTAGACGTTTGAGCTCAGCGAGAAAGGCTTGGACACCTTGCTCCATGTTGGACATGGTTTCTTCTTCAACGTCGATCCAGTAATAAGTAGGTTTGTATGGAGAAGCATTTTTGTAGAAAATACGAGCTTCTTCCTTCATCTCTTTAACAGAAGTACCTTGAGCGTAGGAATAGACGGCAACTGGAACGTCACGTTTTTTGAGTTCTTTGATATGTGTTTTAAAAGATTTGTCGACCCCATTCGAACTAGCGGCATTGCTATCCTTACTAATCTGTGATCCACCGAAGACGCGGATAATAGCACCAGAAATATGATTTGACAAGACATCGTAATCGATATCCTGAGGTAGTTGCCACCCCGAAAGGTCGATAATGGGATTGAGTATCAGCTCCTCGTCGGAACTGCTAGATGTACTACTGGTTGTTGTTTTTGGTGTAGTAGCATAAGGAAGAGCAGATTTCACGTTTTGTAGATGCGCCTGCTGTTTGGACGTATTGTGAATATTTGCAATAACTAATGCTAATCCTAAAAGAGCTAGAACCACGTAAACAACGATCGGTTTTATTCTTTTTCTCATTACTCCCATTTTACCTTAAATAGTGCAAAAATGCAAAATAGAGTGTTTATAAATTCTGTGAGAGATATTAAAGTGACTGATTTCCAAAAAGCCTTTGTAGTGCTGACTTAGGCACATTTTATGAATAAGGGTGTTTTGAGCTAGTCTTGAATTAAGTGAATTTTTCATTTATTAAAGCAAAAAATTTAGCTTAAAAGTCAGTTTCCTCCTTGAAACTAGCGCCACTAGTGGCATCCGACCAGGCTACAAGAGCTTGAGCAGAGTTATCTAGATAGGTTTTGAGAGGCTGCTTCAAATCATAGATGGTCTCCCAAAATCCCAAGACATTTCCATCTTTGTCTATAGCAGCTTGGTAGGTTTGGATGAGGACTTGATCAAAACTGTCTGTTGGAATCTGATAACTTCTTTCTTTGGTAGGAGAGGCTAGCACTTCAGACATGATCCAATCAGGCAGATTTTCAGACTCACGGGGGAAGAAACTACCGTCAGCGCCACCATTGTCATAGAGAAAGTTTCCTTGGGCATCATAGGCTGCTAATTTATAGGGCAGGTGATCCAGTAGTGTTTTTAAATCATTCATACTTTCATCATAGCTTCTTTCATGCAAAATGGCAATGCATTGGATTGGAGACAATACTATCGTAGGATAGTATCAGTTTGTCTAAGGATAGTAGTATCTGTTGTAGCATTATCAGGGTATAATAAAGTAAAAGAAGACTCGAGGTGAAAACATGTCAAAACTTATTTTTCTAGATGTTGATGGGACCTTGGTGGATTATCATAACCGTATTCCAGAATCAGCAATCAAGGCTATTCGTCAGGCCCGTAAAAATGACCATCTGGTCTATGTTTGTACTGGTCGTAGCAAGGCAGAAATGCAACCAGAATTATGGGAAATTGGCTTGGATGGGATGATTGGTGGTAATGGCTCTTATGTAGAGCATCATGGCCAAGTCCTCATGCATCAGCTGATTTCCAAGGAAGACGCTGCTAAGATTGTGGATTGGCTAACAGAACGCCATCTAGCTTTTTATCTTGAGAGCAATAATGGTCTCTTTGCTAGTCCGGATTTTCGGGAGCGGGCACGTGAGACACTTAAGACTTACGCTATTCAAAAGGGGCAGTCAGAAGAGTCTGTCGCTGGTAAGGAACCAGAAGATTTTCTTCATGGCCTTCAGTATGGTGGGAAACTCTACCGTGATGACCTAAACAAGGTCAGTTTCGTTTTAGAATCCTATCAGGACCATCTAGATTCAAAAGAAGCTTTTCCACAGCTTGAAGCCCATACTTGGGGAGGTCGAGGTGAAACAGCCTTGTTTGGTGATCTAGGTGTTAAGGATATTAACAAGGCCCATGCCATCGATGTCCTTTTGGAACATTTGGGGGCTGAGCATTCGGAGACCATTGCTTTTGGCGATGCCAAGATTGATATTCCTATGTTGGAATACTGTGAGGTTGGGGTTGCCATGGGAAATGGTGGGCCAGAAATCTTGGCTATGGCAGACTTTGTAACAGACGATGTTGAAGCTGATGGCCTCTACAAGGCTTTTGAGAAATTGGGTTTATTGCAATAGAAAAAACTGAGTTCCGTTTGGGAGCTCAGTTTGTGTTTTATGCTGGTTTACGACCGATAAATTTTTTCAAGAGGTATAAGAGATAGCCAACAGCAATGTACCCGGCACTGATGACTAGGACATTTACCAAGACCTTGTTCCAACCAAATTTATTGACATTGATAAAGAAGTAGGCGAAGGGGGTATCTTTGGCACCTGGGATTGGGAGTTTTAGAACCAAGCCATTTAGAAGGGCAAAGGCAAAGTAAGACAGAGGGACCACTGACCAGTAAATTGGTTCACGGAGACGGTAGGCTTTCTTAGCATCGAAAATGAGGGTATCAAGCACCAATCCCCAAGGGACAATATAGTGAACCAAGAAATTGCGGAGGGTCCAGAATTTCTCAGGTTCTGTAATAGGAGCCAAGAGGATGTGATAGATGACTCCAGTGATGAGGATGGCCATGGTTACGCCCCCCTTGTAACGCAAGAGTTTTGTGTTAGTCGTCGCATCCCCTTTTTTGAAGTCATAGATGATAAAGAAAATCAAACTGGAAAAGACGAGGATATTGGACAAAACGGTGTAGTAGAGCAACATGCCCCAACCATCGTCATGGATTTGGATAGAGACTCCTACCAGTCCACAAAGAGCTAGTAAGATACGGTAAAATCGTGAAATAGTCATAAGCTTCCTTTTCCTAATAAATAATCTCTCTTATGATATCACATTTTTCACTAACAATTTATTGAAAATTCTAGTAAAATCAAAGTAAGAAAGACTTCAAGGAGATTACTATGTCCAATCTAATCGATTATCTTGAAAAGGTAAAGGAACTTACCTTTGATCAAGAGCCTCTCAATATCTTGGATAAGGTTTGTATCAATGAAATTGGCTACCTGACTTATGAAAAATGCCTCACAGCAAGTGATTTACAGAAAACCATCAATTTACATGACTATGCCGAGGGTAAAGAGCTAAATCCTGAGTATACCTTCATGGTGACTAAGGAACGGGTAGATTTGGCTGAAGCCATGGTCAGGTCGAAGCGTTTCGCTGGACTTAATCTAAGTGACTACTGTAGTGTCTTGGACAAGGAAGTCGAAAAGCAGTTTGCAGCCATGATTTTTAGCCTGCCTGAACTGGACTACCAGCAGATTGTTTTTCGTGGGACAGATGATAGTGTTATTGGCTGGAAGGAGGATTTTCAGCTGACCTACAGTAGGGAAATTCCAGCCCATCGCTCAGCTATTGCCTTTCTGTCTGAGCACTTGCCAAAACTCAGTGGCTATATCGCTGTTTCTGGACATTCCAAGGGTGGTAATCTTGCCCTCTATGCAGCTGTCCAAGGCTCGACTGCTCTACGTGAGCAAATAGCAGAGCTTTTGCTCCTAGATTCCCCAGGCTTGATGAAGTCCCTCTTAGAGAAGCCTTCTTACCAAGAGTTAAAAGCCAGGATGACAGTTATTAGACCTCAAGATTCTGTTGTGGGGGTTATGCTCTATTGGGATAGGCCTGCCCAGCTAGTCGCAGCAGAAGGCATTGGATTTGCTCAACATAACGCCTTGACTTGGGAGGTTGATTTAGTGGCAAATGATTTTGTTTATGAGGACCAGCCAACAGAGTTGAGTCAACGTTTGGAAGAAACCTTCCAAGAATGGATTGAGACCTTGCCAAATCAAGAACTCAAGCAAGTTTGCGATTTGGTTTTTGATACCATCCTTGATTCAGGTATTGAAAGCCTCGATGATATTGGCATCCAAGCCTTGCCACAGATAGGTCAGATGCTGCAAGAATTTGGCAATCTCTCGGACAAACAAAAGAAGGTCTTGCAAGACGGTTTCAACCAGTTACTCTGGATATTTTGGAAGTCAGGAAATAAAAAATCTACCCTGCCCAAGCTTGAACTTCCTGATTTTATCAAGAAGTTGGGTGAATTGACAAATAACGATTAGGGGCAGCTGGACTATAGGAGTGGAGGATATCATGCCTAAAAACGTACTTATTACAGGAGCAACATCAGGAATTGGCGAAGCAACGGCGCGTGCCTTTGCTAAAGAGGGAGAAAATCTCATCCTAACAGGTCGCCGTGTGGAGCGTCTTCAAGCCTTGAAAGAAGAGCTCCAAGCAACCTATCCAGACCAAAAAGTTTGGACTTTTGCACTGGATGTTACCGATATGGACATGGTCAAGGATGTTTGCCAAGCCATTCTCAAAAGTGTGGGGCAAGTCCATGTTTTAGTCAATAATGCAGGCCTGGCGCTAGGCCTAACAGCCTATCAAGATTATGAAGAGTGGGATCTGCTGACCATGATTGACACCAATGTCAAGGGCTTGATGATGGTGACACGTCAGATTCTACCAAGCATGGTAGCTGCCAATGAGGGCCATATCATCAATATGGGCTCTACGGCGGGCATCTATGCCTATGCAGGTGCAGCTGTGTATTCAGCTACAAAGGCCGCAGTGAAAACTTTCAGCGATGGTTTGCGTATTGATACCATTGCCACAGATATCAAGGTGACAACCATTCAGCCCGGTATCGTTGAGACGGATTTTTCTCAAGTTCGCTTTCACGGTGACAAGGACAAGGCAGCTAAGGTTTATCAAGGTTTGGAAGCCCTCCAAGCCCAAGATATTGCGGATGCTGTCCTCTACGTTACCAAGCAACCACGACGCGTCCAGGTTTCAGACATGACCATCATGGCTAACCAACAAGCCACAGGGTTTACGATTCATAGGGGGGAGTAAATAGAAGATAAAAGCATGACCTTCGGGCCGTGTTTTTTTGTTTGAATTTTCCCAAAACTATGAAAGAAACTCTGAAAATGCTATAATGTAAGGGATTACGACAATGTTGAAAGGATAAGCCATGCCAGCAGTTACTCCAGAACTTGAGATAGAACGTCAATTAATCGAGCAATTAACCTCTGGTGAGAGCCAGTGGACCTATCGCCCAGACTTAAAAAATGAAGATCAATTATGGGACAACTTTTTTGAGAAGTTAGCGCAAAATAACGTTGCTCTACTAGCTGACCATCCCTTGACCGAGCAGGAGAAGCGCCAAATCAAGAACCAGTTTAACTTCATTAACTATTATGAAGCTGCTAAGTGGCTGGCTGGTGAAAATGGTATTGCTAAAGTCGAGGTACAGCGTGAAGATGCTAGCCTTGGGACTATCCGTCTCTCTGTCATCTGGCGTGATAATATTGCTGCTGGAAAATCCAGTTACGAAGTAGTCAATCAAGTAGAACGTGACAAGGCTTATCCAAAAGATCAGGACCGTCGATTAGATACAACTCTGATGATTAATGGCCTTCCTCTTATCCACATCGAGCTCAAGAGTCCTCGTGTGGCCTTTTTGGATGCCTTTCATCAAATCAAAAAGTATGACCGTGAAGGAAAGTTACGTGGCATCTATTCTGCCCTTCAGATGTTTGTTGTGACTAATAAGGTGGATACACGTTATATCGCAGCTGCACGAGAGGATAAACTCAATAAACAATTCTTGACATCTTGGGTGGATAAAGATAATAAACCCATGACCAGTCTCATGGACTTTGCCCATGAGGTCCTGTCTATTCCACGTGCCCATCAGATGGTGATGCAGTACTCCGTTATTGATGATAGTAAAAAAGCTCTCATCCTCTTACGTCCTTATCAAATCCATGCCATCGAGTCTGTCCAGGATGCTTCTCGTCGTCAGGAATCAGGCTATATCTGGCATACCACAGGTTCTGGTAAGACTCTAACCTCCTACAAGGTAGCTCGCAACCTCTTGCAGATTCCAGCTATTCAGAAGACGATTTTCGTTGTGGACCGTAGGGACCTTGACCAGCAAACGACGTCTTCCTTCCTTTCCTACGCCGCTAATGATGTCATAGATATTGATGAAACGGACAATACCCATGATTTGGTTAAGCGTTTGGCTGGAAATGATAAGCGTGTGATTGTGACGACTATCCAGAAAATCACTACCATGATGCGCAAGTTCCAAGAAGGTAAATACCAAAAGGATTCGGAGAAAATCAAGGACCTCCGTGTAGCTTTCGTTGTGGATGAATGTCACCGTGCGGTCACACCTCAGACTCAAAAAGATATCAAGGGATTTTTCCACAATTCGCTCTGGTATGGCTTTACAGGCACACCAATTTTCAAGGAAAATAAACGAAAGCAATTAGGCGATTTGGCACAAACCACCCACCAACAATATGGCGAACGCCTACACGAGTATACGGTCAAAGAAGCCATCCATGACGGAGCAGTTCTGGGATTCAAGGTGGATTATCGAAATACTATTATTTCGCCGATTCCTGAAAAAGATCTTCCTGACTCTGTCTATGAAGATAAAGAACACATGCTAGAAGTCTTGGATGCTATCCTAAACAAAAGTTATCAACAGTTGGGCTTTCCAAATGGTGTGGGCAAGACCTACGAGGCTATCTTAACGGTTAAGTCCATTCCACAAGCTCAGGCTTATTACAATCTGCTCAAGAGTATCAAGGCAGGACAGGAACGTGTCAAGGTGTCAGAGCGAGCTAAGCGCGTGCTACTTGACTTTCCAAAGATGACGGTCACTTACTCAGTGTCGGAAAATGAAGAAGAGTCTATCGACTACCAAGACCACATGAAACAGGTCATGGACGACTACAATCAGGAGTTCGGTACCCATTTTAACATGGCTGATTTGCGTGGCTTTAACACGGATATCAATAATCGTTTAGCTAGAAAGTTAGATAAATACATTCCTCGCAATGAGCAGTTGGATTTGGTCATCGTCGTTGACCGTCTTTTGACCGGTTTTGATGCCCCATGTCTATCCACTCTCTTTATCGACCGTAAGCCCATGCGTCCACAGGATTTGATTCAAGCCTTTAGCCGCACCAACCGCATCTTTGACAGTAAAAAGCGTTATGGCCATATCATCACCTTCCAAAGACCAGAGGCCTTTAAAGAGGCTGTGGATAACGCCCTTAAGCTCTACTCAAACGGTGGTGAAAATGATGTCACTGCTCCAGACTGGGTAGAAGAAAAAGCAAACTTTATCCAAGCCTGGATAGACTTTCAAGCAAAAGTGGAAGATGTGGAAAACTATGTCATCACGATTGAGCAGGCTACTAGCCCACAACTCCGTCGCATTGCCAAGGCTTACCAAACCTTTGACAAGTATCTGGCATCTATCCGTGTCTATAACGAATACGATGAAGCGGCTATCTATGCGGAGACAGGCCTATCAGATGAAAAGCTCGAAACCTATCTAGGAATCTATCAAAATATCCTAGCAGAGCTCAAAAGCCGAGCTGAAGACGATGGTGATGATAATCTCTTTGATATCCACTACGAACTGGAATCCGTCCAAGTCGATGAGATTAACTATGCTTACATCCTGACCCTGATTCAAAGTATGATTCAGCAGGAAGAGGATAGTCCACAGGCCCTCAGTGACAAGGATATCGAAACTGTGGATAACTATATCCAGAGCCTAGAAAGGACAAATCCTAAACTAGCCGAAATCATCCGAAATCTGTGGAAAGAAGTCCAAGCCAATCCTAAAGATTACCAAGGACAATCTATCACTGGCGTCTTGGACACTATGATTGAAGCCATTATCGACGACCATCTCAAACGCTTTGCCAGAGAGTGGTATGTCGGACTGGATGAACTTCGTTACTATGTCCAACACTATCGTAAGGGTGCGAAGAAGCAATCAGGAGAAAGCCAGCTCACCAAGAGCCAACGCTACAAAGACTACAAAGCAGAAACAGCTGATGCCCTCAACCCGCTCAGCTACAAAAAACACATCAAAGAAGCCTATACCAAACTCATTGAAGAGGTTGTTGAACCACTGAGAGTTGGGAGGTAGAGGAGGAAAGATGATTTCTGGAATAAATGAGCGATTTGTTAATAAGAATATTCAAATTTTAGAAGTTCTTTCTTTTACCAAGGAATTAAAAGAAAGAATCGAGAGTGAATTTAGAGTAATCTGTCACGGAGAATATGCTCTCGAATCAAAAAGTGTACATTTCTCAACTGAGGAATCATTAGAAGAATTTCTAAACTATAGATTACCTAATGGTCAAAATCAAAAAATAGGAGCTATTGGTGAGTTTCTTTTAAATCTTTTAATCAGAGAATATACTGATTTAGAAATTATTTCTCCTTTTTTTAACATGGAAGAAAGAAATGTGAAGAAGGGATTTGATATTATTGCACATGATACTGATGAAGTTGTATGGATAATTGAATCCAAAGCAGGGGTTCCCAGTGTTCAACAGGATGCTACTAAAAAAATTCGCGAACGTCTGAATGCTGCTCAACGAGATCTGAATAGTCGATTAAATATGAAAAACTCACAATTATGGTTAAATGCAATTAGATCTGTTCGTTCTTCCGTAAAAAAAAGTGATGAAAAACAAATTGTTATAGATTTGCTTGAAAAATCAAGTAATACTCATGAAAGCAAAGACAAGAATGTGGTTTTTGCGGGTATAGTTTTTTCATCTTTGAAAATTTCGCAGATTTCCAGTAGTGATGTTGAAGATATTTACAATAAGTTTCTAGGAAAAAAAGTCTATAGCCAAATAAAAATAATTGCAATTCAGAAAGAAACGTATAAAAAAATAATAATATATTTAAGTAGATTGATGTTTTTAAAGAGGATAACTAATGGAAGAAGAAAAGCGGTCTCAAAAGGTAAATTTACTTACTTTAAAAAAACTATATAATACTGGTTTTCCTGATTTGTATTATAAGTTTTTAAAACAAGAGATAGTAGATGAGTCAGATTTAGAGAAAATTTTATCTTTAGCTCTTTATTTTGTATGTTTAGATGATGAAGAATTAATAAAGTTAGGATACAGGTTGTTCATTTTATATAGCAAATATACATATGATTATAAACCATTGTATGAAGTAAGTTTGAATAAAGGTTTAATACCTATTTCCCATTTTATTAGTGATGTTCTTGAATATGATGAACAATACGGTAATTCATATACGTTTTTCAATAATTTAGAAAGCAAGTTATATATTTCTAATAATGTATATAGAACAATTGGACAACTTGAACTAACTAAATCTGTGAACCTAAATCTTAATAAATCACAAATCATTGTTGCACCAACCTCATATGGTAAAACAGAGTTAATTTTATCTTTTGTTGAAAAATTTCAAGACAAAAATATTTGTATTATTACACCTACTAAATCATTATTAACTCAGACTAAGAAAAGAATCATTAACCAATTTGGATATAGAAAAATAGTAACTCAGCCAGATATGTATTCAGATATTGATTTACATATTTTAGCTGTATTAACGCAAGAGAGATTGCTTAAACTACTTCAAGAAAATCGAGAATTATTTTTTGATTTCGTAATAGTTGATGAGGCACATAATTTATTAGATAGATATACATCTGACGATTCTAGGAGTGTACTCTTAACATCAGTATTAATAATTAACAAAAAGAGAAATCCAGAATCAGCATATAAATATTTAACTCCATTCTTGATTGATAGAAAGAGTTTGGAAATTAAGTATTTGGATGATAATTTTAATGAGTGGTACAAAGTAACTGAACAAGTAAAATCAGAAATGTTTTACTTCCATGATTTAAATAGAAATACAAAAGAACTATTGGATCAATTTTCTCCGAAGAGTCATAAATTCATTCAAATTCAAAATCAAAGCATAACAAATGATTATCAGGTAGTTATTAATGAAGCAGATAGGAAGAATATTATTTATTTAAATAAACCTGTAGATATTGAACGTTTTGCAATTGAATTATCAAATAATCTAAAACCAATTGATAAGCCATTTATTAAAAAAATTCTCAACGACCTACAAGAATTTATTCATAAAGATTATAAATTGATAGAGTGTATTCGTAAAGGTGTGGTATACCATCATGGGTCTATGCCAGAGTCAATCCGTTTTTATATTGAGGAGTTATATTCTAAGATAGATGAAATTAAATATTTAGTAGCGAATTCTACATTACTTGAGGGTGTTAATTTACCTGCGACTCGAATGTTTATTTTAAATCCTAAAAGAGGAAATAGTTATTTAACCCCATCAGGATTTAAAAATTTAATTGGACGAATTTGTAGATTTAGTGAAATATTCAACCAAAAGACAGGCAATCTTGACTATTTATTGCCAGAAATACATATTATAAAAGGTAAGTATGCTCCGATTAATATGAATTTTGAACAATTTATTAAGGGTAGAAAGTTACTGATACAGGATGAAAATAGTTCCCAAGATTATCCAGAAAATCCTTTATTAACTTATACTTCATCTTCAGACGATGAGAAGGTTAAAGCAGAAGAATTATTAGCAAATATTTCAGACGATAATCTTGAAATTCAAGAAACTGTAAATATAGCTAAAACAAAAGTAGGGAAACTTTTATATCAAAACAATGTAACTATTTTTAATATTTTTACCATGGAAATGGAAATTCAATCACAAATGTCTAATGTATCAATAGCTGAAAACATAGATAGCGTTTTCAAAGTACTAGATTTTCTATTTTTCAAAAGAATTGATGAAAATAGCAATGAGGAGAATCTAAGACGATTAAAATCTCATAAAGCTCAAGCATTTTACATTATGTTGATTAGTTGGAGGATGAGGTCAAAAAAAATGACAGCTATGGTAACTGATGTCCTAAATTATTGGGATAATTTGTCTATTAAGGAAAAGGAAAGTGTTTTTGTTGGAAAATGGGGAGATAAGACACGTGGTGGAGGTTTCAGAAAGCTTTGGACTGACTTAAACCAAAAAAATCATCTAGAAAGAGTAAACTTAGCAATTGTTAGATTGAAGGAAGAGTACGATTTTATTGATAATGAAATTATGAAATTTATAGATGTACTTTTTAAGCTGAACCTCATTTCTGTCAATCTGTATAATAAAATTAAATTCGGAACTACAGATGAGACGCGTATAGCCATGCTTAACTGTGGTGTAAGTGGCATAATTTGTGACCTTCTAGAAGAAAAATATAAAGATTATTATAGTGTAGATTTAAAACAGTGTTCGATTTTTTTTGACCCAATGATAATTGATAAAATGAATGAAAATAAAGAAAATGGAATTTTGATTTCTGAAGTGAAATTAAACATGAGAGAGTGATAGGAAAATGAATAAACCTAAAATAAGATTCAATGAATTTGAAAATATTTGGACTAAATCTAAATTAGGAGAATTATACGAAGTTTATTCCGGAAACACTCCGTCACGATCTGATAATAGGAATTATCAAAATGGAGAAATTCCATGGATAAAAACAACAGATTTAAATAATTCTATAATATGTTCTAATGAAGAAAAGATCTCAGTATATGGAGCAACAAAATTAAAAGTTTTACCTGAAAAGTCTGTATTGATAGCAATGTACGGTGGATTTAATCAAATTGGAAGAACAGGCTTACTAGCTTATCCTGCTACGATTAATCAAGCCCTAGTAGCTTTGATGCCAGTCAATGAAATTAATCCAAATTTTCTACTAAATTTTTTAAATTTTAAAAAGGAAAGTTGGAGAAATGTTGCAGCGAGTAGTAGAAAAGATCCTAACATTACAAAAAATGATGTAGAAAAATTTAAAATATCTTTTCCATCTATAGATGAACAATCTGCCATCGGATTCCTTTTCCGTACTCTCGACGACCTTCTGGCTAGCTACAAGGACAATCTTGCCAACTACCAATCTCTCAAGGCAGCCATGCTCTCTAAGATGTTCCCTAAAGCTGGAAAAGCAGTTCCTGAAATTCGTTTAGATGGTTTTGAAGGTGAGTGGAGAATTATAAAATTAGGTGATGTATTATCTGAGTTAAAAAGTGGCTTGTCGCGAGAATTATCAAATGACGATATTGGTCTTCCAGTTATTAGAGCTAACAATATTAGTGACGGAATTTTAAATTTGGATAGAGATATAAAATACTGGTTTAAGGAAGATCCTAAAGGAGCTAATACAGCAAATTATTTTGTAAAAGAGAATGATATATTGGTTAATTTTATAAACAGTGAGGCAAAAATGGGGACTGCTGCAATTGTGCTAAGGGAACCAGATAGGGAGATGATATATACAACAAATATATTGAAATTAACCGTAAAAGAAGATTATTATCCTTATTTTATATATTTAATGACTTTTGTACAAAGTTATCAAAATTATATAAAATCTATTACTAAACCTGCAGTAAATCAGGCGAGTTTTACGACTGTTGACTTTAAAAAATATGATTTTTTATGCCCAGCATTTCGAGAACAACAAGCTATCGGCTCATATTTCTCAAATCTTGACCAGCTTATCACTTCTTATCAAGAGAAAATTACTCAGCTTGAGACGCTGAAAAAGAAACTCTTGCAAGATATGTTTATCTAAAAAGGTGAATAAAGACTATTTATTTACTTGACTGATTAGCAACGAAAGTTTCAGTTTTACAGTGATAGTAGATGAAAGCAATAGAATTTAAGCAAAAGTAGGAGACCAACATGGTATCAGTAACACAACGTATCAAACAGATTAAACAGCCTCGTGGTGGTTATCTTCCGGTCAAGACTTTTACTGTGACGACGCTTGATGATGATCAGGGTCTTAATCCTGAGGAGTCTATTGCGGCTAGTTTGGTTGGGACTGCTGTGGACTATCTTAGTCGTTTCATGGATGGGACAGCTGTTGAGGAGGCCTTTGAGATTTCCTTGCTTGGTGCTCGTGCCATGAGGCTGGAGGCTAAGGCTTTTGGTCTTCTGGATGATGTTAAGGGGATAGACGATTTGTCGATTACTAAGGCTTGTCAGTTGGCAGGTTTTGATAGTGCCTTTCGTGCTGGTCCTCTGGCTTATCGTCCAGTGGAGGGGATTGTGCCAAATCAGGCTACTATTGCTAATATTCGTATCATGGTTGAGCGTAGTTTGAGCTTTTTCAAGGCCTTTGATCCTGTGACTGCGGATGGTTTTACCATGGAGGGGGCTTATACGGCTACCATAACGACTGGTGATGGGGATTTCCTGACTAAAGATACCCTTTGGGACTTTAAAGTCACCGCCAGCAAGCCTAATAAGGACCATACCTTGCAGCTACTGATTTACTATCTCATGGGTAGGCGTTCGATTCATCCAGAGTTTCAAACCATTGAAAATCTAGGCATTTTCAACCCACATCAAAATACTATTTACCAACTTCCTATTTCTGAGATTTCAGATGAGGTCATCAAAGAAGTGGAAACAAACGTGATTGGCTATTAGAACGAATAGGATAACATTCAAAAATACAAAGAAAGAAACATTATGTCAGAAACAACACAAACCTCCCAGTCGCTTTATCAAGCCCTGTGGAACTCAGCGGATGTGCTCCGCTCTAAGATGGATGCCAACGACTACAAGTCTTATCTCTTGGGCATGGTCTTTTACAAGTATTTGTCGGACAAGATGCTCTTTTTCGTGGCAGAGACCATGGAGGAAGAGACAGAAAGCTTGGAAGAGGCACTGGCGGTCTATCGTAAATACTATGAGGATGAGGAGACTCACGAGGACCTCTTGGCAGTTATTACTGATGAGATGAGTTATGCCATTCATCCTGACTTGACCTTTACGGCCTTAGTAGAGCAAGTGAATGATGGAAGCTTCCAGCTAGAGGACTTGGCTCAGGGCTTCCGTGATATTGAGCAGAGTGACGAGCTTTACGAAAATCTTTTTGAAGATATCGACCTCTACTCTAAGAAACTTGGGGCGACTCCTCAAAAGCAAAACCAGACGGTTGCGGCTGTGATGAAAGAGTTGGCTGTCTTAGATGTGGCAGGTCATGCTGGTGACATGCTTGGTGATGCTTACGAGTACTTAATTGGTCAGTTTGCGACGGATTCGGGTAAGAAAGCTGGTGAGTTCTATACACCGCAACCTGTAGCCAAGCTTATGACCCAGATTGCCTTTTTAGGTCGTGAGGACAAGCAAGGCTTTACCCTTTACGATGCCACAATGGGGTCAGGCTCGCTCTTGCTTAATGCCAAACGCTATTCACGCCAACCACAGACAGTGGTTTACTTTGGTCAAGAGTTAAATACCTCAACTTATAACCTGGCACGTATGAACATGATCCTGCATGGTGTGCCGATTGAAAACCAGTTTTTACATAACGCTGATACCTTGGATGAGGATTGGCCAACTCAAGAGCCGACTAACTTTGACGGTGTTCTCATGAACCCACCTTATTCGGCCAAGTGGTCTGCTAGCTCAGGGTTCATGGATGATCCTCGATTCTCACCATTTGGGAAACTGGCACCTAAGTCTAAGGCCGATTTTGCCTTCCTCTTGCATGGTTACTATCACTTGAAACAAGACAATGGTGTTATGGCTATCGTCCTACCTCATGGGGTGCTCTTCCGTGGTAATGCTGAAGGGACTATTCGTAAGGCTTTGTTAGAAGAAGGTGCCATTGATACGGTTATTGGTCTGCCGGCTAATATCTTCTTTAACACCAGTATTCCGACGACGGTTATCATTCTCAAAAAGAACCGCACCAATCGTGATGTTTACTTTATCGATGCCTCTAAGGAGTTTGATAAGGGGAAAAATCAGAACATCATGACAGATGCCCATATTGAGAAGATTCTTGATGCTTATAAGAGTCGTGAGGATATGGACAAGTTCGCTCATCTGGCTAGCTTTGAAGAGATTGTGGAAAATGACTACAACCTTAATATTCCTCGTTATGTGGATACCTTTGAGGAAGAGGAAGTAGAGCCCTTGACAGAGATTGTGGCTAAGATTAATCAGACCAATGCGACGATTGAAAGTCAGACAGCGTCCCTTCTTGACATGCTTGGCCAACTTCATGGAACGACACCAGAAGCAGACGAAGAACTCAAGGCTTTTGTGGAAGCATTTAAGGGCTAGTTGCAAGCTTTCATTTACTTTTTCCGAATAATAGAAGTAGAGGGGCCAACCCTCTATTTTTTCTTAAGGAGAAGTAGATGGAAAAAAGACACAAGCATGTCTCACCGACCTTGGATATTATGGCTAAGAAGATTTTTAGCCTGCCTGAGGTGACGGTGGCATTTATTCGAGATATTTTGGATTTAGATGTTGTGGATGCTCAGATTTTGGAGGGAACACAGCTTCACAAGAAGGACTTTGATGAGGATGAGCTCTTTTCAACCTCGGTGGATGTTCGAGCCAAGTTGAATGATGGAACCGAGGTTATCATTGAGATTCAGGTGCGTAAGCAGCATTATTTTCTCAATCGTTTTCATTATTATTTGGCTAACCAGCTGGTAGAAAATGTGCAACAATTACGCCAACAAGGGCAGACGCATAAGATGTATGAGCAGATGGAGCCGGTCTATGGTATTGCTATCTTGGAGAAGACCTTGTTGCCAGATGAGGAGTCCCCGATTAATACTTATTGGATGGCCAATAGTCGGACGGGCAAGCCTCTGCATTCTTTCTATAAGGATGGGAAACAGCAGAACCTTCTTCAGATTGCCTTTTTAGAGTTGGATAAGTATAATAAAGATAAGCATATCAGGGATGAAGGGCGGCAGTGGCTAGAGTTCTTTGGAAATCTCCCATTTTCTAAGGCACCTAGCCGAGCGGTCACGCATGCCGATTCATTACTGGATTCATCCAGCTGGACACAGGAGGAAAAGGCGATGATTGATGAACGCATACGTATTCAAGAAAATTATGACATGACCATGGAAACAGCAATTGATGAAGCGCGTGAAGAAGGCATAGAGAAAGGGTTAGAGCAGGGACTAGAGCGAGGTCGTTATGAGGGACAACTAGAAATGATTCGTAAGATGCTGTCAAAAGGCCTATCTCTAGAAGTTGTCTCAGATGTGACTGGTCTATCGCTTGAAGAATTAGATGGTTTGTTATCGTAAGAGCCAACCGATAGGAGGAAAAGGCGATGATTGATGAACGCATACGTATTCAAGAAAATTATGACATGACTATGGAGACAGCAATTGATGAAGCGCGTGAAGAAGGTTTGGAACGAGGTCGTCATGAGGAGCGTTTAGAGTTGATTCGTAAGATGCTCTCAAAAGGCTTATCTCTAGAAGTGGTATCAGATGTGACTGGTCTGTCGCTTGAAGAACTAGAGGCAATGTTATCGTAAAATCTAGTTAGGTTAGTTATTTTTTTGAAAAATCAGAGACAGATTATTGTCTCTTTTTTTATTTTTGGGTGTTTAACATTTGTAATACTAAAACATTCGGAAAATAATACTTTGAAGCGGAAAATTAAAAAAGACTGTCAAACGTTTGACAGAAATCTGAGAAAACAGATTTAAAACATTTTGATAGTTTTGGCCGATAACTCTTGCTAAATAAGCCTTTATGGAAATTTAGAGTCTTTTCTTTCTTACACGTGAAAGAAATCACCTTTTTGTGCGACATTTTTAGACTATAATTTAGACGTGAATGACTGAACTTTCTAATATGACAATTTTGTTAAGGCCTTGTTAAAATGGATAGCCTAGCCTTTTTTTTTACTTTTTCATCCCTTATAATTTACTTTGGTTTGTTTTTAATAAGAAAAACAACAGCATTATTAACAATATTTAATATGAGGGAATCTTTATTTTCTTTCAAAGGACGGCTTGGTCCTAAGATAGAGAGATTGTGAAAAAAAGTATCAGGAGAATAGACTTGTTTAAAGAAAGAAAAACGAAACCAAAGTACAGCATCCGTAAATATTCCATTGGGGCAGCATCAGCTTTGATTGGCTTTATGGCTCTTGCCAATGGGCAAGCAGCTCAGGCTGATGAGGCACAATCGATTGGTGATTTGACTGATGCCTCAAATCAGGCACAGACACCTCAAACAGCCTCAAGGGCACAAGTGGCGACTTCCGAACCAGCATCAGTTGAGACTGTGCAAGCGTCACAGCCTGCTAATATTGCTCCAGTTCAGCCTCAGGTAACAACTGTTCAAGCAGCTGAACAGACTCCGACCATTGATCAATTGGTTGAGGCAAGCAACCCTCAAACTCAAGAAACTTCAGCAAATGTCTTAACCAATGCGACTGAGGACCAAGGTCAAGCCAAGGAGTACAGCACAGATGGTTACGGTGCAAAAATGCCTTATACGACTCATGAGGCAGAAAATGCAAGTGTTGAAAATGGAGCTACAATTCAACAGTCAACGGACATGGAATCTACGGCTGTGGAAGCGACTAACCAAACTTATGTTGAGCTTCCTAAAAAGGATGCGGCAGTTACTTTTAATGTCACTGAGCCAGCCAATGCTTTGAATGTCCGTTATACAATACCTGATGGTGCATCAGGTCAGTTGGATGTGCAGGTCAATGGTTCAAGCGTTGGTAATCTTGATTTGTCATCTCACTCAGCATGGCAGTACCTTAAAGGGGACCATGAGTATGATCAAGCAATTGATGGTTCCAGTGCACGTTTTCGTTTTGATGAGACACGTCTTCTCCTAAAGGATATCCAATTGAAATCTGGAGATAAGATTTCTCTAGTTAAGAAGAAAGATGACAATGTCCCTTACGGTATTGACTTTATTGAGCTAGAACAGGCTCCAGTGCCTGTTGCCCAAGGTGAAAATAGTATCAGTATCTTGGATAAGGGTGCATCTGCCAATGATGATAGTGATGACACTGCTGCCCTACTTGCGGCTGTGGAAGAAGCTAAAGCCAGCGGAAAATCTGTCTATATTCCAGAAGGATGTTTCAATTTTGACAAACAGGTTAATATCGAAGCTGATAATCTAAAAATCTCAGGTGCCGGTGTTTGGCATACGCAACTACACTTTACAAGTGACAAACGCTATGGTGGTGGTATTGTCTTCGGTCATAATAGTAATGGCATTGAGTTGAGCAATCTTTACATGGATTCCAACTTGACGTCTCGTTATAACGAGGATGCACAGTACAAGGCTATTTCGGGAACACTTGGTAAGGATTCGAAAATTCACGACATCTGGGTTCAGCACTTTGAAGTCGGTATGTGGATTGGAGACTACGACCAGACGGGGAATATGAAGTATACGGACGGTCTTGTTGTTGAAAATGCTCGTATCCGTAATAACTTAGCTGATGGTATTAACTTTGCTCAAGGGACCAAGAATTCAACAGTTAAAAACTCTAATATCCGTGGGAATGGTGATGATGGTTTAGCTATCTGGTCAAGTATTTCAGATGGTACAAATGCCGCAGCTGAGGAAAATAATAAATTCCTCAACAACACCATTGAATCAGGCTGGCGTGCGGCTGGTATCGGTATTTTTGGTGGTAAGGGGCATGAAATCTCAGGAAACCTCATCAAGGACGTCTTTGCTGGAGCAGGTATCCGTGTAAACACTGTCTTTGCAGGTCACAATTTTGACCTCAATGATTCTGGAATTAAGATTCATGACAATACCATTCTACGTTCAGGAACAACTAATGACCTCTATAAGCTCCATCGTGGTGCCATTGATTTCCAACAAGTTCGTGGAACAATCAAGAATGTCGATGTCTATGATAATAAACTATTGAATACCTTGGCTGAGCCGGTGATTACCAAAAACTTTGAGATGGGTGACAATGGTAATGGAGAAATCCGTTTATCTAATAATACGATTGACAATAAGGCGACGATTGTTGGGGCTGTCTCAGCAGTTTCTCCAACAAAACCTGAACCAAAGCCTGTCAATAATCCAGTCTCCGAGACTTCAGTTTCTGAAGCACTGAAGAGTGAAGCAAGTTCAAGCACTCCAGTTTCTGAAGCCTCAACTAGTGAAGTGATCTCAGAGTCTTCAGTTTCAGAAACACCAAAGAGTGAGGCAGGTTCAAGTACTCCAGTTTCTGAAGCATCAACTAGTGAAGTAGTTTCTGAGACTTCAGCATCAGAAACACCAAATAGTGAGGCAAGTTCAAGTACTCCAGTTTCTGAAGTATCAAACAGTGAAGTAATTTCCGAGACTTCAGTTTCTGAAGCACCGAAGAGTGAGGCAGGTTCAAGCACTCCAGTTTCTGAAGCCTCAACTAGTGAAGTAATTTCTGAAACTTCAGCATCAGAAATACCGAAAAGTGAAGCAACTTCAAGCGCCCCAGTTTCCGAAGCATTGACTAGTGAGGAAAGTTCAACAGACCCAGTTTCCGAAGTATCTAACAGTGAGGTAATTTCCGAGACTTCAGTTTCAGAAACACCAAAGAGTGAGGTAGGTTCAAGCACTCCAGTTTCTGAAGCATCAACTAGTGAAGTAATTTCTGAAACTTCAGCATCAGAAACACCAAAGAGTGAGGTAGGTTCAAGCACTCCAGTTTCTGAAGTATCTAACAGTGAAGTGATCTCCGAGACATCAGTTTCAGAAACACCAAATAGTGAGGCAAGCTCAACCGCTCCAGCCTCTGAGTCACCAAAGAATGAGGAAACTTCAGTAGCTTCATCTACTAGTCAGGTTGACGTAGCAATTACTTCTGATAGCCCAGAGAAATCTCCAACTTCAGAAAGCACACAAAAAGATCCGATAAGTGAGGTTTCTTCAGAAGTTATTGAAAAAGGTTCAACAAGTCAGGTTGATGTCAAAGTTTCTGAATCTCCAACAATAGCACGTAGATCTGAAGTTGTCAGCATCTCACCAAATAGTCAGGTCGCTTATAACAATGACCTAAAAATCTCTGTAACAAGCAGTCAGCTCGCCTCAGAAGCTATTCGCTATAATTCTCTTTTGAATGAGAAGTCTGTGGATATGATTGCAAGTAAAGTTATGGCGGTTATGGCCTCTGAAACATTAGCCTCAGAAGCGGCATCACTTACAAGCTCTGAAGGTGTTGCCAAAGAGATTAGCAGTGATTTGTCAGAATTGGCGGAAAGCAAGAAGGATGACACACCTAAGAATGTCGCTCGTATTGATAAAGCAACTGAGGCAAAACAGGTGGCCAAGAGTTCTGAAAGCCAAGCTAGCACTTCAAAAGAAAAAGGTAAGTCTAATACGACAACGGTCTTCCTTCTTGTCGGAGTTGCTGCAGCACTAAGTATATCTACAGTTTACCTTACAAAACAAGGTAAAAAAGCAGGTAAATAGTAGGTAAGAAGCATCCATTAAAATGGGTGTTTTTTATCTATGCCAAAAAATACCAAGAAAACAAATGTCGTTACAATGACAGAAGCAGATGCCCTAGCCCAAGGTAAACGACACACGTCTAAAGAGTAATACAAAAGCTGGACATCTTGTCCAGTTTTTTTGTAAAACGACTCACATTTTACCACTTTTATCTGAAAATTTGATATACTGAGACTATCAAAGATACTTGAAAGAGAGGTTAATTGACTCTTTTTCAGTACAAGAAAGGAATAAAAATATGATTTGGATTATTATTGCCATTATCGTTGTTCTTGTAATTTTTGTTATTGCAAGTTATAACGGCTTGGTTAAAAGCCGTATGCAGACTAAGGAGGCATGGAGTCAAATTGATGTTCAATTGAAACGTCGTAATGACCTTCTTCCTAACTTGATTGAGACTGTTAAGGGATATGCAAAATACGAAGGTTCAACGCTTGAAAAAGTAGCAGAACTTCGTAATCAAGTAGCAGCTGCGACTTCACCAGCAGAGGCTATGCGTGCTAGTGATGAATTGACACGCCAGGTTTCTGGAATCTTTGCGGTAGCTGAAAGTTACCCTGACCTTAAGGCTAGTGCAAACTTCAGCCAGCTTCAAGAAGAGTTGACGAACACTGAAAACAAAATTGCCTATTCACGTCAACTTTATAACAGTGTGACAAGTAACTACAATGTGAAATTGGAAACATTCCCAAGCAATGTTATTGCTAAAATGTTTAGCTTTAAGGCTGCTGAATTCCTTGAAACACCTGAAGAAGAAAAAGCTGTTCCTAAGGTTGATTTCAGTGGACTAGGTAACTAATATGTTATTTGATCAGATTGCTCGAAATAAGAGAAAGACTTGGCTTTTGCTCCTGGTCTTTTTCCTCTTGTTGGGCCTTGTTGGTTACGGTGTCGGCTATCTTTGGTTAGGTTCAGGCTTCGGTGGTTTGATTCTTGCTCTAGTTATCGGTTTTATCTATGCCGTTACCATGATTTTCCAATCAACCAATGTCGTTATGGCTATGAATGGTGCACGAGAGGTTGATGAACAAACCGCTCCAAACCTTTATCATGTGGTTGAAGATATGGCTATGGTGGCACAAATACCGATGCCACGTGTCTTTATTGTCGATGATCCTTCAATGAATGCTTTTGCGACGGGGTCTAGCCCTAAAAATGCTGCTGTGGCTGCTACGACAGGTCTTCTTGCAGTTATGAATCGTGAGGAACTTGAAGGGGTCATAGGGCACGAAGTCAGCCATATTCGTAACTATGACATCCGTATTTCGACTATTGCAGTAGCCTTGGCATCTGCGATCACCATGCTAGCTGGTATGGCTCGCAATATGATGTTCTGGGGTGGAGGCCGTCGTCGTAATGATGATGATCGTAATGGAAGTAGTGGCTTGGAGATTATTCTTCTCATTATTTCCTTGATTGCCATTATCCTTGCGCCTTTGGCAGCTACCCTGGTTCAGCTGGCTATTTCTCGTCAGCGTGAATTTCTAGCTGATGCTTCTAGCGTCGAATTGACACGTAACCCACAAGGTATGATTAATGCTCTTCTTAAACTTGATCATAGTGAACCGATGAAACATCACGTAGATGATGCTAGCGCAGCTCTCTATATCAATGATCCTAAAAAGGAATCTGGTTTGCAGAAGCTCTTTTATACGCACCCACCGATTTCAGAACGGGTGGAACGCTTGAAACAAATGTAAAAAAAGTGAGACTGATGACACTTCTAAGGGTGTTTATCAGCCTCGCTTTTTTAGTTTGATTCAATATAAAGGTTGCTAGCAACAGTTTCTGGAATTTGAATTTCTTTTCCATCAATATTCAGGCGGTAGAGTTGTGTAAAAGGGTCAAAGCCTTTCAAGGTAAAAGTTACTCCAATTTTAAGACCGACAGTTTCCAAATAATGGAGTAAATCAATTTGATCCTGAACTCGACGAAGTACATAGTTTCCAGGAGTTAGGTCTTGTGTAAAAGTCTGGTTGTAGATTTCCTCTATGAGCTGACCTGACTTGGGGATTTGCCCACCGTGTGGACAGGTTTGGGGGTAATTGAGTAGGCGGTCAAGGGCATTGATAAAGTGATCAGAGACAGTATGCTCTAAAATTTCAGCCTCTTGATGAATTAGGTCGCAAGTATATTGCAAGTGGTCCACCAAAAAGACTTCGATGAGACGATGTTTCCGATAGAGTTCAGCGACATTGATTTTACCAGTTTTCGTTAGAAGATAGCCCTTGACTTTGTCTTTGATGATGAGGTCTTCTGAAATCAATTTCTTAATCATTTCCGTCACAGCAGGTGGAGACACCTGCATACGGTTTGCGATTTCCTTATTGCTTATTTTACCTTCTTCAGTACCAATCTCATAGATACATTTGAGGTAGTCTTCTTTATTAGGTGTCATTTCTCTTCCTTTGAAAATAGTCTCACCTTAGTATAACAGATTTATCATAAGAATACAGAATATTTCTTAGATGAGATTTTTACTGATTCAAGCCTTGGGTGATTTTATCCAGATTATATTTCATCATGTTGTAGTAGCTATCACCGTCTTGCCCTTTTTCAGCAATAGAATCTGTAAAGATCTTTGCATAAATAGGAATATTGGTATCCTTAGATACTGTTTTCATAGGGCGTTCATCGACACTAGATTCGACAAAGAGAGCTGGTACCTTTGTTTGACGTAGTTTTTCCACGAGTGTTTTGATTTGGTCTGGTGTGCCTTCTTCTTCTGTATTGATTTCCCAGATGTAGGCAGATGGTACGCCATAGGCTTTTGAGAAGTATTTGAAGCATCCTTCACTAGTGACAATCAGTTTTTTCTCATCGGGAATCTTGTTAAATGTTTCTTTAGCTTCTTGGTCCAGTTTACTAAGTTTGTCAGTATAGGATTTTAGATTCTTTTCGTAGTAGGTCTTGTTTTTAGGGTCCTTAGCAATCAGTTGCTTGGCAATATTTTGAGCATAAATAATCCCATTTTCCAGATTAAGCCAAGCGTGGGGATCCTCTTTACCTTTTTCTGACTGACCTTCAAGATAAATCACCTCAACACCATCACTAACTGCAAAATAATCTTTATTTTCTGTCTTATGAGCATTCTTGACTAACTTAGTAAACCAAGCATTTCCACCAGTTTCTAAATTGATACCGTTGTAAAAAATCAAGTCAGCTTGCGATGTCTTCTTTACATCATCAGGAAGGGGTTCGTATTCGTGAGGATCCTTACCAACGGGGACAATACTGTGGAGAGTGATTTTATCTCCGGCAATATTTTTGGTGATATCAGCAATAATGGAATTGGTCGTAACGACTCGTAATTTATCCTTGTTACTGCCTTGTTTATTGGTACAAGCTGTTAGAGTAACTACCGCTAAAAGTAGTAGTACTATTGTTGATAGTATTTTTTTCATATTATTTTCATCCTATTTTTTATTGTTTAGAAGTTTTATTCATGCCACTTTGTTTTGGGGCGATGAAAAAGCTGATGAGAAAGAGTAGAGCAGACGTTAATACAATGCTCGAACCAGCTGCAATATTAAAACTATAGCCGATAAAAAGACCTAGAACAGATGCCAGAGCCCCCAATCCTGATGAGAGAAGAATCATTGTTTTTAGGCTATGAACATAAAGGTAGGCAGTGGCAGCCGGTGTAATTAAAAGTGCCACAATAAGAATAGTGCCAACACTCTGCATGGCAGTTACAGAAACCAAAGTTAGAATAACCATAAGTAAGTAGTGGTAGAAGGTGACCTTAACTCCCATAGACTTGGCCAAAATTGGATCAAAGGATGTTAGGAGTAGAGGGCGAAAGAAGATTGTAATAGTTGCTAGTACGAGAAGTGAAACGATAATCGTTATCCACATATCCATGTCTTGTACAGCTAGAATATTCCCGAAGAGAATATGAAAGAGATCTGTGGAACTATTAGCAACACCGATGAGAATAATACCGAGAGCTAGAAAGCTCGAAAAGGTAATCCCAATTGCCGTGTCACTCTTAATAATGGAATTGCTTTTGATATAGGTAATCATTGTAGAAGCTAAAAGTCCAAAGATGATGGCTCCTATGAAAAAGTTAATACCCAAGATAAAGGAAGTAGCTACGCCGGGTAAAACCGCATGTGAAATCGCATCACCCATAAGCGACATGCCTCTTAGAATAATAAAACAACCAACAGCCCCTCCGACAATTCCAATAACTAAAGCCGTTATAAGAGCATTTTGTAAGTAGTGGAAATTTAGCAAACCATCAATAAATTCAGAAATCATTTACATCTCCTTTATAAAATAAACTGTTACCGTAGGTTTTACGGAGATTATCCTCATTAAAAACAAGATTAGTAGGCCCACTAGCAATCAGTTTACGATTTAGGAGGATAACTTGGTCAAAATAATGAGGAACTTTGCTCAAATCATGGTGGACAATAAGAATAAGCTTACCTTTGTCCCTAAGTTCTCTCAAGGTGTTCATGATAATATCTTCGCTAACAGAGTCAATCCCTACAAAGGGTTCATCTAATAAAATAATATCAGCCTCTTGTACAAGACAACGAGCGATTAGAACACGTTGAAATTGCCCTCCTGATAATTGGCTTATTTGTCGATGGGCCAAATCATTTAGACCAAGTAGTGTTAAAGCATCTGTGACCTTAGACCAATCACTCTTAGATAGACGTTTAAAGAACTTGGTTTTGGGATAGAGTCCTAGAGAGATGCACTCTCTGACAGTAATCGGAAAGTTAAAATCAATATCAGCCTTCTGTGCAACATAGGAAATACGATTCAATTGCTGACGAATAGGTTGTTTATTGAAAAGGATTTTTCCAGAGTGAGGAATAATACCAATTAATGCTTTAATTAGAGTTGATTTACCAGCACCATTTGGTCCAATAATCCCAGTAATACTAGGTCCCTCCAAGTTTAAGGTGATATTATCCAGAGCTAATGTCTGTTGGTAAGACACATTAATATTTTCAATTTGAATCATTAGCTACCTCCTTGAGTTTAATATACTTTAAAATAAAAAATAAGTCAAGTTAACTTTTATAATTAATCAAACTTAATTATTTACTGTTGTCAAGATGACAGAGGATAGTGAATGAGAGTACACTTTTTATATCAAATATTCAGCCTGCTCAAACCGTTTGATATTTGGGAGAGGCAACAAGGGACATTATTTTCTTCAATTTGTACGATCTTACTCTGTATTTCAAGAAATCTTTAGTTTTTATTTTTTAAAACTAGTCATATTTCCTTATTTCTGGCATAATAGATATATGAAACTAACGATTCAACGAATGGCTCGAATTGCCATTCTGTCAGCTCTGGCGGTAGGATTGCGGTCAGCATTTATAGGATTGCCAAATATTCAGCCTATTACAGCTATGTTTTTTGTGGCTGTTCTTTATTTGGGTTTGCTTGATGGTCTATTGATTATGGCTTTAACCATGTCCATCTCAGGATTCATCTTTGGTTTTGGTCCTTGGGTCTTTAATCAGATTCTGGCCTTCGGCGTCTTGATGGCTTTTTGGAGTTTGATTGCACCTAGGTTATCACTTGTCTGGCAGATTGCTTTGGTAACTCTTTTGTCCTTTTTCTATGGAGTTCTCCTTGATTACGGGTATGGCCTTCTATTTAAAAGTGGGATTACCTTTGTTATTTCTGGTCTACTTTACGACACCTATCATGCAGTATCGACGCTTCTATTTTATCCATTCATCCAGTCTATTTTTAGGAGGTTTTTGAAATGAAAAAATTATCGACCTATCTCTTTCTCGCCTTATCACTTGTTACCCTAGCAGCCTGCGGAAAAAATGAGGCAGCTAAACTTACTAGTAGCACAAACAATCATCAGTCTAAGGTTCAAGGTCAGGTGACTTTGATTTTGAAAACGGAAAAGGAAAGTAAGAAAAAATCAGTAGAAATCCAAAAAGGTGATACAGTGCTTGATGTCTTGGAAGAGGTATATCCTGTTCAAGAAAATGATGGCTTCATCACTGAGATTGATGGTATTTCTCAAGATAAAGATAAGGGCATCTATTGGATGTTTGATGTTAATGGGAAACTTGGTGAAAAAGCAGCCAACCAACTTAAGGTTGAAGATGGCGATGAAATCAAATTCTATCAAAAAAAGTATAATTAAGATTCTGAACTCTGTTTCAGAGTTTTTTTTTATAAAGTTCGGAAATAGACTTAAATAATTGTTTGAAAAAGTCGGAAAATTGCAAAATAACTGACGATTTAAAGGAAAATAGTTTACTTTTGTTTTAAAAGTGATATGATAAAAGGGTACTACATAAAGTAAGGAGAATACGGTTTGGCTTTTAACAAATTGGAAAGCAGTAACAACCAGGAAATCATCTCTGAAGAAGTTGGTATCTTGAAAGAATTGTTGGATGATGCAACACGAGGCATGGCTGGAGAGCAAGGTCTCACAACTATCCAACATTTGGTTGAACTTTATGATGAAGGTGACTATGTGGCCCTTACACAAGCCATTTCAGAAATGACGAATGACGATATGGTCGTTGCATCACGTTATTTCTCTTTGTTACCTCTCTTGATTAATATCTCTGAGGACGTGGATTTGGCTTATGAAGTCAACCACAAGAACAATATTGATGAATCTTATCTAGGTAAGTTGTCTGAAACCTTTGATGTTGTCGCTGAAAGTGATAATGCACGTGACATTCTTGAACATGTCAATGTCGTGCCAGTATTGACAGCTCACCCAACTCAGGTTCAACGTAAAACTATGCTTGAATTGACTAACCACATTCACGAACTTCTCCGTAAGCATCGTGATGTTAAGGCTGGTCTTATTAACAAGGATAAATGGTATGCAGATTTGCGTCGTTATGTAGAAATTATGATGCAAACAGATATCATTCGTGAGAAAAAACTTAAGGTTAAAAATGAAATCACTAACGTTATGGAGTATTACAACTCCTCATTGATTAAGGCGATTACAAACTTATCGCATGAATTCAAACGTTTAGCGGTTGAAAAAGGTATTGAACTTGACAATCCAACACCTATTACTATGGGTATGTGGATTGGTGGTGACCGTGACGGGAACCCATTTGTAACAGCAGAAACTCTTAAACTTTCTGCAACAGTACAAAGTGAAGTTATCCTCAACTACTATATCGAAAAAGTTGATAATCTTTACCGTTCATTCTCCCTTTCATCACGCTTGACTAAGGTTTCAGATACAGTAGCAGAGATGGCGAAACATTCTCCAGATACATCTGTTTATCGTGAAAATGAACCTTACCGTCGTGCTTTCAGTTACATCCAGTCTAAGTTGATTCAAACACTTCTTTTCTTTAAAGAAGGAAACTTCAGCAAGGAAAGAGTTGCTAAACGCCTTTCTGAAAATGTTCGTCTGGGTTCGGCTTCAACAGGTGAAGTAGTAGCTGATTACGTGCAACAACGTCTCAGCCAAAGTCTTCAAGCTGTCTCACAACAAACAACAGAATTCTACGAAACAGCAGATGCCTTCCATGACGATCTTTTGGCGATCAAAAATTCACTTCTTGAAAACGACGATGCTGTCTTGATTTCAGGTGATTTCGAAGAGCTTCTTCAAGCTGTAGAAGTCTTTGGTTTCTATCTTGCTACAATCGATATGCGTCAAGATTCTAGTGTTCATGAAGCATGTGTAGCAGAGTTGCTTAAATCTGCAAATATTGTTGATAACTATAGTGAATTGACTGAGGTTGAAAAGGTTGCTGTTCTTCTTAAAGAATTGCAAGAAGATCCTCGTACCTTGTCATCAACTAATGTGCCTAAGTCTGAAACACTTGAAAAAGAATTGGCAATCTTCCGCACTGCTCGTCTCTTGAAAGACTATATCGGTGAAGATGTCATCAAACAACATATCATTTCTCACACTGAGAGCGTTTCTGATATGTTTGAGTTGGCCGTAGAAGGCTGAGGCAATGGTCGCCATCATGCCAGCAGGCCCCCCACCAATAA
>NZ_JVGR01000019.1:0-1267 GCF_001073005.1 Streptococcus sp. 449_SSPC
GTCTTACCTTCGAATTCGATTTCTTTTGGACGGTTGTCTACAACTGTATCGTAGTCTTTATCAACTGGTTGGTCTTTTTCATCTGTTACAGATGCTTTGATTGTCTTACCTTCAGTGTCTACATAGTGAACGTAAACATTACCTTTCACTTCTTTATAAACGTAAGTGATTGTTGATTTAGGTTTATCAACTTTACCTTTAATTGGATCAGATGATTCAAGGTGTCCATCGCCGTCAACTTTACCTACTGGGTAGTCACCTTTTGGTACGATCTTGTATGTTTTACCATCTGGAGTCTTGATTGTGTTAGGTTTTTCACCTTCCTCAGTTGTGTTATATGGAGTGTCATATGGTGAGTTTGGTGTGTCTTGACGTGGTTTTTGGATTTCTTTACCATCATTCTCACGGATGTAAGTAATGATTACTTCACCAACTTTAGGAGTTTCACTTTCAGACATTGATTGAGAAATTGAAACTGAAGTTGATTCAGAGCTTGAAAGTGATTCTGAAACTGAAGTTGAAGTTGATGTAGATTCTGAAAGGCTAGCAGATGCTGAGTAAGATTCAGAAGCTGATACTGATTCAGATACAGAAGTTGATTCTGAAGAGCTTGCTGATTCTGATGCAGATGCTGACTCAGATGCGCTTGCTGATTCTGATGCAGATGCTGACTCAGATGCACTTGCTGATTCTGATGCAGATGCTGACTCAGATGCAGATGCTGACTCAGATGCACTTGCTGATTCTGATGCACTTGCTGATTCTGATGCACTTGCTGACTCAGATGCACTTGCTGATTCTGATGCAGACGCTGACTCAGATGCACTTGCTGATTCTGATGCAGATGCTGACTCAGATGCGCTTGCTGATTCTGATGCACTTGCTGATTCTGATACAGATGCTGACTCAGAAGAAGATGTTGATTCAGATTCTGAGTTATTTGTAACAATTGAAGTTGACTCAGAGAGTGAAAGTGAAACTGAGATAGATTCTGAAGTTGAAACTGACTCTGATGCACTTGCTGATTCTGATGCAGATGCTGACTCAGATGCACTTGCTGATTCTGATGCAGATGCTGACTCAGATGCGCTTGCTGATTCTGACGCAGACGCTGACTCTGATGTGCTTGCTGATTCTGATGCAGATGCTGACTTAGACGCACTTGCTGATTCTGATTGTGATACAGATTGTGACTTAGACACTACTTCTGATTCTGATTGTGATACAGATTGTGACTTAGACACTACTTCTGATTCTGATTGTGATA
>NZ_JVGR01000020.1:0-2523 GCF_001073005.1 Streptococcus sp. 449_SSPC
TACTTTTTCCTCCATTTCCTAAGTCCTATTATAGCGCTATTTTAGAGACTTTCAAGAAAATATAAGAAATTTAGACAAAAATAAGAAAACGATTACATAGGAAAGCGAGTAAATGGCAAATGTCACAATTTTTGCAATCATAGGAACTTAAAAAATAAAAAAATCCAGGACCTGTGCCCTGGATAAGGAGATTATGAAAAAGAAAAGTTTTAGGATGATTATAGTATATAGAGCAGAGCCTAAAGTTTTCTTAAAGTAAGGAATAGCTTAAACTTTAGTCGCGTTACCATTTTCATCAAAATGATAAGTTACACCTTTGATAGTACGTGTTTGGTTAGTGACGAGTTCACCAGAGTTTTCATCGTAGTAGTGACCATCTGGTGCAAAAGCGCCTTTAACTTGTCTACCATGATTTTTATCGAAGTAAAGTTGTTGTCCATTAATCTGAACGGCACCAGTAGCTGCTGAACCATCCGCATAGAAGTAGTACCAGTAATTACCCCATTGATAGAAACGATTTTTAATTGCTCTACCGTCATGACCGAAGTAGTAGATTTTACCATCGATGTAATTAATACTGTCTTGCCACATGTCACCCAGTTGGGTGTACTTATAGGCACCTCCTCGACGGAAGTAATATAAATCACCATTGATTTCATGAAGTCCAAGGACTTTGTTACCTTTCTCGTCAAGATAGTAAGTTAAGCCTCTGTTATCTTTAACAAACCCAGCTTTGGTTACTTTGCGACCATTATCTTTATCGTAATAGTACTCAGGCATATAGACGCCATCTTGACCAAATCCTCCTTTAGCTTGTACCCCTCGATAGTTGAAGAAGACATCTTGTCCATCGATATTTCGAGCTCCCTTGACTGGCTTACCGTCTTTACCTACATAGAACCAATTACCCATGTATTCAACATAACGATTGGTTACAAGATTTCCAGAATTAATATCGTAGAATGCGTATAAATCACCGTAGGAATCACCATAAGCACCTTTAACCTGTTGACCATTGTCGCGGAAAAATAACTTTTGACCGTTAATGATTTGAGCACCAGTGAGGTTGTCTCCATTTACGTTCTTATAATACCAGTTTCCATTATCGTCGCTATAATAACCATTTGGGTTAGGAGCATCCATACCTACGCCGTTTTCATCAAATCGATAGGTCATACCATTAATTGTTAGAGTGGTGTTAGAGACGCGTGCTCCAGAATTAGGATCATAGTAGCGAAGAACACCATTGTCGAGAACAAGCTCTCCCTTAGCTTGACGACCATTAGCATATAGGTAAACGATTTGACCGTCTATATTGACTTCACCATCTTGAGGACGAATAGCATTTCCATCTGCACCATAATAGTACCAGCCATCATTTTCTTGGACATAGCGATTTTTAACGGCTTGACCAGTAACTGAGTCAAAATAGTAGCGACGGGTAATATTAGTAGGGGTACCAAAACCATAAGTACGTGGTGAATTTTGCCCTTCTTCTAGTAAAATGCTGATTCCTTTTTGTAGGACGCCGGTATCAACAGGAGAGGCAGCTTCACGTGCTTTGAAATAGTAGATATTACCATCAATTTCACGTATTCCTGTAAATTTAGAACCATCGTTCTTGATGTAAAAGGTTTGGCCTTTTTTATTCTGAACTAGACCTTCTTTTCGGACCCTTGCACCAGAGTTAGAGTCGTAATAGAAAGTTTGATCTGGATAGCTATAGTCCTCTCCGCTAAAGTCACCTTTGATTTGAACACCTTTATAATCGAAGTAGACTTCTTGACCATTGATAGTTTGTTCTCCAGTGAGTGGATAGCCATCTTTACCTAAATAGTACCAATTACCTTGGGATTCAAGGTATCGATTCGTCCATAGTTGCCCAGTATCAACATCGTAGTAACGAAATAGATTATTATTCCTATCGAGTAAAGGCCCCTTAACTTGTTGCCCATTACTGCGGAAATAAACATTTTGGCCATCGATAGTCTGTTCGCCTACGAGGTTTTTACCACTGGCATCTTTATAATACCAGTTGCCTTGGTCATCACTATAGTATTGACCACCAGTGACGTTTGTTTCATTAGGTACTGAAGCTGTCTCATTGGCAGCTCGGTCTGTAGTTACAGCATCACGTGTTTGGCCTGTGGCTGATTCCGCAGGTGCTTGACTTTCGCTTGCAGTTGTTGAAGCTGTTTCACTGGCAGTTTCAGAACTTGCTGTAGAAGTTGAGGCTTGTTCTGAGACATTTGTGGTGTTTTCTGTGCTAGCCACATTTTCAGTAGTAGCAGGAGCTTCGACAACCTTAGTTTCTACGAGGTCTGCGGTGGTTTCCACATTGGCAGTGGTAGCAGCAGTAACATCAAGGTTTGTTGAGCTATCAGCTTTAGCTTCCTCAGCGAAGGCAGGTCTTGCGATAAAGGCAAAACTTGCAAGAGCAGTTGCACATGAGAATGCAATCAAACGTTTTTTGGACTTAGGTCCAGTAAAATTAGAATGTACTTTCATACTTTTTCCTCCATT
>NZ_JVGR01000021.1:0-182941 GCF_001073005.1 Streptococcus sp. 449_SSPC
TCTTAAAGAAGTTGGCTTGGTTGATACAGAACGTGCGCGTGTCCAAATTGTTCCACTTTTTGAAACTATCGAAGACTTGGAAAACTCTAATGATATCATGAAACAATATCTTGGTTATGATATCGTTAAACGTTGGATCAAGAATAGCAATAATTACCAAGAAATCATGTTGGGTTACTCAGACTCTAACAAAGATGGTGGTTACTTATCTTCAGGTTGGACGCTTTACAAAGCTCAAAACGAATTGACTAAGATTGGTGAAGAGCGTGGTATTAAGATTACCTTCTTCCATGGCCGTGGTGGTACTGTTGGTCGTGGTGGTGGCCCATCATACGATGCTATTACGTCTCAACCATTTGGTACTATTAAGGACCGTATCCGTTTGACTGAACAAGGGGAAGTTATCGGTAATAAATATGGTAATAAGGATGCTGCCTACTACAATCTTGAAATGCTTGTTTCAGCTGCCCTTGACCGTATGGTAACACGTCAAATTGCGGACCCAGATGAATTGGTTGATTTCCGTGAAATTATGGACGGTATTGTTAATGATTCTAATGTTATCTATCGTGATCTTGTCTTTGGAAACGAACATTTCTATGACTACTTCTTTGAAGCAAGCCCTATTAAAGAAGTGTCAAGCTTGAATATCGGTTCTCGTCCAGCAGCTCGTAAGACTATTACTGAGATTTCTGGTCTTCGTGCGATTCCTTGGGTATTCTCATGGTCACAAAACCGTATCATGTTCCCAGGTTGGTATGGTGTGGGTTCTGCCTTTAATCGCTTTATCCAAGCTGAAGAAGGCAACCTTGAGAAACTTCAACATATGTTTGAAACATGGCCATTCTTCCGTTCACTTTTGTCAAACGTGGACATGGTTCTTTCAAAATCAGACATGAATATCGCCTTCCACTATGCACAATTGGCAGAGAGTGAAGAAGTACGTAGTGTCTTCAATATTATTTTGGATGAGTGGCAGTTGACTAAGGATGTTATTCTTGCTATTGAAAAACATGATGGCTTCCTTGATGAAAGTCCATCGCTTAAAGCAAGTTTGGACTTCCGTTTACCATACTTCAATGTCTTGAACTACATCCAAATTGAATTGATTAAACGTCTTCGTAACAATGATTTGACCGATGACGAAATTAGCCTTATTCACATTACCATCAATGGTATTGCAACAGGTCTTCGTAACTCTGGTTAATAAAGTAAAGTTCATCACGTTAGTGGTGGACTTTTTGTTATGGTGAAAATTCTGTTATAATAAAACCATGATTGCTATGGAAACGATTGAAAAGCTGTCCAAAGAAAAGCTCCCCATGATAACGGTCTTGGCGGGCGAGGATTTAGGGCAGTATAGTCAAGCTAAAGAAAAATTTTTAAAACAAATTGGTTTCGATCCCAGTGACTTAACCTTTTCTTATTTTGATATGTCTGAGACTGATTATCAAGATGCTGAGCTCGATTTAGAAAGCATGCCTTTTTTTGCAGATGAAAAGGTGGTCATTTTTGATCATTTCGCGGATATGACTACTGCTAAAAAATCGTATCTGGATGAGAAAGAGTTGAAGCGCCTTGAAAATTATCTTGAGTCTCCTGTTGAAACAACACGTCTTGTCTTGATGTCTGCAGGAAAGCTAGATGGAAAGCGTCGTTTAGTCAAACTTCTCAAACGTGATGCCATGGTGCTTGAAGCCAGTCCCTTAAAAGATGCAGAACTTAGAACCTATTTTCAAAAGCAGGCGCATCAAGAGGGACTTACATTTGACACAGGAGTCTTTGAGGAACTTTTGATTAAGTCAAATTTTGACTTTTCAGATGTTCAAAAAAACTTAGCTTTTCTAAAGGGGTATAAAACGGAAGGAAATATCTCATCGCAAGATATTGCTGATGCCATTCCTAAAAGTTTGCAAGATAACATTTTTGATATGACGCAACTTCTTTTGCGAGGACAGATTCAGAGTGTTCGTGAATTAGTGCATGATTTACGGCTTCAGGGTGAAGATGAGATTAAGTTGATTGCTGTGATGTTGGGACAATTTCGTACCTATTTACAGGTTAAACTCTTATCTGCTCAAGGCAAAAGTGAGCAGCAGATTGTTTCAAGTCTGTCAGATTATTTAGGGCGTAAAGTCAATCAATTTCAGGTTCGTTTTGCTCTGAGAGATAGTCGTCCCTTATCAGTAGCATTCTTAAAAAAGACGATTAAGATTTTAGTAGAGACAGATTACCAGATAAAGACAGGAACTTTAGATAAAGATTACTTGTTTGATTTAGCATTTTTAAAAATCGTATCAAACCGCTAGAGATTTGGAGTTTTCTTTGATTTTGTAAGCAAAATTTTTGAAAGCTCTACCACTTTACGGTAAAATGAAGAAAAAATGAAAAGAGGACCTTTACTATGGCAATTATCCTTCCAGACCTTCCTTACGCTTACGATGCTTTGGAACCATACATTGATGCTGAAACAATGACTCTTCACCACGATAAACACCACGCAACTTATGTAGCAAATGCTAATGCTGCTCTTGAAAAACACCCAGAAATTGGTGAAGATCTCGAAGCACTTTTGGCTGACGTGGAACAAATTCCAGCAGATATTCGTCAAGCACTTATTAACAATGGTGGTGGACACCTTAACCACGCACTTTTCTGGGAACTCTTGTCTCCTGAAAAACAAGAACCAACTGCAGAAGTAGCAGCTGCTATTAACGAAGCTTTCGGCTCATTTGAAGCCTTCCAAGAAGCTTTCACAGCAGCAGCAACAACTCGTTTTGGTTCAGGTTGGGCATGGCTTGTTGTTAACGCTGAAGGTAAGCTTGAAGTCGTTTCAACAGCTAACCAAGACACCCCTATCTCAGATGGTAAGAAACCAATCTTGGCACTTGATGTTTGGGAACATGCATATTACCTAAACTACCGTAACGTACGTCCAAACTACATCAAAGCTTTCTTTGAAATCATCAACTGGAATAAAGTTGCTGAGCTTTATTCAGCAGCTAAATAAGTTTAAAATTATCCTCACTATTGGGGATAATTTTTTTGTAATATGATTGTAAAATCTCCTTGCTTTTTAGTGAATTATAGCTTAAACTATTATTGTTATGAAAAAAAAGAAAAAACATTCAAGCAAAAAGTATAGTGGAAGCCGCCGAAAAACTAAAGATAAAAAGAAAGATTCGGTAAAACAAGACCTTCAAAAAGACGTCCAAAAAGACACTAAAGATACTAAAAAAGATGTCAAAAAAGGCGCCAAGAAAGACAAGAAAAAATCATCGAAAAAAGATGCTAAAAAGACTTCTAAAAAATCAGTAGAGAAGAAATCTGCTGAGGAATCAGTAGTACCAGTTGAGCACAAGGAAAATGAAGCAAAAACTGAAACCTTGGCACTTAGAAGTAAGCGCTCTAAGAAATCTAAAGCTAAATCAAAATCATCTCGTGATGATAAGAAAGCTTATATTATCTTAGCTTTCCTAGGTGTTTTGGTAATTCTTTTGTTTGTTGCCATGCTTGCTTTAGCAGGACGTGGTAAACAAGTTGGTCACACTGGTGGCCTTGGAAATATCTTCGGATCTAGTTCTAAAGTCACTAAAAAAGAAGACAAAGAAAAAGAGGAAAAGGTAACTCCAACAAATAAATCAGCCGAAGCTAAACAAGCAGTCATGGAAGCAGATGCAGATACTATGTATGGTAATGGCTTGTATTATGATTATGCTAACATGACATTGAACCAAGTAGTTGAAGCATTTATGGCTGACCAAGGTATTGAGTCAAGCCAAATTGCCTTTTCATATAAAAATACCAAGACAAATGAGCAATTCTCTATGAATGATACTCAGCCAATGACTGCAGGATCAACTTATAAATTGCCACTAAACATGCTCGTCATGGATGAGGTTAACAAGGGTAAACTTTCTTTAACTGAACGTTTTGATATTACTAATACTGAGTATGAATATCAGGCTGAGCACGATAGTTATGTTGCTGCTTTCGGTGGTTCGATGACTATTCCAGAGATGCAAGAGTATTCTCTTGTTTACTCTGAGAACACTCCTGCCTATGCTTTGGCGGAACGCCTTGGTGGTATGGAAAAATTCTATGGCATGCTCGATAAATACGGTAAATCAAAAGGTGAAGTGAAGACTATCCAAATGCATGGTAATAAGACGACAACGGATTATTATATCCAAGTTTTGGATTATCTTTGGAAACACCAAGAGGATTATAAAGACATTCTCAAATATTTAGGAGAGTCTTTCCCAGAATATTATTATAAAACATATAATCAAGGATTGACTATTTATCAGAAACCAGGTTATGTTCGTGAAGCACTTAACGTTGATGCTATTGTAATGGAAGATACACCGTATCTTATTGCAATTTATACACGTTACCTAGGAGGTTCTAACGAAGAAACTTCAGAGGTTAATAATGTGGGATTACAACAATTAGAGATGCTCTCTTATGTCATTAATGAGTGGCACCGTGTCAATATGAACTAACAAAGAAAAGCCGAGTTTATCGGCTTTTTTTCTATACAATTGAACAAAAAGTAAGAAGTACTATTCCTAGAAAAAGAAATGGGACAAATGCGATGCATTCTTTAAGATTTCTTCGTAGAAGGAAGTAAGCTAGTCCTAATAGGCAGGCAATTTCGATAATTAGTAGTATTTTTGAAAATGGGAAAATAAGTGAGGCACTTGCTAAGTAGAGAAAATCTCCTTCCCCAATATTTAGATGTTTCATATAAGAAAGGATAGCGAGGATTATACCTAAGGCAAATGTGATGTAGTAGTTGCCCATGAATAAGAGTGGGACTGTTCCAACTATCCAAATCAGAAGCGGATAGGATTTATGTTTCAAATCAAAAATCGACAGACAAAGGCTGAAGTAAAGAAAGTAGGTCACTTCAAGACTTAAAAAGTCATAGAAATATAGCAGGGATATTACTCCACAAAATAGTTCCATAAAGAGGTAACGAAAAGGGATAGGAGTCTGACATGAACGGCATCGAGATCTTAAGAAAAGTTGTGAGAGGATAGGGATCATCTCGAAAAAACGCAGCTGATGCTTGCAATGGCTACAGTGACTTCTAGGGAAAATAATCGACCTCTCAGGAAAACGATCACAAATTAGTCCGATGAATGAACCAAAAGAGGCTCCTAGAAAAAAATAAATAATACTTAACATACCTAATTATTCGAAAAAGAGTGAGAAAAAGCATTTTACTTGCATCTTATTTAGAAATATTCTAAAATAAAAGTATAAATAATAGTAATTCTAAATAAGGAGTATTAATATGGTAGATTCAATTAAAGAAACAATCAATGAAACAGTTAACCAACAAGCTGAAACACCTTCATATACAAAAACTAAAGCAGTTTTGAATCAAGCAGTCGCTGATTTGTCTGTAGCAGCTTCAATTGTTCACCAAGTTCATTGGTATATGCGTGGTCCTGGTTTCCTCTATCTTCATCCAAAAATGGATGAATTGATGGATAGTTTGAATGCTCACCTTGATGTTGTTAGTGAACGTTTGATTACTATTGGTGGGGAACCATACTCAACTTTGGTAGAATTTTCATCTAATTCAGGCTTGACTGAAACTACTGGTACATTTGATAAACCAATGTCTGATCAAATCCAATTATTGGTTGATACATACAAATATTTGTCAGTCTTGTTCCAAGTTGGTTTGGATATCACAGATGAAGAAGGAGATGCTCCTTCAAATGATATCTTCACTGCAGCTAAATCTGAAATTGATAAGACAATCTGGATGTTGACTGCAGAACTTGGACAAGCTCCAGGCTTGAGATAAGCATTTTTGAGTTAAGATGATTGTCAAGAGTTCCTCTAAAAGTGTATAATAGACATAAAATACTTTTAGACGAAGGGAGGCGGCGATATGTCTGAGCATCGACGTAGTCTAGGCGTTTATGAAGATGTCCTGAATCAGTTAAAAGCTAAAGGAATTCGGTTGACGGAATCTCGTAAAGCTGTTATTCGCTATTTGATGATGTCTGATCAACACCCTAGTGCAGATGTGATATATTATGACCTACTCCCTGACAATCCTGGGATGAGTTTGGCGACGGTCTATAACAACCTGAAGGTGTTGGTTGAAGAAGGGATTGTCTCTGAAATCAAGGTTAATAATGATAATACAACCTATTATGATTTTATGGGACATGACCACTTAAACATTGTTTGTGAAAAATGTGGTCACATTACTGACTTAGACTTACCGATTCCGTCTTTCAAGGAAGAGGTAGAATCACAAACTGGATTTCGCATTACTCGTGAACAGATGATTTTACATGGGATTTGCCCGAATTGTCAATAACCTGAGTCTAAATGACTTAGGTCTTTTTTGAAGTATACAATAATCTGTAAAGGTTTTCAAAACTATCTTGTCATGGCAGAAGCTTTTTGCTAAAATATTGCTATGAAAACTTTATATGACGTTCAACAGTTGTTGAAACAGTTTGGCATAGTAGTTTACCTGGGAAAAAGGCTCTATGATATCGAAATGATGAAGATTGAATTAGAAGCCCTCTACCAGAATGGTTTGGTGGACAAGGACAGCTACCTTACTGCTGAAATGATTTTACGACGTGAACATCGCATTGAAATGGAGAAAGAAAATGAGTAAAAAACTCTTGGGAATTGACCTTGGTGGAACAACTGTTAAATTTGGTATTTTGACTTCAGAAGGTGAAGTGCAAGAAAAATGGGCGATTGAAACAAATACGCTTGAAAATGGTCGTCACATCGTCCCTAACATCGTGGAGTCTTTGAAACACCGTTTGGAAATGTACGGACTTACTGCAGAAGATTTCATTGGAATTGGTATGGGTTCTCCAGGAGCTGTTGATCGTGAAAATAAAACGGTTACTGGTGCCTTCAACTTGAACTGGGCAGAAACTCAAGAAGTTGGATCTGTCATCGAAAAAGAACTCGGTATTCCATTTGCCATTGATAATGATGCTAACGTTGCTGCCCTCGGTGAACGTTGGGTTGGTGCTGGTGCTAACAATCCTGATGTTGTCTTTGTGACATTAGGAACAGGAGTTGGTGGTGGCGTTATCGCTGATGGTAACTTGATTCATGGTGTTGGCGGTGCTGGTGGTGAAATTGGCCACATTATCGTTGAGCCTGAAACAGGATTTGAATGTACATGCGGAAACAAGGGGTGTTTGGAAACTGTAGCTTCAGCAACAGGTGTTGTACGTTTAGCACGTCATTTGGCTGAAGGATACGAAGGGAACTCTTCTATTAAAGCTGCTGTAGATAATGGTGAGCAAGTGACAAGTAAAGATATCTTCGTAGCTGCTGCTGAAGGTGATAAGTTTGCTAATAGCATTGTTGATAAAGTCTCTCAATACCTCGGACTTGCAACAGCAAACATTTCAAACATTCTTAACCCAGATTCAGTTGTAATCGGTGGTGGTGTTTCAGCAGCTGGTGAATTCTTGCGTAGCCGTGTTGAAGGATACTTTACACGTTATGCATTCCCACAAGTTCGCCGTACAACAAAAGTGAAATTAGCAGAGCTTGGAAATGATGCTGGAATCATTGGAGCTGCTAGTCTTGCACTTACAATTGATAACTAATGACAGAAGGTGTGTCTGACCAATTATAGGTGGACAGCACCTTTTTCTTGTTGAAAAACGTTTACAATCAGCTGAGCTCTGCCATTTTGTTGAAAATGTGGTATACTTTAAAAGTTGAAATAAAAATTAAAGAGGAAAAAATGACTAAACTTAGAGAAGATATCCGTAACGTAGCCATCATTGCCCACGTTGACCACGGTAAAACAACACTTGTTGATGAATTGTTGAAACAATCACACACTCTTGATGAGCGTAAAGAGCTTGATGAGCGTGCAATGGACTCAAACGATCTTGAAAAAGAACGTGGAATTACAATTCTTGCCAAAAATACAGCTGTTGCTTATAACGGCACACGTATCAACATCATGGATACACCAGGTCACGCGGACTTCGGTGGAGAAGTTGAACGTATCATGAAAATGGTTGATGGGGTTGTCCTTGTTGTCGATGCCTACGAAGGTACAATGCCTCAAACACGTTTTGTGCTGAAAAAAGCGCTTGAGCAAAACTTGACACCTATCGTTGTTGTTAACAAGATTGATAAACCATCAGCACGTCCTGAAGAAGTTGTTGATGAAGTTCTTGAACTCTTCATCGAGCTTGGTGCCGATGATGATCAGTTGGAATTCCCAGTTGTGTATGCGTCAGCGATTAACGGTACATCATCATTGTCAGATAACCCTGCTGATCAAGAGCACACTATGGCTCCAATCTTTGACACTATTATTGATCACATCCCAGCTCCTGTAGATAACTCAGATGAGCCTCTTCAATTCCAAGTGTCGCTTCTTGACTACAATGATTTCATTGGTCGTATCGGTATTGGACGTATCTTCCGTGGAACTGTAAAAGTTGGTGACCAAGTTACCCTTTCAAAACTTGACGGAACAACAAAGAACTTCCGTGTTACTAAACTTTTCGGTTTCTTTGGTTTGGAACGTCGTGAAATTGAAGAAGCAAAAGCTGGTGATTTGATTGCCATCTCAGGTATGGAAGACATCTTCGTTGGTGAAACAATTACACCAACTGATGCTGTTGAACCATTGCCAGTTCTTCGTATTGACGAACCAACACTTCAAATGACTTTCTTGGCGAATAACTCACCATTTGCCGGCCGTGAAGGTAAACACGTGACATCACGTAAGGTTGAAGAGCGTCTTTTGGCAGAGTTGCAAACAGACGTTTCTCTTCGTGTTGATCCAACTGATTCTCCAGATAAATGGACTGTATCAGGTCGTGGTGAATTGCACTTGTCTATCCTTATTGAAACAATGCGTCGTGAAGGATACGAACTTCAAGTGTCTCGTCCAGAAGTTATCATCAAAGAAATTGATGGCGTGAAATGTGAGCCATTTGAACGTGTTCAAATTGATACTCCAGAAGAGTACCAAGGTTCTATCATCCAAGCCCTTTCAGAACGTAAAGGTGACATGCTTGATATGCAAATGGTTGGTAACGGTCAAACTCGCCTTATCTTCCTTGTACCAGCTCGTGGACTTATCGGATTCTCTACTGAATTCTTGTCTATGACACGTGGTTACGGTATCATGAACCATACCTTCGACCAATACTTGCCAGTTGTTGCTGGTGAAATTGGTGGACGTCACCGTGGTGCCCTCGTTTCTATCGATACAGGTAAAGCGACAACTTACTCAATTATGCGTATTGAAGAACGTGGTACAATCTTTGTTAACCCAGGTACTGAAGTTTATGAAGGTATGATTGTTGGTGAAAATGCTCGTGAAAATGACCTAGGTGTCAATATTACTACAGCAAAACAAATGACAAACGTGCGTTCAGCAACTAAGGACCAAACGGCTGTTATCAAGACTCCACGTATTTTGACTCTTGAAGAATCACTTGAATTCTTGGATGATGATGAATACATGGAAGTAACGCCTGAATCTATCCGCTTGCGTAAACAAATTTTGAATAAAGCAGAGCGTGATAAAGCCAATAAACGTAAGAAAAAAGCAGCAGAAGCTGAATAATATATAGAGAGGAGAAGAGATGTTTTATCTGATTGTTGCTGTATTGATTGCATCATTCTATTTCTTTATTGCACCAAAGTCGGTAAAAAACACCATGAATCTTCTCTTTGTCATGGCTACCTTAGCATTGCTCCTACTTTTAGCAGTGCTATCAATCATTAAATTCTTCAGCCTACCTGGTGAGTTCTTTGTTACAGTTGGAATGCTTGTATTGAGCTATTTCACCTTGAAAGATTTTTTCGCCATGTCGGAGCTTAATCATGAAAAAGCTGATCATGAAGATAAATAAGTAGCATGAGATTAAAAGTCAGTCTGATAGATTGGCTTTTTCTTTTACCAAGAAGAGGTAACTCCTTGAAATAGCTTGGGATAAAGGGTAAAATGATTATGATACAATTTGAGAGAATGGACGAATTATGAAATCAGTAACACAATTTGAAAATAAAAAAGTTTTGGTCCTTGGCTTGGCTAAATCTGGCGAAGCAGCTGCCCGCCTGTTGGCTAAGTTGGGTGCTATTGTCACAGTAAATGATGGTAAACCATTTGAGGAAAATCCATCGGCTCAAGCCCTTCTTGAAGAAGGCATTAAGGTTGTTTGCGGCGGACATCCTCTTGAACTTTTGGATGAAAATTTTGAATTAATGGTGAAAAATCCTGGAATTCGTTATGACAATCCAATGGTAGCTCGTGCACTAGAAAAAGGTATTCCTGTTTGGACTGAAGTGGAATTGGCCTATCTAGTATCTGAAGCACCTATTATCGGTATTACAGGGTCAAACGGTAAGACAACAACGACAACTATGATTGCTGATGTCCTAAATCATGGTGGTAAATCAGGTGTCTTGTCTGGGAATATTGGTTTCCCTGCGTCAGAAGTTGCACAGTCAGTAACTAATCAAGATACCTTAGTTATGGAATTGTCTTCTTTCCAATTGATGGGGATTGACAGCTTCCATCCACATATTGCTGTGATTACTAACTTGATGCCGACACATATTGACTATCATGGTAGTTTTGAAGAATATGTGGCTGCTAAATGGAATATTCAAAATCAGATGACTGCGGATGATTTTGTTGTTTTGAACTTCAATCAAGATTTAGCTAAGGAATTGGCTACACAAACTAAAGCACAAGTAGTTCCATTCTCAACAGTGGAAAAAGTAGATGGTGCCTATCTTGAAAATGGTGGTCTCTACTTCAAAGGTGAATTGGTGATGCAAGCCGATGAGATTGGCGTTCCTGGTAGTCACAATGTTGAAAATGCCTTGGCAACTATAGCTGTAGCAAAATTGTCAGGTATTTCAAACCAAGCTATCAAGGAAACTCTCGCAAGCTTTGGTGGGGTTAAGCACCGTCTCCAATTCGTTGACACTATCGATGAAGTGAAATTCTATAATGATAGTAAGTCAACAAACATTTTAGCGACACAAAAAGCACTTTCTGGTTTTGATAATAGCAAAGTCATTTTGATTGCCGGTGGTTTGGACCGTGGTAATGAATTTGATGAACTCATTCCTGACATTACTGGTCTTAAGAAAATGGTGATTTTAGGAGAATCAGCTCCCCGTGTCAAACGTGCTGCTGATAAAGCGGGCGTGACTTATCTTGATGCCAAAGATGTGGCAGATGCGACACGTATTGCTTTTGATCAAGCAAGTGCAGGAGATGTTGTCTTGTTGAGCCCTGCAAACGCAAGTTGGGATATGTACAAGAATTTCGAAGTGCGTGGTGACGAATTTATCACAACTGTTGAGCAATTGAAGGGATAGTCTATGGCAAAAGCGAAAAAGATTGTTTTTACCGGTGGTGGAACCGTTGGACATGTGACTTTAAATCTTATCTTAATTCCAAAATTTCTCAAAGATGGATGGGAAGTGCACTATATCGGTGACAAGCACGGGATTGAACATGAGCAGATTGATAAATCTGGCTTAGATGTGACTTTCCATAGTATTGCTACAGGTAAACTACGTCGTTATTTCTCATGGCAAAATATGTTGGATGTCTTTAAAGTTGGTTGGGGGATTCTTCAGTCTATTGCAATTATTGCCAAGATTCGCCCCCAAGCACTCTTTTCAAAGGGTGGATTTGTCTCAGTGCCACCGGTAATTGCTTCTAAATTATTAGGAGTTCCTGTATATGTGCATGAGTCTGACCTTTCTATGGGCTTGGCCAATAAAATTGCCTATAAATTTGCGACTACTATGTTTACGACTTTTGAACAATCAAAAGGATTGGCAAAGACAAAACATGTAGGTGCTATTACAAAGGTAGGAATGGCGACATCTAATCAGTCTGGTGCCCTTGATAAGATTAAAGAACAGTTTGATGACAACTTAAAAACTGTCCTTTTCATTGGTGGTTCAGCTGGTGCAAAGGTATTTAATGATTTTATTAGTAATACTCCACAGCTGACTGAAAAATATAATGTCATTAATATTTCTGGGGACTCTTCATTGAATACCTTAGAACGTCATCTTTATAGAGTTGATTATGTGACAGATTTGTACCAACCTCTTATGGATACGGCAGATTTAGTTGTAACTCGTGGTGGCTCAAATACGATTTTCGAATTGTTGGCTATGAAAAAACTTCATTTAATTATTCCTTTAGGGAAAGAAGCTAGCCGAGGAGACCAACTTGAAAATGCTGCCTATTTTGAACGAAAAGGCTACGCACGTCAATTACAGGAAACAGAATTAAGTTGGGAAACCTTGAATCATGAGCTTGAACAACTTGTTGAACATGCAGAGACTTACAAAGAAGCGATGGCTAAATCTGATGAAATCACTTCTCCTGATGATTTTTATAACCTATTAGTGACTAGTATTTCAAAAAAATAAAGGAATTTCATGGCAAAAAAGGATCAAGAATCACAAGAAAAACAAGTTCTTACAGAGTGGCAGAAGAGAAATCTCGAATTTTTGAGAAAAAAAGAAACCGAAGATTCTGAAGAATTTGCGAATGGAAAGGTCGTTCATTCACAAGAAGCGACTTCAAATGAGAGCCAGCCACCAGTGAAAAAGAAGGTTAAAAAGAAAAAAAAGACCAAAAGGAAGAAACGAAAAAAAGGTAATACAACTAGTAATATTCCAATTGCACAACAAAATCTTGCAGGACTAGTTGTTTTTATCGCTGCACTCCTAATCGTATTTTCACTTTTCTTTATTTCACCTTGGTCAAAACAAAAGGTTCTCACTGTATCAGGAACAAAAAATGCTTTACCAGAAGATGTGAAAGTTGCAAGTGGTATTCTTGATACAGACTATATCACTCATGTCTTTTTCAACCAAGGAAAGGTTGCATCAACTGTTGAAAAAACTAATGTTTGGGTTAAAAAGGCTACAGTTACATATAGTTTTCCAAATCAATTTAATATTGCAGTAAAAGAATACCCAATCGTGGCTTATCGTCAAACTACAAATGGTTATGTTTCTATTCTTCAAAGTGGTAAGACAGGAGGAACAGTTTCAACTAGTAATCTACCTGATAAATTCATCACCTTAAAGATGGATGACGAGAAGAAAATCGAAGAGTTAGTAAAAGAATTAAATAAACTTGATACAAAAATCAAGAATAATATTCAAATTATTAATCTTACGCCTACTAAAGCAACTTCAGATTTACTAACGATTGAGCTGTATGATGGCAATTCCATTCGTGTTCCACTTTCTCAATTAACAGTTAAGCTTCCTTACTACGAGAAAATTAAGAGTCAACTTTCAGATGGAAGTATTGTAGATATGGAAGTTGGACTTTATACAACGACTCCTGAAGTTGAATCATCAAAAACTGATGGGGATAAAAAGAAAGATAAAGATAAGACTGATAAAAAAGAAGAAAATGCAACTTCTGAAGAAGGTCAAGATACTACAACATCAACGGAACAGCATTCTGAAGAAGAAACTATTTCTGAAAATTCAGGTATTCAAACAGAAGAAAATCCACCAGTTGGTCAGGAAACAACTCATCGGACTTCCCCTGCTCAAGGCTAATATTGAATAATAAAAAACGTAAAATGCTGACATTTTACGTTTTTTTATGGTACAATAGTATCCGAATAATTCTGTTTTTATACAGTTTACAAAGATATTGAATGGAAAGATTGAGAGGTCGAGTGAATGGCTAGAGATGGCTTTTTTACAGGATTAGATATAGGAACTAGCTCGATTAAGGTTCTTGTTGCTGAGTTTATTGATGGATCAATGAATGTCATCGGAGTAAGTAATGTTAAGAGTTCTGGTGTGAAAGATGGCATCATTGTTGACATTGACGCTGCAGCGAAATCAATCAAAACAGCTATTGAACAAGCAGAAGAAAAAGCTGGGATTGTTATTGAGCAAGTGAACGTTGGGCTTCCAGCTAATCTTCTTCAAATTGAGCCTACACAAGGTATGATTCCTGTAACAAGTGAATCAAAAGAAATCAAAGATGAAGATGTTGAAAGTGTTGTTCGCTCAGCCTTGACAAAGAGCATTACACCTGAGCGTGAGGTTATCTCACTAGTTCCTGAAGAGTTTATTGTTGATGGCTTCCAAGGAATTCGTGATCCTCGTGGAATGATGGGGATTCGTCTTGAAATGAGAGGTCTCATATACACAGGTCCAACAACAATTCTTCACAACCTTCGTAAGACAGTTGAACGTGCTGGTATTCAAGTAGAGAATATTATCATCTCTCCTCTTGCAATGACACGTGCTGTTCTAAATGAAGGTGAACGTGAGTTTGGTGCTACTGTTATTGATATGGGTGGCGGTCAAACAACTGTTGCGAGCATGCGTGCTCAAGAACTTCAATTTACCAATATTTATTCTGAAGGTGGCGAGTACATCACTAAGGATATTTCAAAAGTTTTGAAGACTTCAATGCAGATTGCTGAAGCACTTAAGTTCAATTTTGGTAATGCAGATATTGAAGAAGCAAGCGAAACAGAAACTGTCCAAGTAGAAGTTGTAGGTGAGAATTCACCAGTTGAGATTACAGAAAAATACCTTGCTGAGATTATCTCAGCTCGTGTTAAGCATATCCTTGATAGAGTTAAACAAGACTTGACTCGAGGACGTCTACTTGATTTGCCTGGTGGCATTGTCCTTGTAGGTGGAACAGCTATCATGCCAGGTGTGGTTGAAGTTGCTCAAGAAATTTTTGAGACAAATGTTAAACTTTACGTGCCAAATCAAGTTGGTATCCGTAATCCAATGTTTGCAAATGTGATTAGTCTTGTTGAGTATGTTGGTCTTCTTACAGAAGTTGATATCATCGCGCAACAAGCTGTGTCTGGTGAAGAGTATCTTCGTCGTAAACCAATCGACAATGAGGCTCCTGCCTTGAGTTTTGATAGAACTCCAGCTCCAGCACCTCGAGTGGCTCCTCAACCAAATCCTATTCCAGTTGAGAATACCATTGAGGTACCTCTGCCAGTTGAAGAAGAAAATCATGAACAAAAACAAAAACTTGGTGATCGTGTTCGTGGTATTTTCGGCAGTATGTTTGATTAATTGAATCTAGTAAAAGCGAGGAAATAAAATGAGTTTTTCATTTGATAGCGCATCAGTTCAAGGTGCGGTAATTAAAGTTATCGGTGTCGGTGGAGGTGGCGGAAACGCCATCAACCGAATGATTGAAGAAGGTCTTGCTGGTGTTGAATTTATTGCAGCTAATACTGATATTCAAGCACTCAGCTCTTCTAAAGCAGAAACAGTAATCCAATTGGGTCCTAAATTGACTCGTGGCCTTGGTGCCGGAGGTCAACCTGAAGTTGGTCGTAAGGCAGCTGAAGAAAGTGAAGAAACACTTACAGAAGCACTTACAGGAGCTGATATGGTCTTTATCACTGCTGGTATGGGTGGTGGCTCTGGTACAGGGGCAGCACCAGTTATTGCACGTATTGCGAAAAGCTTGGGTGCATTGACAGTTGCAGTTGTGACACGTCCATTTGGATTCGAAGGTAACAAACGTGGTGCCTTCGCTGTCGAAGGTATTCAAGAGTTGCGTGAGCAAGTTGATACCCTTCTTATTATCTCTAACAATAACCTTCTTGAAATCGTTGATAAGAAAACACCACTTCTTGAAGCTCTTAGTGAAGCAGATAATGTTCTTCGTCAAGGGGTCCAAGGTATTACGGACCTTATCACTAACCCAGGTTTGATCAACCTCGACTTTGCCGATGTGAAAACAGTTATGGCAAATAAAGGTAATGCACTTATGGGTATTGGTATTGGTTCAGGTGAAGAACGTATTGTTGAAGCTGCGCGCAAAGCAATCTATTCACCACTTCTTGAAACTACTATTGATGGTGCAGAAGATGTTATCGTTAACGTAACTGGTGGTCTTGATATGACGCTTACAGAAGCAGAAGAAGCATCTGAAATTGTTGGTCAAGCAGCTGGTAGCGGTGTTAACATTTGGCTTGGTACATCAATCGATGATACATTGAAAGATGAAATCCGTGTAACTGTTGTTGCAACTGGAGTTCGTCAAGATCGTGCTGAAAAAGTATCTGGTATGAAAGCTCAGCCACGTAAAGTGACTACAGCTCCTTCACAACCATCAGCTCCTGCTCAACAAGTTGTTCAAGAAGAGCAACGTCCAGTTTCTCAACCTTCATTTGAACGTCAACCAAATTTTGACTATAATGAAACACCTTCAATGCCTCAAGCAGGAGTTCGTCCTGCAGCGGCAGCTCCTCAACAAGAGCAGTCAGCTTTTGGTAATTGGGATTTGAGACGTGATAATATTTCTCGTCCTGAAACTGGTCAACTAGATAGTCAATTGACTATGTCTACATTCTCAAGTGATGTTGAAGATGATGATGAATTGGAGACACCACCATTCTTTAAAAATCGTTAATAATGACTATAGAAGAGAATAAAAATAATGTTTATCAAGCGGTAAAAAAAGCTTGTGATAAGGCTAATCGCTCTAGTGATGATGTCAATATTATTGCTGTAACCAAATATGTTTCAAGTGATGTCGCTGAAGAATTAGTTAAAACGGGAATCAAGCACATTGCTGAAAATCGCGTTGATAAATTCTTAGATAAGTATCAAGCTTTAAAAAATTATGATTTGACTTGGCACCTTATTGGTACCCTGCAACGTCGTAAAGTAAAGGATGTTATTAATTTAGTTGATTATTTTCATGCTTTGGATTCTGTTAAATTGGCAGAGGAAATTCAAAAGCGTGCCGACCACACCATTAATTGCTTCCTACAAGTTAACGTTTCAGGTGAAGAGTCAAAACATGGTTTTTCACCTGAAGAACTTGATACTGTTCTAAAACAAATTGAAAATCTTGATAAGATTTGTATAGTTGGACTCATGACTATGGCTCCAATTGATGCAGATGCTCAAGAACTTGATAAGATTTTTGCTGAGACAAATGAACTTAGACAATCAATTCAAGAGAAAAAACTAAAGAATGTTCCTTGTGATCAGTTAAGCATGGGGATGAGTCGAGACTATGACATGGCTATTCAGAATGGATCAACCTTTGTCAGAATAGGCAGTGCATTCTTTAAAGAGAACGGAGAATAACCTTATGGCATTAAAAGACGCAATTGATAAAATTGTTTCATATTTTGATACCGACGAAGTAACAGATTATGAAGATGCTGCTAAAGAAGAGGCTAAAGAACGTCCAGTGAAAGCACAGAAACCTGTGCAGACACCACCTCCTCGTCAGCAACGTCAACCTGAGCGTTCTCAGGCAACAGTCCCTCCTCGTCGCCAACATGTTCATTCAGACTTACAGGAAACTCAAGTCCTTCGTAGTTTACCTCTGAGTCGTTCACAAGCAAACCAGGGACCACAACAAATGAATACAACTAAAACAACAATTGCAATTAAATATCCTAAAAAGTATGAAGATGCTCAGGAAATTGTAGAACTATTGATTGAAAACGAATGTGTTTTAATCGATTTTCAATATATGTTGGAAGCGCAAGCTCGTCGTTGTCTTGACTTTATTGATGGTGCTAGCAAGGTACTTACAGGCAACTTGCAAAAAGTTGGCTCTTCAATGTATTTGCTTACGCCAATTAATGTCGTTGTTGACATCGAAGAGATTGGGTTGGCACATGGCAATCAAGAAGCTAATTTTGACTTCGACATGAAGAGACGTTAAGCGATGTCTGTATTACTTTATGTTATTTGGGCACGTGTTGTTAACGTGATAGAGATTCTTCTTGTAGTCTATGCGTTCTTATCCTGGTTTCCAGGAGCTTATGACACTAGCCTTGGAAGAATCATTAGACAAATTGTTCAACCGATTCTCGCACCATTTCGTCGCTTGAATTTAGCTTTTGCTGGTATTGATTTTTCAATATTGGTAATTGTACTTCTACTAAACTTTTCACTTAGAATTCTTAGATTTATTCTACTCTGATGTCAGATATTAAAAATATTGAACAGCATTACTCGTTAGATGAACGGCCTTTTCTAGAGAAGGTTAGGGGATTTTGTCAATTAGTTGATGATAGGTACAGTCCTTACTTAACTGATTTCTTGAATCCTCGTGAAATTCAGATTGTTGAAGAGTTAGCTCATTACTACAATTTAAAATTTTTTGTGAGTTCTACTCCTGAATCTGAAGAATATGGAAGAGTTATTCTTGCTCCCGAATATTACGAGCTTGATGACGAAGACTTTGAAATTAAACGCCTAGAAATCTCTTATGCGAGACAGTTCAATAAATTGACACACCCAAAAGTTTTGGGAGCACTGATTAATCAACTTGGTCTTGACCGTCAAGTATTTGGAGATATTATTCTTGATGAAGAAGGACGCGTTCAATTTTCCATTGCTTCTCATTTAGCAAGTTATGCGATAATGACTATTACTAAGATTGGTAATGTTTCGGTTACTCTAAAAGAAGTAAGTAAAGACGATTGGATTTCAAATCAAGAAAATTATTCACAATCTTTTGTTTTACTTTCCAGTATGCGTCTTGATAATGTGTTGGCGACGGTACTAAACCTATCCCGTTCTAACGCCTTAAAACTTATTGCTTCTGGAAAAGTTAAATTAAATTATAGACAAATTGAGAAGGCTAATCAGACGGTTATGATTGGTGATATGATTTCGGTTAGAGGTTATGGTCGATTTCGACTAGCTCAACGAGACGGATTTTCAAAGTCCGGGAAAGCTAAAATCGTTATTGAAAGTCTGTTAAGACGGAGAAAAAAGTAGTTATTTAATTTAAACCATCAGATATGGTAATGAAAAATAAAGGAGGCCTGTAATGGCTATTACAGCACTTGATATTAAAGATAAACAGTTTACAACTAAATTTCGTGGATATAATGAGCAAGAAGTTGATGAATTTCTTGATATTATTGTAGATGATTATGAAGATTTGGTTCGTGATAATCGTGAACTTGCTGCTCGTGTAAAAGAGCTTGAAGAAAAATTGGCTTATTTTGATGAAATGAAAGAATCATTGAGTCAATCAGTTATTTTGGCTCAAGAAACAGCTGAAAAAGTTAAAGCTTCAGCGGCTGATGAATCAGCTAACTTGATTAATAAGGCTAACTTCAATGCTACTCATTTGGTTGAAGAAGCTAAATCTAAGGCATCTGAAATTCTTCGTGATGCAACAGATGAAGCCAAACGAGTTGCCATCGAAACAGAAGAACTTAAGCGTCAAAGTCGTGTCTTCCACCAACGCCTATTGGCTGCAGTTGAAGGTCAACTTAGCTTAGCAAGTGCTCCAGAATGGGGTGAATTGTTGCAACCAACAGCTATTTATCTTCAAAATTCAGATGCTGCCTTTAAAGAAGTTGTTGAAAAAGTTTTGGATGAGCATGTACCTGATTCAAATGACGCAGCTTCATTTGATGCAACTCGTCAATTCACTCCTGATGAAATGGCTGAACTTCAACGTCGCGTTGCTGAAAGTAATAAGCAAGTTGAAGATTTCTCTAGTCCAGAAGTTGATGAAACAAACGAAGTTGTCTCAACTCCAGTTGATTTTGGTATTCCAGATACTTTCGAGAGTGAAGTGGCAGATTTCCCAACTTCAGCACCAGTAGATGAAGATTTTGATTTGCAACCTGAGTCAACAGGTGAAATTAATCTTAACGAAACACAAACGTTTAAATTGAATATTAGCGAATAAGAAAAATACAACTTACCAAGTATATTAACAGCGAGTGGGAGATGGTGTGAGTCCCACATTCCCTATTTGGATAGTTATCATTTTCAAGCATTCTAACTGAACTAAGTAAGTTAGAAGGATGGTCCTCCTTACGGACATATGAGGGAGCAAATGTTTTTTGCTCTGAATTAAGGTGGTACCACGAGCTTTCGTCCTTTTTGATGAAGGCTCTTTTTATTTAGTAAATTAATTTAAAGAGGAGATATAATGAAACTCAAAGAAACCTTAAATCTAGGTAAGACAGCTTTTCCAATGCGAGCTGGACTTCCTAACAAAGAACCAATCTGGCAAAAAGAGTGGGAAGATGCTAAGATGTATCAACGTCGTCAAGAGTTGAACCAAGGTAAACCTCACTTCACTCTTCATGATGGTCCTCCGTATGCCAATGGTAATATTCACGTTGGACATGCGATGAATAAAATTTCTAAGGATATCATTGTTCGTTCAAAATCAATGTCTGGTTTCTATGCTCCTTACGTTCCTGGTTGGGATACGCATGGTCTTCCAATTGAGCAAGTGTTGGCAAAACAAGGTGTGAAACGTAAAGAACTTGATCGTGCTGAATATCTTAAGATGTGTCGTGATTATGCACTTTCACAAGTTGACAAACAACGTGAAGATTTCAAACGTCTTGGTGTTTCGGCTGATTGGGATAATCCATATGTTACTTTGACACCAGACTATGAAGCTGCACAAATCCGTGTCTTTGGTGAGATGGCTAAAAAAGGTTACATCTATCAAGGTGCAAAACCAGTTTATTGGTCATGGTCATCAGAGTCAGCACTTGCTGAAGCAGAAATCGAGTACCATGATTTAGTTTCAACCTCACTTTACTATGCCAATAAGGTTAAGGATGGTAGAGGAGTACTAGACACAGATACATATATCGTAGTTTGGACAACAACACCATTTACAGTAACAGCTTCACGTGGTTTGACTGTTGGTGCTGATATTGAATACGTTCTCGTAAAACCTGCCGGAGAAAACCGAAAATTTGTCGTTGCTTCTGAATTACTTAATAGCCTTTCTGAGAAATTTGGTTGGACTGATGTGGAAGTACTTCAGTCATGCCGTGGTGAAGAATTGAATCAAATCGTCACTGAACACCCATGGGATACAGAAGTTGATGAGCTTGTTATCCTTGGTGATCACGTTACTACTGATTCAGGTACAGGTATCGTCCATACGGCTCCTGGTTTTGGTGAGGATGACTATAACGTAGGTATCGCTAATGGCCTTGAAGTTGCCGTAACCGTTAATGAGCGTGGTATCATGATGGAAAATGCTGGTCCTGATTTTGAAGGTCAGTTCTACGATAAAGTGGCGCCAATCGTTATGGAAAAACTCGGTGATTTGCTCCTTGCTAAAGAAGAAATCTCACACTCATACCCATTTGACTGGCGTACGAAGAAACCAATCATCTGGCGTGCTGTGCCACAATGGTTTGCCTCTGTTTCTAAATTCCGTCAAGAGATTTTGGATGAGATTGAAAAAGTTAAATTCCATTCTGAGTGGGGGAAAGTTCGTCTCTACAACATGATTCGTGACCGTGGTGACTGGGTAATCTCTCGTCAGCGTGCTTGGGGTGTGCCTCTCCCAATCTTCTATGCTGAAGATAAAACACCAATCATGACTGAAGAAACAATCGAACATGTGGCTAAACTTTTCGAAGAGCACGGTTCAGTTATCTGGTGGGAACGTGATGCCAAAGATCTTCTTCCAGAAGGATTTACACATCCGGGTTCACCAAATGGTGAGTTTACTAAAGAAACTGACATTATGGACGTATGGTTTGACTCAGGTTCATCATGGAATGGTGTCGTTGTTAACCGTCCTGAGTTGACTTATCCAGCTGACCTTTATCTTGAAGGTTCAGACCAATATCGTGGATGGTTTAACTCATCACTTATCACATCTGTTGCTAATAATGGTGTTGCACCATACAAACAACTCTTGTCTCAAGGTTTTGCGCTTGATGGTAAGGGTGAAAAGATGTCTAAATCCCTCGGTAATACTATTGCTCCTAGTGATGTTGAGAAACAATTTGGTGCTGAAATTCTGCGTCTTTGGGTAACAAGTGTTGATACAACTAATGACGTTCGTATCTCAATGGATATCCTTAGCCAAGTATCAGAATCTTATCGTAAGATTCGTAACACACTTCGTTTCTTGATTGCTAATACATCTGACTTCAATCCAACAACTGATGCAGTAGCCTTTGAAGACTTGCGTTCTGTAGATCAGTACATGACTATTCGATTTAACCAATTAGTTAAGACTATTCGTGATGCCTATGCAAACTTTGAATTCTTAACTATCTACAAAGCCTTGGTTAACTTTATTAACGTTGAGTTGTCTGCTTTCTATCTTGATTTTGCCAAAGATGTGGTTTATATTGAGAGTGCAGAATCACTTGAACGTCGTCAAATGCAAACAGTCTTCTACGATGTTCTTGTTAAGATTACAAAACTATTGACTCCAATTCTTCCTCACACTGCAGAAGAAATTTGGTCATATCTTGAATTTGAAACAGAAGACTATGTTCAATTGTCAGAGTTGCCAGAAGCAGAAGATTTCGCTGGTCAAGATGCACTTCTTGAAAAATGGAATGCCTTCATGGATTTCCGTGGCCAAGCTCAAAAAGCTTTGGAAGAAGCGCGTAACGAAAAAGTTATCGGTAAATCACTTGAAGCTCATTTGACAATCTATCCTAATGCTGAAGTCAAAGAACTTCTTGAAGGTTTGAACACTAACCTTGCTCAACTTTTGATTGTTTCAGCATTGACTATTGCTGAAGGAGATGCTCCTGAATCTGCTGTAAGCTTTGAAGGTGTAGCATTCACAGTAGAACGTGCTGAAGGTGATGTCTGTGATCGTTGCCGTCGTATCGATCCAACTACCAAAGAACGTAGCTACAATGCGACTATCTGTGATCACTGTGCTAGCATTGTTGAAGAAAACTTTGCTGAAGGTGTAGCAGAAGGTTTTGAAGTAAAAGCAAAATAAAATAAAAAGAGTTCAATTTGAACTCTTTTTCTATTTGTTTTTCGAATATAGTATTGAACACAATAAAGAAAAAACTAGCTCAGCTAGTTTTTTCTTATAGTCCGTAGTTATAATCATCATCTTGCATGGCTTCAACAGTACCTAGAAGGTAACCATTACCAACTTGAGAGAAGAAGTCGTGGTTAGATGTTCCTGTAGAAATACCATTCATAACGATTGGGTTAACATCGTTCGCACTATCTGGGAAGAGTGGATCTTGTCCTAGGTTCATGAGAGCCTTGTTGGCGTTATAACGTAGGAAAGTCATGACTTCCTCAGTCCATCCAACACCATCATAAAGAGATTTAGTGTAGAGCTCTTCATTTTCATACAATTGGTAGAGAAGATCATACATCCATTCACGGAAACTTTCTTGCTCTTCTTCAGGTAATTCGTTGAACCCTAGTTGGAATTTATAGCCAATATAGGTTCCGTGAACAGATTCGTCACGGATAATGAGCTTGATGATTTCAGCGACGTTAGCCAGCTTGTTATTACCAAGATAATAGAGTGGAGTAAAGAACCCTGAATAGAAAAGGAATGTTTCAAGATATGTTGAAGCAACCTTTTTCTGAAGAGGTGTTCCATTTTCATAGATATCGTTAATGATTTTCGCCTTGGTTTGTAGGTATTCGTTACTGTTAGTCCACTCGAAAATTTCTTCAATTTCAGATTTAGTATTCAAAGTTGAGAAGATTGAAGAGTAAGATTTCGCGTGAACAGATTCCATGAACTGAATGTTGTTCAATACAGCTTCTTCATGAGGTGTACGGACGTCTGCACGAATGGCTTCAACACCAGTTTGAGATTGCATGGTATCTAGCAAGGTTAAACCACCGAAAACTTTTCCAACCAAATCCTTTTCTTCAGCTGAAAGTTTACGCCAGTCATCAAGGTCATTTGAAAGTGGGATACGTGTATCGAGCCAAAATTGTTCGGTCAATTTTTCCCAAGTAGATTTATCAATCGCATCTTCGATTTCATTCCAGTTAATGGCTTTGTAGTAAGTTTCCATTAGAAACCTCTTTCTTTATTGATATCGTTACTATTTTATCATAATTCAAAATCATGATATAGTTTTTTGAGTTGATCTATTAAAAAAGTCGGCGAACCGACCTTTTAATGCATTTTGTAAATAAGACTAGTGAAGGTGTTACCGTTAAATCACTATCTTAGATGACACAGCTTTCACATTGGTTAGAACCAACCTCTTCACCGTCATCTGTATAAGTACGGATGTAGTAGATTGATTTAATTCCCTTGTTAAAGGCGTAGTTACGAAGGATAGAAAGGTCACGAGTCGTTTGTTTATTTTCTGTTTTCCATTCGTAAATTTCTTTTGGTAACTCACTACGCAAGAACAGGGTTAATGACAAACCTTGATCAACGTGTTCAGTCGCAGCGGCATAAACGTCGATAACTTTACGCATGTCCATGTCGTAGGCTGAAGTGTAGAAAGGAATTGTGTCTGTTGAAAGACCGTTGGCTGGATAATAGATTTTTCCGATTTTCTTTTCTTGACGTTCTTCAATACGTTGTGTGATTGGATGGATAGAAGCCGAACAGTCGTTAATGTAAGAGATTGATCCATTTGGCGCAACAGCCAAACGGTTTTGATGGTAGAGTCCATCTTTCTTAACGAGTTCACGGAGTTCTTCCCAATCTTTGGCTTGTGGGATGAAGTGGCCATCGAAAAGTTCTTTTATACGATCAGATTTAGGAACGTATTGGCCTGTAACGTATTTGTCAAAGTAAGAACCATCAGCATATTTTGATTTTTCAAAACCGACAAAGGTTTCTTGACGTTCACGGGCAATGTTGTTAGATTCAACTAAAGTCCAGTAGTTCATAAGCATGAAGTAGATATTAGTGAATTCAACAGATTCAGGGCTACCATACTCGATATGGTGTTTAGCGAGGTAAGAGTGAAGCCCCATAGCTCCCAAACCAAAGGTATGAGCTTGTTGGTTACCATTTTTGATAGATGGTACAGCGTCAATACTTGAGCTATCTGTAACAAAGGTAAGCGCACGTGTCATTGCTCTAATCGAACGACCAAAGTCAGGTGAAGTCATCATGTTAAGGATATTAGTTGATCCAAGGTTACATGAAATGTCTGTACCGAGTTTAACAAACTCTTGTGCATCGTTAAGTTCACTTGGTGTTTGAACTTGAAGAATTTCAGAACAGAGGTTGGACATGATAATCTTACCATCGATTGGATTGTGTCGATTGGCTGTATCAACATTGACGATATATGGATAACCTGATTCTTGTTGGAGTTTAGAAATTTCAGTTTCTAGCTCACGGGCATTAATCTTGGTTTTTGTGATATTTGGATTGGCAACCAACTCATCGTACATAGCTGTAATATCAATGTAGTTATATGGTTTACCGTACTCTTTTTCGACTGAGTAAGGACTGAAGAGGTACATATCTTCATTATTACGTGCCAACTCGTAGAATTTATCTGGAACTGTAACACCAAGTGACAGTGTCTTAACACGCACCTTCTCATCAGCATTCTCTTTCTTAGTAGAAAGGAAGGCAAGGATGTCTGGGTGGAAAACATCCAAATAAACAACACCAGCACCTTGACGTTGGCCAAGTTGGTTTGAGTAAGAGAAGCTATCTTCGAAAAGCTTCATAACAGGCACGACACCAGAGGCTGCCCCAGCATATCCTTTGATAGGAGCACCAGCTTCACGAAGGTTAGACAAGCTAATACCTACCCCACCACCAATACGTGATAACTGGAGGGCAGAGTTGATAGAACGTCCGATAGAATTCATGTCATCCGTTACTTGAATAAGGAAACATGACACGAGCTCACCACGACGGCTACGTCCAGCATTTAGAAATGAAGGAGTAGCAGGTTGGTAACGTTGGTGAATCATTTCGTTGGCAAGGTCACTAGCTAGGTTTTCATCACCATCAGCAAAGTAAAGGGCGTTGAATAGAACACGATCTTCAATACTTTCGAGGTAAGACTCGCCATCGTTTGTTTTGAGGGCATATTGTTGGTAGAACTTGTAGGCTGCCATGAAAGATTGGAAGCGGAATTTTTGAGAATGAATTTCTGCAGACAATTTTTCGATGAAAGCAGGTTCGTATTTACCGATGAATTCAGACTCAATATAATCGTTCTCAATCAAATAATTAATTTTATCTGTGATGCTGTTGAATGCCATTGAATTTGGCTTAACGTTTTCAAGGAAGAAGGCACGAAGCGCTTCTTTATCCTTATGCAAAGGAATTTGACCGTTAACAGGACGGTTAATTTCGTTGTTGAGGCGGAAGTATGAAACATCGCCAAGATTTTTTAAAGACATAATACAGATACCAGGCTCAGTTTAATAGTAGATTAAGGTTAAAATATTAAACTAAGCAAACAAGTTCCTTTCTATATAAAAACTTGATAATTAAAGGATTTCTTTAAGTTTAGCCGGTTGAAAACCTGAAAAGACGATATCGCCGGCTTCAATAACTGGAGCAGCAGTGAAACCGAGGCTTTTAACGTAATCGATTTTTTCTGGCTGTTCATCAATGTTGATTTCTTCGAAATCAGCACCTTCCTTTTCCAAGAATTTTTTAGTCATTTTGCACTGCATGCAGTTGTTTTTAGAAAACAATGTGATCTTTGCCATTGCAAATACTCCTTTATAAAAAGATTTTAAGTGGCCAAGAGCCACTTTTTCGACTCTAATAGAATACCCAAAATATAGGGAAAAATCAAGCTAAATATCTTAAGGAAATACAAGATTTTGTGTTTAGTATTAAAACACAACCCTATATCTTGTGTTTTAAAGGCTTTTTTAAGTTTCCTAAATTAAATAGGATTTGTTTATGGAATTGACTAAAAAAGAAATATCTCACCTCTGATGTTATATAATATAACATCAAAATGCCAATTCTATTTGTTTTTTCAAAAAAAACAGTGTAGAATAAAGAAAATTTTTAACTAATGGAGGTTCAAGTATGCAAGAATACTGTTCAAATCTAACTGTAAATGGTAAGACATTCTCTTTCTATGATCTCGAAAAAGCAGCAAAATCTCATGATGTTAAGGTCGGAGAGCTACCTTATACCATTCGAATAATACTTGAAAGTCTCCTCCGAAAAAAAGATGGCGAGGATGTTAAGGAATCTCACATTTCTGATCTAATGAAATTTCCGAATTTTCCAACAATTTCTGAAGTGCCTTTTAAACCAAGTCGTGTTATCTTACAAGATTTTACAGGAGTTCCTGTTGTTGTTGATTTAGCTTCAATGCGTGATGCTATAGTGGCTAATGGTGGTAAAGCCGAATTTATTAATCCCGAGATTCCAGTAGATTTGGTCATCGACCACTCTGTCCAAGTGGATTCATACGGATGTGATACTGCTCTTGAAGATAATATCAATCTAGAGTTTAAACGTAATAACGAGCGCTATGAATTTCTTAAGTGGGCTGAAAAGTCTTTTGAAAATTATCGTGCGGTTCCACCAGCTACAGGTATTATTCACCAGGTTAATATTGAATTTTTGAGTGATGTCATTATTGAAAATGATGGGCTCCTATATCCTGACTCTATGTTTGGTACAGATAGTCACACGACTATGATTAATGGTATTGGCGTCCTTGGTTGGGGCGTTGGCGGAATTGAAGCTGAAGCAGCGATGCTCGGTGAAGCATCTTATTTTCCAATTCCAGAGGTTATTGGTGTACATTTGACAGGAGAGTTGCCTAAAATTGCAACGGCAACAGATTTGGCTCTCAAGATTACTCAGGTGCTTCGTTCTGAAAATGTGGTTGGTAAATTTGTTGAGTACTTTGGACCTGGCTTGAAGAGTTTGTCTCTAGCTGACCGTGCCACAGTCGCTAATATGGCACCAGAATATGGTGCGACCTGTGGTTATTTTCCTATTGATGACGAGACTCTTAACTACATGCGTTTAACTAACCGTGATGAGGATCATATCCAAGTCACTGAAGCCTATACAAAAGCCAATCATCTTTTCTATGATCCAAGTAAAGAAGCCAAGTATACTAAGATTGTTGAAATCGATTTGTCATCTATTAAACCTTCTATCTCAGGTCCTAAACGTCCACAAGATTTGATTCTCTTATCAGATGCTAAGCAAGAATTCCAGGATGCAGTGGTACGAGAAGCAGGTGTCCGTGGTTTCGGTTTGGATAAGGAAGAGTTAGTAAAAACTGCAAACGTTGACTTTGAGGATCATTCAGAAACAATTCAAACAGGTCATGTGGCCATTGCAGCTATCACATCATGTACCAATACTTCAAATCCTTACGTTCTTATGGCAGCCGGTCTTTTAGCTAAAAAAGCGGTTGAGAAAGGATTAAAAGTCTCTCCAACAGTGAAGACATCTTTGGCACCCGGTTCTAAGGTTGTTACTGGTTATCTCAAAGCTTCAGGCTTGCAAACCTATCTAGATAAGCTTGGCTTTAACTTGGTAGGTTACGGTTGCACAACCTGTATTGGGAACTCAGGAGACTTACGTCCTGAGGTGGCTAAGGCTATTGTAGACACTGATTTATTAGCGAGTGCTGTTTTGTCAGGAAATCGTAATTTTGAAGGGCGTATTAATCCACTTGTTAAAGCGAATTTCTTGGCTAGCCCACCATTGGTTGTTGCTTATGCCTTAGCTGGTAACACGAATATTGATTTGACAACTGAACCTTTAGGTTTTGACGACAATGGTCAAGCTGTTTATTTAGAGGATGTTATGCCATCTCGTGATGAAATTGAGACTTATGTTGATAAATACGTCACCCGTCAACTCTTCCAAGATGAATATGCCAGTGTCTTTTCTGATAGTGAGAAGTGGAATGCCATTCCTACTGAACAAAGTCAAAATTATAAATGGAATCAAAACTCTACCTATATTCAAAACCCGCCTTACTTTGATGCTTTAGGAGATGATTTGAGCATTAAACCATTGAAAGATTTGAAGGTTTTGGCTAAATTTGGAGATACGGTTACAACAGACCATATTTCTCCGGCAGGTAATATTGCCAGAAATAGTCCAGCAGCTCGTTATTTGACTGAGAATGGTGTTGATTATCAAGAATTTAATTCTTATGGTAGCCGTCGTGGTAATCATGAAGTCATGATGCGAGGAACCTTTGCTAATATTCGTATCAAGAATGAGCTAGCAGATGGAAAAATTGGTGGATATACTAAATATGATGGTGACATTCTACCTATATATGATGCTGCTATGAAATATAAAGAAGCTAATCAAGATACGCTTGTAATAGCCGGTAAGGATTATGGTATGGGCTCAAGTCGTGACTGGGCGGCTAAAGGTGCTAATCTTCTTGGTGTAAAAGTAGTGCTTGCTGAGAGTTTTGAGCGTATCCACCGTTCAAATCTCGTTATGATGGGGATTTTACCAGTCCAATTTATGGAAGGAGAAAATGCTGAAAGTCTTGGATTGACAGGACATGAGACCTTTAGCTTTGACCTTTCAGAAAATCCAGGTGTCCATGATGTTATCACTGTTACAGCTTCAACACCTGAACAAACCAAAACCTTTAAAGCCTTGGTACGCTTCGATGCAGATGCTGACATTCGCTACTATAAAAATGGTGGTATCTTGCCAATGGTTGTAAGAAAAAAATTGAAGGGGGCCTAATATGACAACAGTTGAAATTAATGGACTTAAGGATATGGTTGCCTGTAATACTAGGATTTCATCTATTATCGATGATCATTTATCGTATTCGGGATATGATATTTCTGAGTTTATGGAAAATAAAGCGTCTTTTGAGGAAGTGATTTATCTCTTGTGGAATGGTCATCTTCCTACGCAAATGGAACTTAAGTATTTTGAAGCTGAGTTGCGTAAGAACTATGATATTTCTGATGCTGTAGAACAATGCATTCTTATCCAGTCTCGTCCACATTTGCACCCAATGAGTGTGTTACGTTCAACAGTCTCCCTTCTTGGAGTTTACAATGTTGACGCCGAGGAAAGATCCATGGAGGCAATTTATCAGCAAAGTATTGAATTGATGGCTAAATTGCCTACAATTATTACGACTTTTGCACGCTTACGTACTGGTAAAATGCCTCTCAAACCAAGAGAAGATTTAGGTTTTGCAGCTAATTTTCTCTACATGCTGAATGGTGTTGAACCTTCTGAAATTGAAATTGAAGCTATGAATAAGGCATTAATTCTACATGCTGACCATGAGTTGAATGCTTCAACTTTTGCAGCGCGTGTTTGTGCCTCGACTCTGACAGATATCTATTCTTGTGTCACAACAGCTATTGGAGCTCTAAAAGGTCCCCTGCATGGTGGAGCTAATGAACGCGTCTTTGATATGCTTAAAGAAATCCGTGAATCTGGTGATGTTAATGCTTACTTGCAGGAAAAACTTGATTCTAAAGAAAAAATCATGGGATTTGGACACCGTGTATACAAGAAACAGGATCCTCGTGAAATTTTCTTAAGAGATATGGCTAAAAAGTTGACAGAGGGTACTGAGAATGAAGAATTCTTTAATATGTCTCAAGAAATTGAAGAATTCATGAAAGATAAGAAGGGATTGATTCCCAATGTGGACTTCTATTCAGCCACCGTATACCATACTCTAGGAATTGACAGCGATATCTTCACCCTTATCTTTGCTATGAGTCGTGTTGCCGGCTGGATTGCTCATATTCAAGAGCAGCAAAAAAATAATAAATTGATTCGTCCACGCTCGCAGTACATCGGACAAGAAAATATGACGTATATTCCTTTAGAAAAACGCTAGGGAGGAAAGCTATATGGCAGAAAAAATCGTAATGAAAAATGGACAGCTTCAAGTTTCTGATCGTCCAATTATCCCTTTTATTGAAGGAGATGGTGTTGGACATGATATCTGGAAGAATGCCCAAGCAATCTTTGATAAAGCAGTAGAAGTAGCCTATGAAGGAAAGCGTCATATTGAGTGGCAAGAGCTTTTAGCCGGTAAGAAGGCTTATGACAAAACAGGTGAATGGTTGCCGAAAGAAACCTTGGAGGCTATTCGAGAAAGTTTAGTAGCTATTAAGGGACCGCTTGAGACGCCAGTAGGTGGTGGTATTCGTTCTTTAAATGTAGCTTTACGTCAAGAACTTGATCTCTACGCTTGTGTTAGACCTGTTCGTTACTTTGACGGAGTAGCAAGTCCACTTAAGGAACCAGAAAAAACAAATATTACTATCTTCCGTGAAAATACTGAAGATATTTATGCGGGGATTGAATGGGAAGCAGGAACGGCAGATGTCAAGCGCGTGATTGAGTTTCTCCAGACAGAAATGAATGTTAATAAAATTCGCTTCCCAGAATCAAGTAGTATCGGAATCAAGCCAATTTCAATAGAAGGAAGTAAACGTCTCATTCGCTCTGCTATCGATTATGCTCTCAAGAACAATCTAAAGAAAGTGACATTGGTTCATAAAGGGAATATTCAAAAATTCACAGAAGGTGGCTTCCGTAAATGGGGTTATGAAGTAGCTCAGGAAGACTATAAAGCAGAATTGCTAGCTGGTCGTCTAGAGATTAATGATATAATCGCTGATAACTTTCTCCAACAGATTCTTTTGAATCCAGAAAAATTTGATGTTGTTGCCTTAACTAACTTGAATGGTGATTATGCCAGTGATGCCTTGGCTGCACAAGTTGGTGGTATCGGCATCTCCCCTGGAGCCAACATTAACTATCAAACAGGCCATGCTATTTTTGAAGCAACACATGGAACAGCTCCAGATATCGCGGATCAAGATAAGGCTAACCCTTGCTCAGTTTTATTATCTGGCTGCATGCTTCTAGATTATATTGGTTGGACTGAGGCAGCTCAACTGATTACAAGTGCTATTGAGAAGACATTTAAAGCTGATATCTTTACAGCTGACTTAGCATTTGGGAAACAAGCTTATTCAACGAGTGCCTTTAGCAATCAAATTCTTTCAATTATGTGATTGTTTTTGCTCGAAAATGAAAATTAACGATTGAAAACACCATGAAAGAAATTTTCTGAAAATGTTGTAAATAACTAGAGACTAGTATTTGTTTATGTTTTGAAAAATGAAAATGACCAGTAAAATGAGAGACAAGCTTTCGAAAAACTTGTAGAAAGTACGTTTTAACCTTGCTAATCTCAATTAGCTATGTTATAATTCTAAATTGTAAGGGTTATCATTGATAACTCAAATATTCCAAATGAAGAAGGAGAATCCATTATGGCTTCTAAAGATTTCCACATTGTTGCAGAAACAGGTATCCACGCACGTCCAGCTACTTTGCTTGTTCAAACAGCTAGCAAATTTGCTTCAGATATCACTCTTGACTACAAAGGTAAAGCAGTTAACCTTAAATCTATCATGGGTGTTATGAGCCTTGGTGTTGGTCAAGGTGCTGACGTAACTATCTCTGCAGAAGGTGCTGATGCTGATGACGCAATCGCAGCAATCGCAGAAACAATGACAAAAGAAGGATTGGCATAAGAATATGACAGAAATGCTTAAAGGAATCGCAGCATCTGACGGTGTTGCAGTTGCTAAGGCATATCTGCTTGTTCAACCGGACTTGTCATTTGAAACTGTAACAGTTGAAGATACAAGTGCAGAAGAGGCTCGTCTAGATGCTGCTCTAGCGGCGTCACAAGACGAGCTTTCTGTTATCCGCGAAAAAGCAGTTGAAAGCCTTGGTGAAGAAGCGGCAGCCGTTTTTGATGCTCACTTGATGGTTCTTGCTGACCCAGAAATGACTGGTCAAATTAAAGAAACTATCCGTGCTAAACAAGTTAATGCTGAAGCTGCTTTGACAGAAGTAACAGACATGTTTATCGCTATTTTTGAAGGTATGGAAGACAACCCATACATGCAAGAACGTGCAGCGGATATTCGTGACGTTACAAAACGTGTGCTTGCTAACTTGCTTGGTAAGAAATTGCCTAACCCAGCAACAATTAACGAAGAATCAATCGTTGTTGCTCATGACTTGACACCATCTGATACAGCTCAGTTGAACAAAAAGTACGTAAAAGCTTTTGTTACTAATATCGGTGGACGTACAAGTCACTCTGCAATCATGGCTCGTACACTTGAAATCGCAGCCGTTCTTGGTACAAATAACATCACAGAACTTGTCAAAGATGGCGACATTTTGGCGGTTTCAGGTATTACTGGTGAAGTTGTTATCAACCCAACTGAAGAGCAAATTGCTGAGTTTAAAGCAGCTGGTGAAGCTTACGCTAAACAAAAAGCTGAATGGGCTCTCCTTAAAGATGCTCAAACAGTTACTGCTGATGGAAAACATTTCGAATTGGCTGCTAACATCGGTACACCTAAAGACGTTGAAGGTGTAAATGATAACGGTGCAGAAGCTGTTGGTCTCTATCGTACAGAATTCTTGTATATGGATTCTCAAGACTTCCCAACTGAAGATGACCAATATGAAGCATACAAAGCAGTTCTTGAAGGTATGAACGGTAAACCTGTTGTCGTTCGTACAATGGATATCGGTGGGGATAAAGAACTCCCTTACTTCGATCTTCCTAAAGAAATGAACCCATTCTTGGGTTACCGTGCTTTGCGTATTTCTATCTCTGAAACTGGTAACCAAATGTTCCGTACACAATTGCGTGCCTTGCTTCGTGCATCTGTTCACGGTAAATTGCGTATCATGTTCCCAATGGTTGCTTTGTTGAATGAGTTCCGTACTGCTAAAGGTATTCTTGAAGAAGAAAAAGCTAAATTGGTTGCTGAAGGTGTTGCCGTTGCAGACGATATCGAAGTAGGTATCATGATTGAAATCCCTGCTGCAGCTATGCTTGCTGACCAATTTGCTAAAGAAGTTGATTTCTTCTCAATTGGTACAAACGACCTTATCCAATACACTATGGCTGCTGACCGTATGAACGAACAAGTTTCATACCTTTACCAACCATATAACCCATCAATCCTTCGTTTGATTAACAATGTTATCAAAGCGGCTCATGCTGAAGGTAAATGGGCTGGTATGTGTGGTGAAATGGCCGGTGACCAAACTGCTGTTCCACTTCTTGTCGGAATGGGCTTGGATGAGTTCTCAATGTCAGCGACATCTGTTCTTCGTACACGTAGCTTGATGAAGAAACTTGACACAGCTAAAATGGAAGAATACGCTAACCGTGCGCTTACTGAATGTTCAACAATGGAAGAAGTTCTTGAACTTTCAAAAGAATACGTTAACGTAGACTAATCATAAAAAGTGGAGGCTTAGGCTTTCACTTTTTTTATAGCTAAACAGAGACAAAATAATTGACTCATTCTTTGCTTAGGAGTAGAATACGGCTAACCTAGGTTAATAATTAAAACTATTTTTTGTCAAAATTTTCTGAATAATTCTCGTTTAAATCTTGGATTATTTCTAAAAAAATGATAAAATAGGTCTTATAATAGATAAAAGGAGTTACTATCTTGGCTAAACAATACAAAAACTATGTCAATGGTGAGTGGAAAACATCTGAAAACGAAATTACTATTTACGCACCTGCAAACGGTGAGGAACTTGGATCAGTTCCAGCGATGAGCCAAGCTGAAGTAGACGAAGTCTACGCAGCAGCTAAAGCAGCACTTCCAGCATGGCGTGCGCTTTCATATGCTGAACGTGCAGCTTACCTTCATAAAGCAGCAGATATCTTGGAACGTGATGCAGAAAAAATCGGACAAGTTCTTTCTAAAGAAATCTCTAAAGGTTTGAAATCTGCAATCGGTGAGGTTGTTCGTACTGCTGAAATCATCCACTATGCAGCTGAAGAAGGTTTGCGTTTGGAAGGTGAAGTACTTGAAGGTGGTGCGTTTGACGCTGGTAGTAAGAAAAAAATCGCTGTTGTTCGTCGCGAACCAGTAGGTCTTGTCCTTGCTATCTCTCCATTTAACTACCCAGTAAACTTGGCTGGTTCTAAAATTGCTCCTGCCTTGATTGCTGGTGACGTTGTTGCCTTCAAACCACCAACACAAGGTTCTATCTCAGGTCTTCTTTTGGTTGAAGCATTTGTTGAAGCTGGTATCCCTGCAGGTGTCTTGAACTCTATCACAGGTCGTGGTTCTGTTATCGGTGACTACATCGTTGAACACAAAGCAGTTGATTTCATCAACTTCACAGGTTCAACACCAGTTGGTGAAAACATCGGTCGTTTGGCAGCTATGCGTCCAATCATGCTTGAACTTGGTGGTAAAGATGCCGCTATCGTTCTTGAAGATGCTGATCTTGACTTGACTGCTAAAAACATTGTTGCTGGTGCCTTTGACTATTCAGGTCAACGTTGTACAGCTATCAAACGTGTTCTTGTAATGGATAGTGTTGCAGATGAATTGGTAGAAAAAGTAACTGCTTTGGTAGGTAATATCACTGTTGGTATGCCTGAAGAAAGCGCAAGCGTTACACCACTTATCGATACAAAAGCAGCTGACTTCGTTCAAGGTTTGATTGATGATGCCGTTGAACAAGGTGCTACTGCTAAAACTGAATTGAAACGTGAAGGTAACCTTATCTACCCAGCTGTCTTTGACCATGTGACAACTGACATGCGTCTTGCTTGGGAAGAACCATTTGGTCCAGTATTGCCATTCATCCGTGTATCTTCAGTAGAAGAAGCAATCAAGATTTCTAACGAATCTGAATTTGGTCTTCAAGGTGCAGTCTTCACTCAAGACTACCCACGTGCGTTTGCAATTGCTGAACAACTTGAAGTTGGTACAGTTCACATCAACAACAAAACACAACGTGGTACAGATAACTTCCCATTCCTTGGTGTTAAAGGATCCGGTGCCGGAACTCAAGGTGTGAAATACTCTATCGAAGCTATGACTCGTGTGAAATCAACAGTATTTGATATCGCAAACTACTAAGAGTTTAGCTATTCAATCATTAAAAAAGTGTAAAGAGTCCTCATTATAGGGACTCTTTTTCTTTTAAAATATGGTATAATAGAACTAAATTTCGAATATAGAGAGTTTTCTGACAATGAATAAATCTTATTTTTACTTGGTTATGAAGACGCATGAGTTAGAGGTACCATACACTGGTCAACTTCGTCGTGTGCGTGTTCTTCTACCTAAGAACTATGAAACGGATACAGATCGTTCTTACCCTGTCGTGTATTTCCATGATGGTCAGAATGTTCTTTATAGTAAGGAGTCGTTTTCTGGCTATTCTTGGAAGATTATCCCAACAGTCAAGCGTAATCCTGATATTTCGCGCATGATTGTTGTAGCCATTGATAATGATGGTCCTGGCCGTATGAATGAGTATTCTGCGTGGAAGTACCAAGAATCTAATATCCCTGGTGTCCAGTTCGGAGGTAAGGGTGTAGAGTATGCAGAGTTTGTCATGGATGTGGTTAAACCCTTTATTGATAAGGAATACCGTACCCTCTCTGACCGTCAGCATACAGCTATGATTGGTTCATCTCTCGGTGGTAATATTACTCAGTTTATGGGGCTTGATTATAAGGAGCAGATTGGTTGTCTTGGGGTATTTTCTTCAGCTAACTGGTTGCATCAGGATGCTTTTGATCGTTACATGTCGCGTCAAAAGCTCGATTCAGATCAACGTGTCTACATATATGTAGGAACTGAGGAAGCTGATGATACTGACAAGACCTTGATGGCTGGTAATATTAAGCAGGCTTATATAGACTCTTCATTGAGCTATTATCATGATTTGATTGCTCGTGGGGTTGATTTGGAAAATATCAAGATTCACATTCAATCTGGTGCTGAACACAATGAAGAAGCTTGGGCCGAGAATTTACCAGACTGTCTTCGCTTTTTCGCTGAAAAATGGGACTAGTCTTTATTAACGCAAATTAATTTAATTTAATTTAGGAAAAGGAATATAAATATGAATATCGAACATCTTAGCCACTGGAGTGGTCAACTTAACCGTGAAATGTATGTTAACCGTTACGGGCACGCTGGTATCCCTGTTGTGGTTTTTGCCTCATCAGGTGGTAGCCATAACGAATACTATGACTTTGGTATGATTGATGCTTGTGCACGTTTTATCGAAGAAGGACGCGTACAATTCTTTACGCTTTCAAGTGTGGACAGTGAAAGCTGGCTTTGTGATTGGAAAAATCCACACGATCGTGCTGAAATGCACCGTGCCTATGAACGCTATGTTATTGAAGAAGCTATTCCATTTATCAAACACAAAACTGGTTGGTTTGATCCAATGATGACAACAGGTTGTTCAATGGGGGCATACCATGCGCTTAATTTCTTCTTGCAACACCCTGATGTTTTCAATAAAGTGGTAGCCCTCAGTGGTGTCTACGATGCTCGTTTCTTTGTGGGTGAGTTTGGAGGGGACGAAGCTATTTACCAAAATTCCCCATCAGATTATATCTGGAACCAAAATGATGGTTGGTTTATCGACCGTTACCGTCAAGCTGAGATTATCGTATGTACAGGTCTTGGTGCTTGGGAACAAGATGGTCTTCCATCTTACTATAAACTCAAGGAAGCCTTTGAACAAAAGAATATTCCAGCTTGGTTCTCTGAGTGGGGCCATGATGTCGCTCATGATTGGGAATGGTGGCGTAAACAAATGCCTTATTTCCTTGACAATATGAACCTATAATTTCTTTGTCCATCCCATCTAAATAACTATAAAAGAGGAATTACTAATGAATTATCTTGTTATTTCACCATACTATCCACAAAACTTCCAACAGTTTACAGTTGAACTTGCTAATAAGGGAATCACTGTTCTTGGTATTGGTCAAGAGCCTTATGAACAATTGGATCAACCTTTGAAAGAGGCTTTGACTGAGTACTTCCGTGTAGACAATCTGGAAAACTTGGATGAAGTTAAACGTGCGGTAGCCTTTCTTTTCTATAAACACGGACCAATTGACCGAATCGAATCTCATAACGAATACTGGTTGGAATTGGATGCTGCTCTTCGTGAACAGTTCAATGTTTTTGGTGCTAAGCCAGAAGATCTTAAGAAGACTAAATTCAAGTCTGAAATGAAAAAACTCTTCCAAAAAGCTGGAGTTCCAGTTGTACCTGGTGCTATCATTAAAACTGATGAAGATGTGGATAAAGCTGTGAAAGAAATCGGTCTTCCAATGATTGCTAAGCCAGATAATGGGGTTGGTGCAGCTGCAACCTTCAAACTTGAAACAGAAGATGATATCAATCACTTTAAGGCTGAGTGGGATCATGAAACAGTTTATTTCTTTGAAAAATTTGTAACATCAAGCGAAATCTGTACTTTCGATGGTTTGATTGATCATGATGGTAATATTGTCTTCTCGACAACTTTTGATTATGCCCACACACCACTTGACTTGATGATTTACAAGATGGATAATTCTTACTACGTTCTTAAAGAAATGGATCCTAAGTTACGTAAGTATGGTGAGGCAATTGTCAAAGAATTTGGTATGAAGGAACGTTTCTTCCATATTGAGTTCTTCCGTGATGGTGACGATTATATTGCTATTGAATATAACAACCGTCCAGCAGGTGGTTTCACAATCGACGTGTATAACTATGCTCACTCTTTCGATTTGTACAAGGGGTATGCGGATATCGTTGCTGGCGAACCATTCCCAGCTTCTCAGTTTGAGCCACTTTACTGTTTGGCGACTTCACGTCGTGCAAGCTCTCACTATGCTTATTCAGAAGAAGAACTTTTTGATAAGTATCGTGAACAACTTAAAGTTAAGAAAATCATGCCTGCAGCCTTTGCAGAGTTGCAAGGTGACTTCCTCTATATGTTGACAACTCCAAGTCGTGAGGAAATGGAACAAATGATTGAGGACTTTGGTAAAAAAGCCTAATCTGTATATGTTAAAAGCACTTCAGAGTAAACTGAAGTGCTTTTGTGATGCCTTATTTTTCGTGAAGTTCTTGATTTTTAAGAACCAGTTCTGAAACTTTGGCGAATTTTTTAAGTTTTTTGAGGTCTTCTGGATGGGTTACCAAGCTAATGACGCTACCTTCATTTCCCATACGACCAGTACGTCCTGCACGGTGAGTATAGGCTTCGCGATCTCGAGGTATATCGAAGTTGATGACTACCTCTAGATTTTCAATATCGATGCCGCGTGCCAAGAGGTCAGTACCTAGTAAGAGTGAAATCTCATGATTCTTGAATTTTTCCAAGATAACCTTACGGAATTTGACGTTGATGTCACTAGCCAATGATACCGCTGAAGCTCCGTTAAATTGGAGGCGTTCTTCAGTAGCCCCAAGGTCAGATAGACTGTTAAAAAAGACAAGGCCACGGAAGTCAGGGATATTGGAGAACTTACGGAGAAGTTCGACACGGTTACGTTTATCAACACTGATATAATAATGTTTGATAGTGTCAAGTTCTTGATCAGATAGGTCATAAACGATGGTATTTTCGACAAGATTTTGATCATCAATTTTGTTGGTTGCCGAAATATAAATCATTTGATGGTCACGAGGAACATGGTGGCTGATTTTTGTCACAAAGTGGTATTGGCTATCACTGAGAAGCTCATCAAATTCATCTAGGACGATGGTGTTGACATTCATCATCTTGATCTTTTTGAGTTTAATCAGCTCAAAGACACGGCCAGGTGTTCCGATGAGAATTTCCGGTCCTTTCTTCAGGCGTTCAATTTGTCTCTTTTGACTAGAGCCAGAAAGGAAGAGTTGGGCAGTGAGTCCTAGTGGCTCAGCCCATTGTTTGGTCACATCAAAAATCTGTCCAGCAAGCTCTGAATTGGGTGCTAGGATAAGCAATTGCTGAGATTTTTTGGGCTTGAGTGAGAGGAGCAATGGGAGAAGGTAGGCTAGAGTCTTACCTGTTCCTGTAGGACTGATACCTAGGATATTGTCTCCTTCAGTGATTGGTGCAAAGAGTTCTTTTTGAATGGCAGTCTCTGTAGTGATTCCTTTTTCTTTAAGGAGGTCTTGCCATTGTTCAGGAAAGTTTTTAAACATAAAAGTCTCATTTTCTATATGGATTTGCTTTTATTATATCATGATTTAGTGTAGAATAGATAAGAAAGACTATATTAGATAGGAATTTACCATGCCTAAAAAACCGATTATTATTGGGGTTACGGGTGGCTCTGGTGGAGGTAAGACCAGTGTTTCTCGTGCCATTCTATCAAATTTTCCAGATGAGAAAATTGCTATGATTGAGCATGATTCTTATTATAAGGATCAGTCACATTTGACTTTTGAAGAGCGTGTGTCAACTAACTACGACCATCCCTTTGCCTTCGATACAGATCTTATGATTGAACACATCAATGAGCTGATTGCTGGGCGTCCAGTGGATATTCCGATTTATGACTACACCCAACATACTCGTAGTGAAAAGACTTATCGTCAGGAACCACAGGACGTCTTCATTGTTGAAGGGATTTTGGTACTTGAGGATAAACGCTTGCGTGATTTGATGGATATCAAGCTTTTTGTAGATACTGATGATGACATTCGTATTATCCGTCGTATCAAGCGTGATATGGAAGAGCGTGGCCGTAGCTTGGATAGTATCATTGAGCAATATATCAGTGTGGTTAAACCTATGTACCACCAGTTTATCGAACCTACGAAACGCTACGCAGATGTGGTGATTCCTGAAGGTGTCACAAATACTGTTGCTATCGATTTGATTAATACTAAGGTAGCAAGTATTTTGAAAGAAAGTCAGAAAGCCTAAGCAGGAGCTTGGCTTTTTTGGTATAATTGAAACGTTATGATTATTTTACAAGGAAACAAGATTGAGCGCTCTTTCTCAGGGGATGTGCTCTTTGATAATATTAATATTCAGGTAGATGAACGCGATCGTATTGCCCTTGTTGGACGTAACGGTGCTGGAAAATCAACCCTATTGAAAATTTTGGTTGGAGAGGAAACGCCGACAAGTGGTGAAATCAACACAAAACGTGATTTGAATTTGTCTTACTTAGCTCAGGATAGTCGCTTTGAGTCTAGCAATACCATCTATGCGGAAATGTTAAATGTTTTTGCAGGTCTTCGTGCAGACGAAAAACGCCTTCGTGACATGGAAATGAAGATGGCTGAGTTAACTGGTTCAGACTTGGACAAGTTAATGACTGACTACGATCGCCTTTCTGAGGATTTCAGACAGCGAGGTGGTTTTACCTATGAATCTGATATCAGAGCTATTCTCAATGGTTTTAAGTTTGATGAAAGCATGTGGGAGATGCCTATTTCAGATCTTTCTGGAGGGCAAAACACGCGCTTAGCTTTGGCGAAAATGCTGCTTGAGAAGCCTGAACTCTTGGTACTGGATGAACCGACTAACCACTTGGATATCGAAACCATTGCCTGGTTGGAGAATTACCTGGTCAATTATCAGGGAGCTCTAGTCATTGTCAGTCACGACCGTTATTTTTTGGATAAGGTGGCGACAGTAACCCTGGATTTGACCAAACATAGTTTAGATCGTTATGTCGGAAACTATTCAAAATTCATGGACCTTAAGGCTGAAAAGTTGGCCACTGAAGCAAAGAACTTCGAAAAACAACAAAAGGAAATTGCTAAGTTGGAGGACTTTGTTAATCGTAATATTGTCCGTGCTTCTACAACTAAGCGTGCTCAAGCCCGTCGTAAACAGCTAGAGAAAATGGAACGTCTGGATAAGCCAACAGAAGGCCAGAAGTCAGCTAATATGACTTTTCATGCGGATAAGGTCTCTGGGAATGTGGTCTTGACAGTTAAGGATGCTGCTATTGGTTATGACGATGAGATTCTCTCAGAGCCTATTTCCCTGGATGTTAAGAAGATGGATGCCATTGCCATCGTTGGTCCAAATGGTATCGGAAAAACAACCTTTATCAAGTCGGTAGTGGGTAAATTGCCTTTTATCAAGGGAACGTCAACCTATGGTGCTAATGTTGAAGTGGGGTATTATGATCAAACCCAATCTGCCTTGACACCGTCGAACACAGTCCTTGATGAGTTGTGGAATGATTTTGCGACGACTCCTGAAGTTGAGATTCGTAACCGTCTGGGGGCCTTTCTCTTCTCAGGTGATGATGTCAAAAAGTCTGTTTCCATGCTTTCTGGTGGTGAGAAAGCTCGTCTGCTCCTAGCTAAATTATCAATGGAAAACAATAACTTCCTCATCCTAGATGAGCCGACCAACCACTTGGACATTGATAGCAAGGAAGTCTTGGAAAATGCCCTCATTGACTTTGATGGAACGCTTCTCTTTGTCAGCCATGACCGTTACTTTATCAACCGTGTGGCAACCAAAGTGATGGAAATTTCTGAGGATGGGGCAACCATTTATCTTGGAGATTATGATTACTACCTTGAGAAGAAGGCGGAGCTTGAAGAGTTAGCACGTCTTGAAGCAGAGGAAAATCAAGTATCAGAGGAAGTTCAAGTAGCTTCAGCGGGTGCTAGTGATTATCAAGCTCAAAAAGCCAATCAAAAAGAGATGCGTAAATTAAGCCGACGCATTGAGCAAATTGAAAATGAGCTAGAGACGATTGAAGAACGATTGGAGGAAATCTCTGCTGCCATGCTTGAAACAAATGACGTGGCAGAATTGTCTGACTTACAGAAAGAGCTGGATGACTTATCAGTCAATCAAGAAGCTCTGATGGAAGAGTGGAGTGACCTATCAGAACAATTGGAAAGTTAAGGGATGATGAGAACCTTTTCATGTTTTGAGTTGTGAAAGGCTTACATTGTTGGTATAACAGTCTTAGTATATAAAAGGAGACTAACTTTATGAACAAAGTAAAGAAAAAAGTGTATCGTAACACAACATCTTTCAACATGATGGCATGGGGATCATTTGGCTTCTTCGTAATCTTAATGTTGGTAGGCCTCTATACCCTTAAAGAGCCTTTGATGGTTAAGGGTTACTACCTCATGGGATGTGTTGGTTTGATTTCATCTTCATTTACAGTATCTAAGGTTGTCCGTGATAATCAAGAAGATGAAGAAAACTATAATAAGCTCATCGCTCAACAAACTTTCGAACAATAAGAGGAGAAGCCTGAAAAGGCTTTTTCTTTTTGCAGAAAATGCACAAATATTCTGACTCTTGCCTAGTGGAAGTGTTATAATGGAGTGAAGAGGGTTAGATGATTTTGGAATGAGATAAGTCCAATTCATTATCCCAAATGCCTTATAAGACTAATTATCGTATAAGAATGCGTTAGTGAAAAGGTAGGTAATATTATGGAATTCAAAGTGAAAGATGGTCAAATCATCTATTATCGTGATCTCGGTAAAGGCTTTCCAATTGTTTTTTTGCATGGCAATAATTTGTCAGGAAATTACTTTGGTAAGCAAGGAATTCTGTATCGAGACTATCGTTTAATTTTCATTGATAGTCGTAATCACGGCAGGTCCAGTCGTCAGAGTGTTAAGATGACCTTTGAACAGATGGCTGCCGATTTGGAGGAAATTTTGCAATATTTGAATATCAAGAAGGCCTTATTTGTCGGTCATAGTGACGGTGCTAATTTGGCTATGGTTTATGCTAGTCGTTATCCTGACCGGATTGCAGGGCTCTTGCTTAATGCGGGGAATATGACCTTTAATGGGTTGACGAGACGCTCAAGATTCGCGGTCTATATACAATATCTTTGCTTAAAAGCCTTGTCACCATTTTCATCTAAAATGGATATCATGGCTCAGGTAACGGGTCTGATGCTTCATGACTTGCCATTAGATAGGAAACGTCTACATCAGGCTGCCTATCCTGTTTGGGTAGTTATGGGGCAAAGGGATGTTATCAGTATTAGGCATTCTAGAGAGATTTCAGAACTCTTTCCTATTCATAAGCTCTATGTCCAACGTCGAGAAGGACATCGTCTAGCTCAACGTAAATATAAGGTCTTTAATCAAATGATTCGTGAACTTGTGAGAATTAGTCGAAAAGAGGTGGTGGCATGAAGCGTCTTTTAGAGAGACTTCAACCTTTAAAAGCGGCCGTTAAATCCATCTTCTTTATCTCGATTACGGTTCTTGTCGTCATAGAATTGGTTCGTCTAAAACGGACCATCACTTTAGAGTCACTGGAGTCAGCTCTGTCCGGTTTGTCTATTTGGCATCTTGTTTTGATGGCTGTCATCGGACTAGTCGCTGTCTCCCCCATGCTCTTTTATGACATCATACTGAATAAGGAGCTAGAAACGGATTATTCCAAATCCTATATCTTAGAAACAAGTTGGGCTGTCAATACCATTAATAACTTGGCTGGTTTTGCTGGTTTGGTCGATGTGGGTCTGCGATATTCCTTTTATTCTGAGGATGGGCAGGAAAAGACAGGTGTTAAGGCACTTTCTCGTTTATTGCCTTATTTTATGTCGGGTCTATCCCTTTTAAGTGGTTTGGTATTCGCTGTCTTTTGGTTCTTCCCTCTAAGTCCAGACTTAAGAAAATATTGGTTACTCTTATTGGGTATTTTCCTTTATCTGCCTTTTATTTTCTTTGTTTCTAGTCGTGAAAAGTTAACTTATTTTGGTCAAGTACCGTTGAAAACGAGGCTAAGTCTTCTTTTAGCTTCGACAGCTGAATGGGGAACGGCCCTAGGGAGCTTTGTCAGTGTGGCTTATTTAATGGGCTTACATGTTCCACTTTATAATCTGGTTCCACTTTATTTCCTAGCGGTTATTATTGGTATCTTCTCTATGATTCCGGGTGGTATTGGTAGTTTCGATTTGATTGTGATTACCGGTCTGACCTCTATGGGGGTTAGCAATGCTCTTGCGGTTAGTCTGCTCTTGCTCTTTCGTTTAACCTACTACGTTATTCCCTTCATGCTTGGTGTTGTCTTCTTTTTCAAACACATGGGAGGACGTATCAACGAGAAATACTTCAAACTTTCTTCACGAGTATTTGGTGGAAGTCTCCACCGTTTTCTCGTCTATTTGCTACGTTTTTTAGGGATTTTCTTGATTTTGTCTGCCCTAATCCCTGAACGCTTGGCTAATGTCTACTTTATTAGCCGTTTTGATCCTATTCAGGAGCAGTTGATTTGGCAATTCCCAAGTATCCTATTTGGTACCCTATTCATTTTCATGGCTCGTCTCATTAGACGTCGGGTTAAGGGTGCTTTTGTTGCCTCCTTGATAACCTTTGTCTTGGCCTTAATTTATGTCAATCTCAATGGTATTTCATGGGCCATGTCTTTCCTAATTTTACTCTCTTTGGTGCTTATGTTGATCATCAGAAAGAGGTTGTATCATCGTTACTTTGTTTATAGTTGGGAAGACAAAACCAAGGATTTCCTTTTCCTAGCCTTTACGATTCTGGTTCTCCTCGTTTTGGGTGGCAGCGGTTTTTGGTCTCATTTATTGCCACCTAAGAATCGGGATGTTCTTGGACATTTTGTTCATATTTGGTTTGATATTTTACTGGCATCAGTTATCATTGCAACTATTGTTTGGGGAGTCTTGAGAATTTTGGCACCCCGCAGGCCTTTTGGTCAAAGCATGGATGATGAGCGCTTCACAGCTCTCCTTGAGAAATATGGAGGTGCATCAGAAAGTGCCCTGGCTTATTTACATGATAAACGCCTCTTTTGGTATCGTGTCGATGGACAAGACCAGGTAGTTTTCCAATTTGCACAAACCAGTAACAAGTGTGTGGTTATGGGAAATCCGATAGGTAATGAAAACTATTACCGAGTAGCTTGGGAATCTTTCTTGAAGACCTTATCGGATTGGAATTTACAAGCCTTGTTTTATGAGGCAGATGAGAGTATTACCCTGATGCTTCATGATTATGGCTTTGATTTTATGAAATTTGGGGAAAATGCCATGGTTGATTTGACGTCATTTTCTGTTGATGGTAAACATGGTAAGAAGTTCCGTAAGCCAACCAATCGTGTTGAAAAAGCAGGTTTCCAGTTTAGGTTACTTGATCCTCCATTTTCAGAGACTCAGATGCAAGAAATGAAGGCTGTCTCAGATATTTGGCTTAACGGTCGTAAGGAGAAGGGCTTCTCTCTTGGTTTCTTTGATGTAGCCTATTTGCAGCAAGCACCGATTGCTATTGTTGAGAGTGAGGAGGGAGAAATTGTAGCCTTTGCCAACATCATGCCAACCAAAAACAAACGGGTGGCGACGATTGACCTTATGCGTTATGACTTTGAAAAGGCACCCGAAGGTATCATGGATTACCTCTTTGTGAAACTCTTCCAGTACTTCCAAGCAGAAGGAAAGCAGTATTTTGATATGGGAATGGCTCCACTCGCGAATGTGGGTACTGAAGAAGATAGTTTTTTGGAAGAGAAGGTTGCCAATTTGGTCTATGTCTTTGCGCAGCGTTTTTACTCTTTTAGTGGGCTCCAACGTTATAAGGAGAAGTTCTCTCCAATTTGGTCTCCCAAATACATTGTTTATCCTAAACGAACTTGGCTCTTGTTTGATATGATTGCCATTCTAAGGATTGATAATCGAAAAATTGAAGACAGATTGAAGAAAAGACGACTTTGGAAATAGATATGAAAAAATAGCGAAACCCTAAGGATTTCGCTATTTTGCTATGTCATAGAATTATTTTTCAAATTCTGCTTTTGATTTAGTATCTGCGTATTCTTCAGCGACTTCGCTTGAAAGAATATCATTGTAACTTGGCAATTTAATGTCTTGGCCATATTTGTTACGAAGGGCAGTAGTGACCAAACGGTAGGCCAGGTTGGCGTTACGAGAAAGAATTGGTCCATGGAAGTAGCTACCATAAACATTTTTATAGTGGACACCCTCAGAACCGTCTTCCTTGTTATTACCATTACCGTAGACCACTTTTCCAAGTGGTTTTTCATCATCAGAGAGGAAGGTACGCCCTTGGTGATTCTCAAAGCCATAGTAAGTTTCATCGAACTCTTCGTTATGGATCTTGATGTCACCAATATAACGATTATTTTCTTGATTGAGGGTGTAGTGGCCCATAACACCGATACCATCAATGCGGACACCATTAGCCTGGATGTAATATTGACCAAGAAGTTGGAAACCACCACAGATGGCAAGAACTACTTTGTTATCTTGGATGAATTGACCAATGGCCTCACGCTTAGTTGGGAGGTCTTTAGCAACGATGGATTGTTCGTAGTCTTGACCACCTCCAAAGAAGACCATGTCGTAGTGGTCCTTGTCGAAGTCATCACCAACTGAAACGATGTCGAAGGTCATCTTAGCACCAAGTTTTTCACCCACGTATTTGATCATAAGAACATTTCCGTTGTCACCGTAGGTATTGAGTAGATTACCATAAAGGTGGGCAACATTTAGGTCATAGGTGTAGTCACGATTTTCTGGAGATTTGAGTGAAGTATAAGTCATTAGTTCATCTCCTTTCCGACAGCATGACGTTGAGCAAGAATATCACGGAATTCAAGCATGGCAGTGTAGGTCGCTAAGATATAGGCATGATCGCAATCTTGTTTTTCAATCAAGGCCATAATATCTTCAAGTTTTTCTGCTTGCGTAATCTTTTCTTCTGGATAGCCGGTTACACGAAGACGGCGGGCAATTTCAGAATGGCGAACACCACCAGCGTTAATCTCAGGGATATCCATCTCGATAATGCTTTCAAAGTTGGCATCCCAAATCCAGCTAGTATCAATACCATCAGCATAATTGGCGTTAAGAAGGACTGACAAGCTAAACGGATAATCTGCAAGTTTAATCATATCGAGAGCTTGGCTGGCTCCTACTGGATTCTTAATTAGTACGAGAGTACATGATTTGTCACCAATCTTAAAGGTTTCTTGGCGACCAAAGACAGCACGACTCTTATCAAAACCAGCTTTGATTTGCTCTGGAGCCACTCCGAAGAATTCAGCGACAGAGACTGCAGCAAGGGCATTGTAGATGTTATAAAGACCACCGACATTAATCTTGTAATCTTGTCCATCAATGACAAATTCAGAAGTAGTGTTAGTGATTTTAGTCAACTCTGTTAGCTTATAGTCTAATTCTGGACGGTGAAAGTCACAGTTGAGGCATACATAGTCACCCAAATTAGCATAAGTATTGAGGCGATACTGAAGAATGCTCTCAGATTTAGGGCAGACAATTCCTTCGGTATTATAATGTGCCAGCTCTGGAGCGTGTTTTTCAGTGTCAAAACCATAGAAGCGTACAGGATTGACCACTTCTTTAGAATTAAAGAGAGGACTGTCCCCATTGGCCAAAATAGTGGCCTCAGGTGCCTTAGCAGCACCATCTAAAATCATCTGATAAGTGGTATAGATTTCACCATAGCGGTCCATTTGGTCACGGAAAATATTTGTGAAGACAAAAAGACTTGGAGTGATGTATTCAGTGATTTTTGGAAGGCTAGCCTCGTCAATTTCCAAGACAGCGATTTTCTTACCAGACTTGGCTTTTTTAGCTGTTAGGAAAGTAGAAGTGATTCCTGTGATCATGTTGGCTCCACTAGGGTTGGTCACAATCTCACCAAAAGCTTCTTTAAGAATTCCTACTGTTAAAGCTGTTGTCAGAGTCTTACCATTGGTTCCAGTGACAACGACAATCTCGTAATCCTTGGCTAAAGTGTCTAAAATATCTTTGTCAAATTTAAGGGCGATTTTTCCAGGCAGGGTTGAGCCACGTCCCAATTTTGAAAGGACGAAATGGCTAGCTTTACCCGCCAGAATTCCCATGGTAGTTTTCATAGTCATGAATTTATTTTATCACAAAAAGTAGTGATTGTAGTCTCAAAATAGTTAGAATTCGTGGTATAATAGAAACTGTTTAAAAATTAAAAGAAAGTGTGATATGTATGGGAATACTTTCGTCCATTGATATTGATTTTTGGCGGTCACTCTTTGATAGTCCGCTGAAAGTTATCGTCAATAGTTTGGACATATTGATTGTTGCTTTTTTAATTTATCGCTTTATTAGGGCCCTACGAGGGACAAAAATTATGACCCTTGTTCAAGGGGTTGTCTTATTTATTTTAGTCAAACTGATTTCTGATTTTATAGGCTTCACGACGATTTCTTATTTGATGAATCAGGTTATCAACTATGGGGCCATTGCGGCGGTTGTAATCTTTGCGCCAGAGCTTCGTTCTGCACTTGAAACCTTTGGACGGACACCTCAGCATTTTTTGCAAAATAAAGAGGTTAGCTCAGACGAGAAGTTGGTTCAAGCCTACGTTAAAGCTGTTAAGTACATGAGTCCTCGTAAGATTGGGGCGCTGGTTTCTATTGAACAGACTCAGACCTTACAAGAGCAGATTGCGACTGGAATTCCACTTGATGCGGTGGTGACTGGGGAACTTTTAATTAATATATTCATCCCAAATACACCGCTTCATGATGGGGCAGTTATCATCAGAGATAACAAGGTTGCGACGGCTTGTTCTTATCTGCCATTGACGGAATCTAATAAGATTTCCAAAGAGTTTGGGACTAGACATAGGGCTGCCATTGGTCTTTCAGAACAGACAGATGCACTGACCTTTGTTGTGTCTGAGGAAACTGGTGCGATTTCAATTGCGTACAAGGGAAATTTCATCCATGATCTCTCTGTTCAAGAATTTGAACAAGAGTTGAGTCTTATCTTGTTGAAAGAACAAGAACCACGTCAGTCATTCTTCCAACGTTGGATGGGAGGTAGCAAAAAATGAAGCGTTTCGTAAATTTCTTTAAAGACGATCGTTTATGGCAGATGCTAGTTGCTCTCTTCTTTGCTGTGGTACTCTTTTTCACGGCATGGTCGGGAAATACGCAAAATAAAAACAATAGCTCAAGTGCATCTAATACCTTTACACAAACCGTTGAATCGGTTCCTGTGGATATTAAATATGATAGTGATAAGTACTTTATCAGTGGTTATTCCTATGATGCCGAAGTCTATTTGACAGCGACAACACAGCTGGCTTTAACGACTGAGACAAGTAGTGATACGCGTCACTTTAAATTAGTTGCTGATTTGTCGAATCTGGGTCAAGGAACCAGTCGAGTACCTATTCAGGTTAAGGATCTTCCAGCTGGAATGTCTGCGCAAGTATCGCCATCAACCTTGACGGCGACTATTGGTAAAAAAGCCAGCAAGACCTTTGACGTCGTAGCTAATATCACATCAGATAAGTTAGCAAATGGCTATGAAGTTAAAAAAGTTAGCCTGGATGCAACCAAGGTAGAGGTAACTTCGAGTGAAGATATCATTAACCAGATTGATCATGTTCAAGCAGTATTGGAAGGCGATTCCAACCTGTCTGAAGATTATGATGGGAACTTGGTCCTTCAAGCAGTTTCGACAAATGGAACAGTCCTAGCAAGTTCAATCTCACCAGCTAAGGTGCATGCCAAGATTAGTTTGCGAAAATTGAGCAAATCTGTTCCTGTTAAGGTCGAACTGACTGGAGATAAGGCTAGCAATGTGTCTAGTATCAGCTATAGCTTTAATCGTGGGCATGTGACTATTGTTGGTAGTCAAGAAGCTATGGATAAGATTGATAGCATCACAGTTCCTGTGGACATTAGCCAAGTGACTAAGGACACATCAAAAACAATAGACCTTAAGGCAGAAGGTGTTACGGTTCAGCCTGGCACTGTTAAGGTTAACTTAAAAGTCACGCAAAAATAGGGGAGTTACATTTTTCCTAAATTCATGTATAATGGATGGGATTGAGAGGGACTAATCTCATAAAAATGTAACCAATTAAAAATGTTTAAAATCAAGGGTTGAAAATATTGGCGAAATTTTATAAAGTTAGATTGTCTAGATAGATTTCACTAGATTGACTCTTGCTAAACAGCATCACAGTTTAAGGAGGATTTAGTGCTTAAGCACTAATATTAAAATTATGGGTAAATATTTTGGAACAGACGGTGTTCGTGGAGAAGCAAACGTTGAGCTTACGCCTGAATTGGCCTTTAAATTAGGTCGTTTTGGTGGTTATGTGCTTAGCCAACATGAGACTGGCCGTCCTAAAGTTTTTGTGGCACGTGATACACGTATCTCTGGTGAGATGTTGGAATCTGCCTTAGTAGCAGGTTTGCTCTCAGTGGGTATTGAAGTCTACAAACTTGGAGTGCTTGCGACACCTGGCGTCTCATACTTGGTCCGTACGGAAAATGCAAGTGCTGGTGTTATGATTTCAGCCAGCCATAATCCAGCTCTTGATAATGGTATCAAGTTCTTTGGTGGCGATGGTTTTAAATTGGATGATGCGCGTGAAGCGGAAATTGAAGCCCTTCTCGATGCTGCAGAAGATACGCTTCCACGCCCTTCGGCTGAAGGACTTGGAACACTTGTGGATTATCCAGAGGGTCTTCGTAAATACGAAAAATTCTTGGTGGCTACAGGTGTTGACCTCGGTGGCATAAAAGTTTCCTTGGATGCGGCTAATGGAGCAGCTGCGGTATCTGCACGTAACATTTTCCTTGACTTGAACGCAGAAATCTCTGTTATTGGTGACCAACCTGATGGCCTTAACATCAATGCTGGTGTTGGTTCGACACACCCAGAGCAGTTGCAAGCCTTGGTTAAAGAAACTGGCTCAGCTATTGGTCTTGCCTTTGATGGTGACAGTGACCGTCTCATCGCTGTTGATGAAAATGGCGATATTGTTGATGGTGATAAGGTGATGTATATCATTGGTAAACATTTGTCTCAAAAATGCGAGTTGGCTAAAAATACTATTGTAACAACGGTTATGTCAAACCTTGGTTTCCACAAGGCACTTGACCGTGAAGGCATTAACAAGGCAGTGACTGCTGTTGGTGACCGTTATGTTGTCGAAGAAATGCGTAAAAACGGCTACAACCTTGGTGGTGAACAGTCTGGACACGTTATTATCATGGATTACAACACAACTGGTGATGGTCAATTGACAGCTATTCAATTGACTAAAGTCATGGTTGAAACAGGTAAGAGCTTGTCTGAATTGGCTTCAGAAGTGACCATCTATCCACAAAAATTGGTTAATATCCGTGTGGAAAATAGCATGAAAGATAAGGCTATGGAAGTTCCTGCAATTGCCGCTATCATTGAAAAAATGGAAGCTGAGATGGCTGGAAATGGACGTATCTTGGTTCGTCCAAGTGGTACTGAACCTCTTCTTCGTGTTATGGCAGAAGCCCCAACAGATGATGAAGTGAACTACTACGTTGATACGATTGCTGATGTTGTTCGTGCAGAAATTGGATTGGACTAAGTATGATAGCTAAGCTCAGAGCCTTCATGGCCACCGAAGTTTTCAAGTACCTTTTCTTTGGTGTCTTGGCAACTTTGGTCTATATGGTCAGTCGTACTTTGATTTTCCAGTTTACCCAACAAGGAACACTTTCAGCAGTCTTAGCGAATGCGATTGCCATTATCTTTGCCTTTTTTACAAATGACATGTTTGTCTTTAATCAGGAAAAGACAGGTATGGTTACGCGCTTTGTTAAGTTCGTGGGTGCTCGCCTATTGACCTTGGTCTTGGATTTGGCACTGGCCTATTTCTTAGTCGATACCTATCCAGAAATTATTGGTCAATTTGTTGGTCATAGTCATGCTTGGGTAAACGGTATCGAGAGCCTCTTCTCTCAGGTCCTTATCATTGTATTGAACTATATTATTTCTAAATTCTTCGTCTTTACAGGCGAGAAAGTATAAGCAAAAAGGAAGTTGTTAGGAAATGTGTTAAAACCATTTCTTACCAACTTCCTTTTTTGATATAATTAAATAGACTTAAAAAAATAGAAAGATGAAATATGTACGTACAATTATCTCAACGCCTCAAGGACGTAGCAACCTATGTTCCCAAAGGTGCAAAACTCTTGGATGTAGGCAGTGATCATGCCTATCTTCCGATTTATTTACTTGAAAAAGGCCTGATTACTTCAGCTATTGCTGGAGAAGTGGTAAAAGGCCCTTATGAGTCTGCTCTTGCAAATGTCTCAGCTTCTGGTTTCCAAGATAAAATCGAGGTGCGCTTGGCTAATGGCTTGGCTGCCTTCGAACCTTCTGATGCTGTCACAACCATCACAATCTGTGGCATGGGGGGACGTCTTATTGCGGATATCCTTGATGCTGGAAAGGACAAACTTAAGGGCGTAAACCGTCTGATTTTACAACCAAATAATCGTGAAGATGATCTCCGTATCTGGTTGATGGAAAATGGTTTTGAGATTATTGCAGAGTCTATCATGACTGAAAATGGCAAATACTACGAAATCATGGTGGCAGAAGCTGGACACATGAGCCTTTCGGACAAGGAAGTGCGTTTTGGTCCTCATCTCATGAAAGAACAATCTCAGGTTTTCCAGCTCAAATGGCAACGTGAAATCAATAAACTTGAGATTGCCTTAGGATCCATTCCTCTTGCCAATCAGGCTGACCGTGCAGCTATTGAAGATAAAATTCAAACCATTAAGGAGGTTTTGAACCATGTTAGCTAGTGAACTTATCAAGACTTATGAGGAATTTTGTCCACAGGAGCTTTCCATGGAGGGTGATGTGGTTGGCTTGCAGATTGGTAGTCTGGACAAGGAGATTCAGAAGGTCATGGTTACCTTGGATGTTCGTGAAAATACAGTAGTTGAAGCTATTGAAAAAGGTGTGGACCTCATCATTGCTAAACATGCTCCAATTTTCCGTCCAGTTAAGGATTTGGTGTCTTCGCCTGACCGAGATATTTTGCTCGACCTGGTTAAGCATGATATTGCAGTCTATGTGAGTCATACTAATATTGATGTCGTTAATGATGGCCTTAATGATTGGTTCTGTGACTTACTTGACATTAAACACACCACATATTTAACGCAGACTTCTGAAAATCATGGAATTGGTCGAGTGGGTGATATCGTGCCACAGACCATTGAAGAACTTGCTCTTAAAGTAAAAGCAGTTTTTGGCTTGGACAGTGTTCGATTGGTTCGTTATGACCATGATAATCCTCTTGTTAGCCGTGTGGCTATTTGTGGGGGTAGCGGTCAAGGATTTTACAAGGATGCTTTGAAAAAGGGCGCACAAGTCTTTATCACTGGTGATGTATACTACCATACAGGACAAGAAATGATTACTAATGGTCTCTTGGCTATTGACCCTGGGCACCATATTGAAGCCCTCTTTATCTCAAAGATCGCTGAGAAACTTGAGACTTGGAAACGTGAGCATGATTGGAATGTGACCATACTTGAGAGTCAGTCCTCAACTAATCCTTTTGACCATTTGTAGGAGGATGTGTCTGTGACTGGGCTTTTACATCAAAATGTGGTCTTTTTGGCCTTGCTTGCTGGTCTTTTTACTTGGGGCTGTACCATTATCGGATCGGCCATTGTTTTCTTCTTCAAGAATATTAGTCGTAAATTGTTAGATATTATGATGGGCTTTGCGGCTGGTGTCATGATTGCGGCCTCTTTTTGGTCACTTTTGGATCCCTCTTTAACTTATGCGACTCAAAATGGCTATGGGAAATGGTCCTGGTTCCCTGCGGCAGCTGGCTTCTTGCTTGGTGGTGTGGCCCTTCGTTTGATTGATGCCGTTGTTCCTCATTTGCATTTGGGAAATGATATCTCAAAAGCAGAAGGGATTCAACCTCGTAAGAAAAAGTTGTCCAAGACTGCCCTGCTCTTTTTGGCTATCACGATTCATAATTTTCCAGAGGGATTAGCAGTTGGTGTTACCTTTGGTGCCCTAGCTGGTGGGAATATGACACTTGCTGGTCTTATGGGAGCTATTGGTCTAGCTATAGGTATTGGTTTGCAGAATGTCCCTGAAGGTGCAGCCCTCTCTATTCCTATTCGAGCAGATGGAAAATCTCGTATCAAGGCCTTTTATTGGGGCTCGATGTCAGCTATCGTGGAGCCTATAGGAGCTGTTATGGGAGCTGCTCTAGTCTTGTGGATGATGGTGATTATTCCTTATGCTTTGGCTTTTGCGGCAGGTGCCATGATCTTTGTGGTAACGGAGGAATTGATTCCTGAATCACAAACCAATGGTAATACTGACGTCGCAACCTTGGGGCTCATGGTTGGCTTTGTCGTCATGATGGTTATGGACGTGGCCTTAGGTTAAAAATACTAAAGAGCTGTGCCTATTGATATAGGACTCAGCTCTTTTAAAATAGATGGAGTAAAAAATGAAAATTGCAATTGTTGGTGCAGGTATCGTCGGTTCAACGGCTGCCTACTACTTATCAAAAGAAAAAGACGTAGAGGTTACAGTATTTGATCATGGTCTAGGGCAAGCAACCAAGGCAGCAGCAGGGATTATCAGCCCCTGGTTTTCCAAGCGTCGTAATAAGGCCTGGTATCGTATGGCACGTTTGGGAGCCGATTTTTACCAAGATTTAGTTTCAAATCTTGAAAATGATGGTTATGACACGAGCTTCTATGATCAGTCTGGTGTAGCCCTTCTCAAGAAAGACGATAGTAAGTTGGACGGTTTGTATCAGCATGCAGAAACTAGGCTAGAAGAATCACCCATTATTGGTGAACTCTCTATAAAAAATGCTGCCGACCTCCCTGAATTTACTGGATTTGACCGTTATCTCTATGCTTCTGGAGGTGCCAGAGTGGAGGGAGCAGAATTGACAGCGACTTTGATTGAGGCCTCAGGTTTTGAAAAGGTAGAGGGTCTAGTCACACTTTCTCCTCTTGACAATGCCACTTACGAGATTAATGGGCAAACTTTCGATAAGGTCATTCTTGCTTGTGGTGCCTGGCTAGGTCAAACGCTTGAACCCCTTGGTTTTGAAGTAGACGTTCGCCCCCAAAAGGGGCAATTGCGTGACTATTTCTTTGAGGGCATGGATACTGGTAGATTACCTGTTCTGATGCCAGAGGGCGAATTGGATGTCATTCCTTTTGCTGGTGGAAAGATTTCGGTAGGGGCCAGCCATGAAAATGACTAAGGCTTTGATTTGACAGTTGATGAGACTGTACTTGCAAGTCTGGAGGAAGAGGCTAAGACCTATTTCCCTGACTTAAGTACTGCCAAGTCCTTCTCAGAACGTGTGGGAACTAGAGCCTACACGAGTGATTTCTCACCTTTCTTTGGAGAAGTTCCAGAGCTTGAGGGTGTCTTTGTCGCCTCAGGTTTAGGCTCTTCAGGACTTACGACAGGGCCACTGATTGGAAAGAATCTGGTTGATTTGGCCATGAACCGACCTGGTAGCTTGGATAGTGCGGACTATCCAGTGGCTCAGTACATTAAGAAAAAAGACTAATAGTATTAAAGTTCTTCTAGATATTTAGACTCAAGAATCAGCTGGCTATTTCTCGCTATTGAGGGATGTTGGCTGATTCTTTTTTTATTAGAGTTGTTTACATCTATTTCTTATTTGATTAGAAAATGATAAAATAGTAACTGTTCATCAATTGTAGGTGAATACTAATAAAAAATGGGGAGGGACTATGTTCCAAAAAGTTAAAGTATATGTGACAGTCTTTGTTTCCTTGTTAGCCATAAGTTTAGGCTTGTCTGTCAAAGCAGGGGCAGCAGAAGACTTGGCTGTGACAAAGACAAGAATTGTCCTAGAGAGTTATGAGTTTGGTCCTGCTGTAACCAAAGTCATTTTTGAATTTAATCAGAAGGTCACACCAGAGGTTGTCCACAGCTCAACCCAGGTTACAACAGCAGGAGTTAGTCGTCAGGTGACGAATTCTTATGTGTCCGACGATCAGGGGCATGTGGTCTATTATGATAACAGCAAGTACGTGACGCTTGAATTGAGCCTACCTTCTTATAATCGCTACAACATGGGTGGAAATGCTGAACCTATGTATTTTAACCTTTCTACTTGGACTAACCAATGGCTGGAAAGTTATATGGTATCAATGAAAGATTTGTCAGTAGTGGCAGAAGGTAGTAGTCAGTCGCAAATGGTGTCTTCTGAGCAAGATGCCATCAATAATCGTTTGATGCCAACAACGGAGGTTTTCGATGAGCGAGGGCAGGTAGGTAACATGCAGTATGCGGCTTATAGTGCCCAAACCGGTACAGGAAATAGCACCAAACCTTTGATAGTCTGGCTACACGGCATTGGTGAAAGAGGGACAGATATGAATATTCCTCTTCTTTCAAATGACGTCTATGCGCTTACCCAGCCTGATATTCAAGGCCATTTCTTAACAACCGGTGATCAGGCGCGTGGGGTCAATGTGCTTGCTGTTCAAACGCAGACACCTTGGGGGTCGGATAATGCAGCACAACTCAAAGAGACCATTGATACATACCTAGCTAATCACCCAGAGGTAGATAAGGGACGAATTTATCTTGCAGGGGTTTCCAATGGTGGTGGTATGGTCTTGACCATGGGAGCAACCTATCCAGATTATTTTGCAGCTCTCATTCCAATTGCTGCTCCCTTAACTGTTGACCAATCTGGGATTGATAAACTGAAGGACCAGCCTATGTGGTTGATTCACACGAAAGCAGACGCAACAGTTCAACCAGAAAATAGTGTCTTGCCTCTATACAAGAGTTTGATTACCTCTGGAGCTTCTAACAAATGGTTTTCATACTTTGAAACAGCTACCGGGACTGATCTTCCTGGTACAGAGTATGATGGGCATTGGGCTTGGATTTATTTCTTCCATGACCAGGTGATTGGCGTTCAGCATCCTGAAAATACGAAAAATTGGGATGGTTATAGTGGTATGGTAGCCACTGACCCAACCTATGGCGGTGGCTCTCGAGCTAGTGTCAATGGGCAAACCTATAACAGTATCTTTGACTGGATGAGTGCACAAAGGCACTGAAGAAGATGATGATTACGCTTTCTAAGGAAAGTGCTACAAGAGGTTATCTTCAATCTAAAAGGGTTTCAATCGAAATCCTTTTTGATTGGATTAAGAAAATGGACACTTGTGATTTTCTTAATGAAAGCTTAAGAACATAGGGTTTACCGTGACAAGAGGGCTGAAAAATGCTAAAATATAGGTAATATATTAGAGAAAAAAGGAGCCTTCTTATGAAAGGTATTATTCTTGCAGGCGGTTCAGGGACGCGTTTGTATCCATTGACTCGTGCTGCATCAAAACAACTGATGCCGATTTACGATAAACCAATGATTTATTACCCACTATCAACGCTTATGTTGGCTGGTATTAAGGAAATCCTCATCATCTCAACACCACAGGACCTTCCACGTTTTGAAGAGCTCCTTGGTGATGGTTCTGAGTTCGGTATTTCCCTTTCTTACGCAGTACAACCAAGTCCAGATGGATTGGCTCAAGCCTTTATCATTGGTGAAGACTTCATTGGTGATGATAGTGTTGCCCTTGTTCTTGGGGACAATATTTTCCATGGCAATGGTCTTTCTGCCATGCTTCAACGTGCCGAAGCTAAGGAAAAAGGAGCTACAGTCTTTGGTTATCAAGTTAAGGATCCAGAACGTTTTGGTGTTGTTGAATTTGACGACAATATGAATGCCATCTCAATCGAGGAAAAACCTGAGCATCCAAAATCAAACTTTGCTGTAACTGGTCTTTATTTCTATGACAATGATGTTGTGGAAATTGCCAAAAATATCAAGCCAAGTCCTCGTGGCGAACTTGAAATCACGGATGTTAACAAGGCTTACTTAGAACGTGGTGACCTCTCTGTTGAACTTATGGGACGTGGCTTTGCTTGGTTGGATACAGGCACTCACGAAAGTCTCTTGCAAGCTGCTCAGTACATTGAAACAGTTCAACGTTTGCAAAATGTTCAAGTGGCTAACCTTGAGGAAATTGCCTATCGCATGGGCTACATTACTAAAGAGCAGGTCCTCGAATTGGCACAACCACTTAAGAAGAATGAATACGGGCAATATTTGCTCCGTTTGATTGGAGAAGCATAATGACTGAACAATTTTTTGGTAAAGAATTAGCTGCACGTAAGATTGAAGCCATCCCAGGTTTACTTGAATTTGATATTCCAGTACATGGAGATAACCGTGGATGGTTCAAGGAAAACTTCCAAAAGGAAAAAATGTTGCCGCTTGGTTTTCCAGAATCATTCTTTGCAGAAGGAAAATTGCAAAACAACGTTTCTTTCTCACGTAAAAATGTTTTACGTGGTTTGCACGCTGAGCCTTGGGATAAATACATCTCAGTAGCAGATGAAGGAAAGGTTCTTGGAACATGGGTTGACCTTCGTGAAGGCGAAACGTTTGGGAATACTTACCAAACAGTCATTGATGCCTCAAAAGGAATCTTTGTTCCTCGTGGTGTTGCCAATGGTTTCCAAGTTTTGTCTGATAAGGTCGCATACAGCTATCTTGTGAACGACTACTGGGCACTTGAGCTTAAACCTAAATACGCCTTTGTCAACTATGCTGACCCAAGCCTTGATATCAAGTGGGAAAACTTGGAAGAAGCAGAAGTCTCAGAAGCAGATAAAAACCACCCATTGCTCAAAGACGTTAAACCACTAAGAGCAGAAGATTTTTAAGAATAAACCTTGCACAGTATTTTTGCGACTGCAAGGAGCCTGGTAGGATCGTTCCTGCCCTAGTGATAACAAGATTCCCTTATGGGAATCTTGTAGGGAAATCCGGAGACTTCGGCTCCGGATTTAGCCATGAAACCAAAGGGTTGCTGGCGTCCCTCACTAGCCAAAGGAACGATTAAGAAAAAAACAATATTTTTTGGAGAAAAAATGACTGAATATAAAAATATCATCGTAACTGGTGGCGCAGGTTTCATCGGTTCAAACTTCGTACACTATGTCTACAACAATCATCCAGACGTACATGTGACTGTCCTTGACAAACTCACTTACGCTGGTAACCGTGCTAACATTGAAGAAATCCTTGGTGACCGTGTTGAATTGGTTGTTGGTGATATTGCTGATGCTGAATTGGTTGATAAATTGGCTGCTAAGGCTGATGCTATCGTTCACTATGCGGCTGAAAGCCACAATGATAATTCATTGAACGACCCATCACCATTTATCCACACAAACTTCATTGGTACTTACACACTCTTGGAAGCTGCTCGTAAATACGATATTCGTTTCCACCACGTATCAACAGACGAAGTGTATGGTGACCTTCCATTGCGCGAAGATCTTCCTGGACACGGTGAAGGTCCTGGTGAAAAATTCACAGCAGAAACAAAATACAACCCATCGTCACCTTATTCATCAACTAAGGCTGCTTCAGACCTTATCGTTAAAGCATGGGTGCGTTCATTTGGTGTTAAGGCAACTATTTCAAACTGCTCAAACAACTATGGACCATACCAACACATCGAAAAATTCATCCCACGTCAAATCACCAACATCTTGTCAGGAATTAAACCAAAACTTTATGGAGAAGGTAAAAATGTCCGTGACTGGATTCACACTAACGACCACTCAACTGGTGTTTGGGCTATCCTCACTAAAGGCCGTATCGGTGAAACTTACTTGATTGGTGCTGATGGTGAAAAGAATAACAAGGAAGTTCTTGAACTCATCCTTGAAAAAATGGGTCAACCAAAAGATGCTTACGATCGTGTAACAGACCGTGCTGGTCATGATTTGCGTTACGCTATTGACTCAACAAAATTGCGTGAAGAACTTGGTTGGGAACCACAATTTACAAACTTTGAATCAGGTTTGGAAGAAACAATCAAGTGGTACACAGATCACCAAGACTGGTGGAAAGCCGAAAAAGAAGCTGTTGAAGCTAACTACGCTAAGACACAAGAAGTGCTTAAATAATTGGAAAATCTATCACTTCCAAGCTAGTGATAGATTTTTCTGTTAAGAACTGTTAGGAGAGATGATGAATAGAAAAGAATGGATTGAATATTTTGAAGCGATTAATAATCGTAAGCCCACTATTCAGGAGTGTCAGCAGGCCCTTCTAAATGGTGAATTTGTTATAGAAGGAAAACAAGCTACTTTTTCCAACAATGGAAATTCCGTGACTGCAGGAGTCGGACCTTTACCAAATTAAATGACTGGTCAAATGGTCAACCCAGCTTATTCACAACAAATGGTCTTTGTTAAGAAGAAAAAGTTTGGCAAGAAGACTTTTATTGGTCTTGGGATTGCTTTATTTCTTGTTGTAGCAACAAGTCTTGGCCTCTTTTTGTTTTCTTCCAAAGGAACAAACTTGGGAGGTTTGTGGGTAACTAATGATAATGTTGGTTTGGTTTATGAGTTAAGTGGGAAAAAGTCAAAACTTGTTGCAGGCTATAGGGAAGAAGAAATCAAAGAAATCTCTATTGGTAATAAAGTTAGACAGGAGTTTGAAGCACGTTTAGAAGATGTCAGTAATTCAAAACTAAAAACGATTGCTGATTTTGACAAGAAATATCAATTACAGACCAAAGAGATCATACTGGTTAAGACGAAATGGGAATGGATTGGCTACTATAATCTGATTCAGAAGGATGGGACAAACTTAGTTCTAGATTTAACCTTATCAGATCTCTACTACGGATCAAGAAGAACCAAAGATTTAAAAAAGAAATGTCTTTTTCATAAGGCAGAGGTTGCAAAAGTTTTTGTTGGAAAATGGAAGACATATGATGATGAAGATGAATCAGAAGGAGAATTGACTATCTCTGAAAATGGTGTTATGACTACAGATTCTGATGATATAGATATCTTAAATGTTAAGCCTTTAGATATCTTAATTGCTAAGCCTTTAAAAGAATATCTGGCGGATCAATCAGGCAGCGTAGATAATGATAAGGTGCAAAAAGAGTTTGCTAAAATACAGAAGTCTCTTAAGTCATATGGTTATCAGGCTAAGAGTGTTAATGACATCTACCACAATGCGAGAAAGTCATACTATTATGTCGTTGTAGATGGTGGCAAGCGCATTATTGTCTTGGAGGATAGTTCCAACCTTCCCTCCATATGGGGTTATATTGAAAGAGAAGACAAATAGTAATTAGGATACCTCTAGAAGGTAAGAAGTACCTAAATAAGATGCAGAAGCCTATCATTCCTCTAGGAGTGATGGGCTTTTTTTACTTGTAAATACGACATTAACTTATGACAGCGATACAATTAATTACATAATTGTTACAAAAATTACATAAAATACTTGAATTTTGTAACAAAATAGATATAATAGAAATATAGAAAAGAGGTTTATGAAAATGAAAAGAAAAGTTATTCGTGTTTGTTCACTTGTTTTGTTGTCTGTAGTTGTTTCTACAGCACTTGTCGGATGTGGCTCTAAGTCAGAAAAAGACACTGCAACATCATCTACAACGTCAACTTCTAAAGTAGTGAAGTCCTCTGCTAAAACAAAAACTTCTGAGAAAAAGTCTGTTAAAAAGGGTAAGACAGAAGCTTCAGCTTCAAAGGATTCTCAAGGTCAAGAAGAAGCGAGTGCTCCTGAAGCTAGCTCTTCAAAAAATCAAGCTACAGAAGGAACTGATGGTCAAGTAGGAACAAGTGGTAGTGCTGCTTCTGAGTCAAACAAGTCTAGTCAAGCAACAGCTGATACTCAAAGTGATGCTCCTGTCCCAGCAGCTTTGGTTGGAACTTGGACAGGTACTAGTCCTCAAGCAACAGACATTAGTTTTACAGTTGATGCTGATGGCAACATCACTTCAAAGGCAAATTTCAATGTCGATTACGAACCCTATCGTCAAAGCTCTACAACTGCAAAAGCTGTTCAAATTTCTGGAAATCTCTATGTTTGGGAGGGTGGCGATTTTTCTACCTTGCTTCCTGGTATTACAGGACTAGGGGGAGCTGGTTTCCAAGCTAAGCCTGGCTTTATTCTTGAAAATGGAACTTACACGCCAGTTCAATTCATCTCTGACTTGGGACCAACCTTTGATTATAGCAACTATAATGCTTTCCCATTCTCATTAACAAAATAAAGTAAAGAAGCTATCTGGAGAGATGGCTTCTTTTTGGCTCAAACTCTTATCATTCGAGGTCTCATTTCTGCTTAAAAAATGGTAGAATAGTTACATGCAAACAAAACCAACGTCAGCCTATGTGCACATTCCATTTTGCACACAAATTTGTTATTATTGTGACTTTTCCAAGGTCTTCATTAAAAATCAGCCCGTTGATGACTACCTACGGGCTTTGATTCGTGAGTGGGAGCTTTTAGATATCAAGGAGCTACGCACCCTTTATATTGGTGGTGGGACACCGACAGCTATTTCTGCGGAGCAATTGGACTACCTTTTAAGCAATCTTCAGAAAAACTTGGATTTGTCTAAGTTGGAGGAGTTTACCATTGAGGCCAATCCTGGGGATTTGACGGTTGATAAGATTGAGGTGCTCAAAAAATCAGCTGTTAATCGCGTATCTTTAGGGGTTCAGACCTTTGATGACAAGCACTTGCGTCAAATTGGTCGCAGTCACAATCAAGCACAGATTTATGAAAGTATTGATAGCTTAAAGGCTGCTGGTTTTCATAATATTTCTATTGACCTCATTTATGCACTACCTGGTCAAACCATGGATCAGGTCAAGGAAAATGTGAGAAAGGCACTGGAACTGGATATTCCACACCTAAGTCTCTATAGTTTGATATTGGAACATCACACGGTCTTTATGAATAAGATGCGTCGGGGTAAGCTCAATCTGCCAACTGAGGACTTGGAGGCAGAGATGTTTGACTATATTATCCAAGAGTTGGAAAACAATGGTTTTGAGCACTACGAGATTTCAAACTTTACCAAACCTGGGATGGAGAGTCGTCACAATCTCATGTATTGGAATAATGATGAGTATTATGGTGTGGGTGCTGGAGCCTCTGGTTATGTCAATGGTGTTCGTTATCGCAATAGAGGCCCTATCCAGCATTACCTAAAGGCTATAGCTGAGGATGGCTATGCTAGACTTCACGAAGAACATCTGACTAAGGCGGAGATGATGGAGGAGGAGTTCTTCCTTGGTTTGCGTAAAAAGTCGGGTGTGTCTATTAAACGTTTTGAAGAGAAGTTTGGCTTGTCATTCGCGGATACTTATGGGGACATTGTAAAAAAACTACAGGAAGATGGGCTCTTGGTCAAGGATCCAGAGGTGGTTCGTATGACTAAACGAGGACTCTTCCTGGGTGATAGTGTCGCTGAGCAATTTATCTTGGAGGATTAGATGGGATTAAAATTTAGTATTCCTTATCAAATTCCGTTTTATGAGACGGATATCACGCATCAGGTAAAATTACCGCACTTATTGGCTTTTTCATTGCAAGTATCTGGTATGCAGTCAGAATCTCTGGGAAATACGGATAAGGACGTTTTTGATAAATACGGTCTGGTTTGGATTGTGACAGACTATGCGATTGAGATTGACCGTCTGCCTCGCTACAATGAAAAGGTGACCATTACAACGGAAGCTATTTCCTATAATAAGATTTTCTGTTACCGTAATTTTTACATCACAGATGAAACTGGTCAGCAAATTATGCTCTTTAAGACTACTTTTGCTCTCATGGATTATGAAACGCGTAAGGTATTAGAAGTGCCAGATGAGGTGGTAGCACCTTATGGGGCTGATAAGACTAAAAAGTTGCTTAGAGGGCCTCGCTATAAGGCTTTGGAAAATCCAATTGAGACGCTTTATCGTGTGCGTTATTTTGACCTAGATATGAATGGCCACGTTAATAATAGCAAGTACTTGGAGTGGATGTTGGATGTTTTCGATTTGGATTTTTTGACCAAGTACACACCAGCCCATATTGACCTCAAGTATGTTAAGGAAATTCATCATGGGTCAGAGATTTATTCAGGCTATGAGTTTGACCAAGAAAGTTTGAGCAGTCAACATCAGATTTGTGTTGATGGCAATATTCATGCTCAGGCCATTATCCAATGGAAAGAAATAGGAGACGAGTAAGATGACATATAAAGGTTATTTGATTGATTTAGATGGGACTATTTACAAGGGGAAGGATCGTATCCCTGAGGGAGAAGCCTTCGTTAAGGAGTTGCAGAAGCGTCAGATTCCCTATCTTTTTGTGACTAATAACAGTATGCGTACACCAGAGATGGTACAAGAGCTTTTGCGTAATCAGTGTGAGTTGGAAACGCCCCTTGAGACCATTTACACAGCTACTTTGGCGACAGTTGATTACATGAACGATATGAATCGTGGCAAGACAGTTTATGTTATCGGTGAGACTGGGCTTAAATCTGCCATTGCGGAAGCGGGATATACGGTAGATGAGGAAAATCCTGCCTATGTTGTGGTGGGCTTGGACCGTGAAGTCACTTATGAAATGTTGGTTAAAGCAACGCTTGCTATCCACAAAGGGGCTATATTTATTGGAACTAACCCAGATTTGAATATCCCAACTGAACGTGGTCTTCTTCCAGGTGCTGGTTCCCTCTTAGCTCTTATCGAGGCGGCTACCCGTGTGAAACCAATCATTATTGGTAAGCCTAAAGCTATTATCATGAACAAGGCTCTTGAAATCCTTGGGACAGAACGTAGCCAAACGATTGTGGTTGGTGACAATTACTTGACTGATATTACAGCTGGCATTAAAAATGACTTTCCAACCCTTCTAGTGACAACTGGATTTACCAAGGCAGAAGAGGTTGCGAATTTACCAGTAAAACCAGACCATGTGCTTTCTAGTTTAGCGGAGTGGGATTTTGATGCGAACTAAAATTGAGGCTGTTCTGACTCCGATTTGGCTCTTGGCCCTGTCTATCCTAGTGACGATTTATCTGGCATGGGGCTTTTATTATTTTGATATTGATTGGATGCATCTTTTGGACTATGTCATTCTTGGCAAGACAGAGCTCTGGCATAATTTCAATATCCTCATGCAGTACCTGACCTTTCCTTGGGTTGGTCATCTGTCCATGCCTGATTTTCCATCGTCGGAGAGTGGGCTTAAGCATTTTCATGATGTGAAGTGGCTCTTTCATTTGGTACAGGGGCTTGTTATCCTACTGGCCTATCCAGCTCTGACTTTTCTTTGGCGAAATGTGAAGAAAGGGACCTTTGGTCTTTACGTTAAACTTTATATGAGTCTAGCACTCTTGCCGGTCCTTATTGGGGTTGTGGGGCTTTTTCTCGGATTTGATGAGTTTTTTACGCTCTTTCATGAAGCACTCTTTCCTGGGGATAGCAGTTGGCTCTTTAATCCCATGTTGGACCCGATTATCAACGTTTTGCCAGAAGAGTATTTCCTTCAGTGTTTTGTCATTTTCTTTCTTGTCTATGAGGGAATCATGGTGAGTCTGACCTGGTTGGCCCGTAAGCAGCTTAAAATGTATTTGAAAAATAAGGAGTAGTTATGTCTATTCGTGATAACCATTTGCATACCCATCATTCTTATGATTCGGATGCGAACTTTACTGACTATTTGACGCATTTTGATGGGGAGATTGTAACGACTGAGCATTATGATCTCTCTAATCCTTATACCAAACAGGATGATGTGCCCGAGTACGAGGCCTATAGTCGTGAGATTGAAAGTCTTAACCGTAAGTATGGCAATCGTATAAAACGTGGTATCGAGATTGGTTATTACCAGCCTAGGGAGAGGGATATTTTAGACTTTCTGGATGGTAAGGACTATGATCTCAAACTTTTATCTGTTCACCATAATGGGGTCAATGATTATCTTGATGATGAGGTAGCTGATATGGATAAGGCAAGCATTATTCAAGAATATCTGGACAAGTTGGAGTACGCTATTGGTCGTGTGGACGCAGATGTTTTGGCCCACTTTGACTATGGTTTTCGCCTGTTTGACGTGACTGTTGATGAGCTAAAAGCTTATGAAGAACAGCTCAAACGTATTTTCCAGAAAATGATTGCTAATGATTTGGCTTTTGAGCTGAATGCAAAGAGTATGTATCTCTATCATCACGAAGACCTCTACCGTTATGCCCTAGGCCTTGTTAAGGATTTGGGATGTCGCAAGTATTCTATTGGGTCTGATGGTCATAAATTAGAGCATTTCCGTCTGAACTTTGACAAGATTCAGGAGATCTTGAGAGAATTCGGCATTACAGAAGATATGATTATATAGCGAAGACAGCTTCAACTGAAGCTGTCTTTTTCTTAAGGAAAACTTAAAGAAAAAGCGTGGTTATGGGAATTATAGAAGATTTTAAGCTTTGCTTGTTATGCTAATTTCAAGCAAAAGGAACTTATGGTTTCAATCTTATCTTTCAAAATTGGAGGTCTTCTATGAAATTTCTCAAAAGGCATGCCTATGCCTTACTCTTTACCCTTTTTTTGATGGGGGCAAATGTTTACTCTCTCTTAAAGGTCTTTGTCATTCCCTCAGCGGTCTCAACAGTTTCGGCCAATACGACTAGCTCAACCACAGCGTCGTCGACGGCATCTACCAGCACTGGTAAGGTGACTAAGACGGATACGACTTATAAAGATGACAATATGGATATCAAAATCACAACAGGTAAAACCAGTGATACCACTTACTATGTGGCCGATATCCAGCTTTCAAGTGCAGACTACCTTAAAACGGCTTTGGCACAAAATACCTATGGGACCAACATCACCGACACTACTTCAAGTATTGCCCAGCAAAACAATGCAATCTTTGCCATCAATGGTGACTATTATGGAGCTAACCAGTCGGGCTATGTGATTAAAAATGGTCAAGTCTATCGTGATACTGATCGAAACAGTGACTACGAGGACCTTGCGGTATACTCAGATGGTAGCTTCAAGGCCTTTAAGGAGAGTGATACAACAGCTCAAAAATTGGTCGATTCAGGTGTGGTGAACACCTTCGCCTTTGGTCCAACTTTAGTTGAAAATGGTAAGGTAGCTGTATCGGAAAATGAAGAGGTTGGTCAAGCTATGGCTGACAATCCACGTACAGCTATCGGAGTCATCGAAGAGAGTGATGGCAGTGTGCACTATATTGTCATTGTCTCTGATGGTCGTACCAGTGAATCGTCAGGATTGACCCTCTATGAAATGGCAGAGTTGATGAAATCATATGGTGTGACGACAGCCTATAACCTTGACGGTGGTGGCTCATCTACTATGTACTTCAATGGTCAAGTCATTAATAAGCCAACCACAAACGGAAACAAAATTTCAGAAAGGGCGGTGAGCGATATTGTTTACATCGGTTACTAAAAAATCAGCCAGCAAGCACTTTTTCACTTACATTGCTTTAACTATTTTCAGCCTTCTATTCACCTTTGTCTATGAACGTTTTTCTTATGGGGAATCGTCCATGTTTATGCGTATGATGTTTTTTGCACCATTGGCTGGAGCACTTATCTATCTGCTAACAGGAGTGGGAATGTCTTGGGTGAAAACACGTCTTTCAAAACTTCTCTTTAATTCGTTTATTGCAGTTGTTGCTAGTGCCTGCTTGGTTAAGGGAATCGTTGAGGTTTCAGGTCGTACGATTAGCGTGGATATGCCTTATTGGTATGTTGCTGCAGGGCTGCTTTGTTTGAGTATTATGACAGGATTTATCAGACCTAGAAAATTGGCTTAAAATAAGAGCTTGGAGTTTTGCTTCAGGCTTTTTGTCTTGCTTTGAAAATTTATTTAGGATAAATATACAAATCATAATATGAAGAAATTATTTTAAATCAGGGAATAGACTAAAGCGATTTTCATAAAAATAACTGAGCAAGATTTTTTGTGACAGGAGTATAGATAACATGAGACTTTTCCTAGCGATAAGAAAGCTTGAAAAAGTGGTGTTTTCAGGAGTTTTTACCACAGTAAAAAGTCTCGTTAGGTATCCACTTAGTTTGAAAAATACACCGAGTCAACTTTCTATCTCTTAGATCTTAACTTCACAGTAGTTTGTTTTTTTTTATAAAATATACAAGAATTTTATTTTTTTACAAAAATATACAAAAAAGGCTTGCATTGTTCTGAATTTTCATGTAGAATAATTTCAAATCTAAATCGTTGAGAGAAAAAGTCTGATCGCTTGACAGAGAATGCGGGAAGCTGAAAACGCATGAGATCAAAGACGACACATTCTTGAGAGCGTATGCGAACTCTGGATGACAGTAGTGTACGACGGGTGGTTCCGTTAGAGACTAGGAGTTACAAGTGAGTCTTTGTGACTTCATGAGGAAGAGGGGGTGACCCCTGTTCGAATTAAGGTGGAACCACGTGCCAACGTCCTTGCAAAAGTTGTTTTTGCGAGGGCGTTTTTTTGTTACCCTTGCTTTAAGGAGATGTAGCTAGCAGTACACTTGGTCGGAGTTGAACAGAAAGGATAAACTATGGAAATCAAAGGATTACGAAAGATTGAACCCTATGTGGCGGGTAGTCAGCCTGCTGAGAAAAATATCATTAAGTTGAATACTAATGAAAATGCCTATGGACCAAGTCCAGCAGTCCATCAAGCTTTAGCCTCCTTTGATGCCCATCAGTTACGCAAGTATTCGACTTTGAATCAAGCGGCTTTGCGTCAAGCCTTATCTGAACAGTTAGGTGTTTCTGCCGATCAAGTGATTATTGGAAATGGGTCAGACGATATTTTGTCAATGGCTTTTCTTGCTTTCTTTAATAGCGAGGAAGAAGTCTTGTTTCCAGATTTGACCTATGGTTTTTACAAGGTATGGGCAGATTTGTATCGCATCCCATTTAGAGAAGTGCCCTTGAACTCTTCATTTGAGATTGATACTCAAGATTATCTGGTTGAAAATGGTGGGATTGTCCTTACTAACCCAAATGCGCCAACAGGTATTTATAAACCTCTCGATCAAATTGAAGAAATCGTAAAGGCCAATCAGTCAGTAGTTGTGATTATTGATGAAGCCTATATTAACTTTGGTGGGGAGACTGCCTTACCTCTTCTAGAAAAGTATGACAATGTGTTTATCACAAGGACCTTTTCTAAGGACGCCTCACTTGCAGGCTTGCGTGTCGGTTATGGCATCGGAAGTCCAAAGCTAATGGCTGTGATCAATGCCGTCAAGAATTCGGTCAATCCCTATAATGTGGATAGCATTGCGGAAGTCTTGGCGACTGCAGCCGTTCAGTCATGGGATTATTATGAAGATAGCTGCGCTAAGATTATGGCCACACGTGACTGGTTTAGTCAAGAATTGCAAGCTATTGGTTTTGATGTGCTTCCTTCAAAAACCAATTTTGTTTTGGTCAAACCGCATGGAGTGACAGCAGGGCAATTGTTTGACTATCTCCAAAGTAAGAAAATTTATGTCCGTTATTTTCCAAAAGTGGAGCGTATTTCAGACAGACTACGCATCTCGATTGGAACTCAGGATGAGATGGAGCGCGTACTAATGACAATACAGGAGTTACAAGCATGAAAAAAACGACATTAGCCTTAGGAATGCACGATAAACTTTTCAAACGTGCCCGTACCATGTATCAGATTGAGCATCGTATCTGTGACTTGTTGATGACAAAGGGTTTCCTTCGAATTGAGACACCAACCTTGGAGCATTTCGAAGTCTTTAGCGACGTTGTGGACAATGGTAACTACAATTTCTTTGATAAAAATGGAGATCTTGTTAGTTTACGTCCTGATATTACCAGCCAAATTGGGCGCGTGATTGCTTCGACGCAAGTTCATACACCGATTAAATTTTCTTACTCTGGAAAAGTCTTTAACTACAATGAGGAGATGCGTGGCCTATCCAATGAGCATACGCAGGCTGGTATTGAGATCATAGGATTCCCCGTTCACCAGGCCATGGAAGAAGCTGTGATATCTGCTAAAGAGGCTCTGGATGCTGCCGGTGTCAAAAATTACAAGTTTGAGTTTTCACATGCTCGCCTCTTGCAACTCATTTTTGAAGAATTAGACCTTCCAGCTGTAAAAGAAGCAGAGTTGGCCGCCTATATCCGTGACAAATCAATCACAGGCCTCAAGGAATTCACCAAAGAAAATCCAAGTCAATATGACAAGGTCTTGGAACAGTTGCCCTTCCTCTTTGGTGAGACCAAGGCTGTTTTGACCAAGGCTAGAGAATTGACAGACAGTGAAGCTTTTTTGACAGCCTTGGATAGTTTGGAAGTCTTAACTAATCGCCTAGCAGATAGTCTCCCAGAGACGACGCTTGATTTGGCTCAATTGCCAGCAGTGCCTTACTACACAGGCATGATGTTTAAAGTCTTTGGTGATAAGGTGCCAGATGCCTTTGTATCTGGTGGCCGTTACGATAAACTGTTTGAACGCTTTGGTGCTACCGAGTTAACAGCGGTTGGTTGGGCGATTGATGTCGATTCGGTCTATCAAGCAGTGCATGATGATGTGGAATTTGGAGGTGACTTGGATGACTAGCAATCAAATCACAATTGCCTTGACCAAGGGACGTATTGAGAAAGATACGGTTAAATTACTAGAAAAAGCTGGCTTTGATATGTCTTTCATGGCTGATAAGGGCCGTAATTTGATTTTTGAGAGTCCTGATAAACGTTTCCGTTTTCTCTTGGTCAAAGCTCCAGATGTGACCACCTATGTTCGACATGGTGTCGCAGATATTGGGATTGTCGGGAAGGATGTTCTGGTTGAACATCCGACAGGCTATTTGGAAATGTTAGACCTTAATTTTGGCCTTTGTAAATTCTCCGTAGCCTCAACAGAAGACTATAATCCTGATGACCATAAACGTAAACGTATTGCGACCAAGTATCCAACCATTGCAACTGATTATTTTAATCAAAAGGGTGAGGATGTCGAGATTATTTCGATTCAAGGGAGCGTTGAGATTGCCCCTGTTATTGGTCTAGCGGATGCCATTGTCGATATTGTGGAAACAGGGAATACCCTTGTTGCCAATGGCTTAAAAGTTTATGAAGATATTTGCAGGATTTCAGCACGAATGATTGTTAATAAGGCTTCTTTGAAAAATAACAAGGAAGTTCTACCATTCATTTGTAAGATTGAATCACTTGTAGGGAACGAGGAGGTACCGTTCGAATGAAACGATTAACTGGAACAAATAAAGAAATTGCAGAGCTTCTTTATCAGGAGCAATTGGAACTGTCAAAAGAAAATAGAGACGTTGAAAGCACGGTTCAAGCCATTATTGAAGACGTTAAAAAACGTGGAGACGAGGCCCTTCGTGACTATTCAGCTAAATTTGATAAGGTTGACTTGACTGATTTTGAAGTTGGACAGGACTTGATTGATCAAGCCTTTAAAGAGATTGATCCAGAGGTTTACCAAGCCCTAGTTAATGCTAAAGAAAACATTGAATCTTATCACAAACATCAGTTGGAAACTGGTTTTGAGGACCAACCAAGTGAGGGTGTTATTCGTGGTCAATTGATTCGTCCTATCAATAGTGTGGGTGTCTATGTGCCTGGAGGAACTGCGGCTTATCCATCGTCAGTTCTTATGAATGTTATTCCTGCTAAAATTGCTGGGGTTAAAGAGATTATTATGATTACGCCGCCTCAAGAGCACTTTGTTCCTGCGATTCTGGTAGCCGCCAAATTGGCTGGTGTGGATAGCATTTACCAAGTTGGTGGGGCTCAAGGGGTTGCGGCTTTGGCCTTTGGTACAGAAACGATTCCAAAGGTGGACAAGATTACAGGTCCCGGAAATATTTTTGTGGCGACTGCTAAGAAGCAAGTTTACGGTATTGTCGGTATTGATATGATTGCAGGACCATCAGAAATTGGTGTTATCGCTGATAGTAGCGCCAATCCAACATACGTGGCAGCCGACCTCTTGTCTCAAGCAGAGCACGACACACGCGCACGCGCCATTTTGGTCACAGATTCTGAAGCCTTGGCTGATGCAGTTGAAAGTGAGATTGAACGTCAACTCAAGCTTTTGCCACGTGAGGCGATTGCTCGTCCATCTATCGAAAATAACGGTCGGATTATTATTGCCAATGATACAGATGCTATGTTTGAACTCATGAACTTGGTTGCGCCAGAACATTTGGAAATTGCTATGGACAACGCCTATGATTATCTAGAAAAAGTGGAGAATGCTGGTTCCGTCTTTCTTGGTCACTTTACCAGTGAACCAATTGGTGACTACTATGCTGGTGCCAATCACGTTCTTCCAACGACAGCAACCAGCCGATTTTCATCAGCTTTAGGTGTGCACGATTTTGTCAAACGTATCCAATATACGCAGTATGACAAAGCAGCAGTCAATGAGGCTCAACACGATATCACAACCTTGGCTTACGCGGAAGGTTTGCAGGCCCACGCTAAGGCTATTGAAGTCAGAAACGACAATAATTGAGAGAGTAGAGGAAGAAGTTATGAGACAAGCAGAAATTGAACGTAATACCTTTGAAACCAAAATTAAGTTAAGCCTCAATTTGGATGCTCAAGAACCAGTAGATATTCAAACAGGTGTCGGATTTTTTGACCACATGTTGACCTTGTTTGCCCGCCACGGTCGTATGTCTTTGGTGGTTAAGGCTGATGGCGACCTTTGGGTTGATAGTCACCACACCGTTGAAGATGTCGGTATTGTCCTTGGTCAAGCTCTTAAAGAGGCCTTGGGCGATAAAGCAGGTATCAACCGTTATGGAACGGCTTTTGTACCTATGGATGAAACCCTCGGAATGGCAAGTTTAGACTTGTCTGGACGTAGCTACTTGGTCTTTGATGCTAGTTTTGATAATCCAAAATTGGGTAATTTTGACACAGAATTGGTAGAAGAATTTTTCCAAGCCTTGGCCTTCAATGTTCAGATGAATCTCCACCTCAAGATTCTCCACGGAAAAAATAATCACCACAAGTCAGAAAGTCTTTTCAAGGCAACAGGACGTGCCTTGCGTGAAGCCATCACAATCAATCCTGACATTCACGGCGTAAACTCGACAAAGGGGATGCTATGATTATCGTCATTGATTACGATGCGGGGAATACTGCAAATGTTCTGCGTGCCCTTGAAAAAATCGGAGTGACTGCAGAATTGTCTGCCGATAAAGAAAAAATTCTAGCTGCAGATGGGTTGATTTTACCTGGTGTAGGTGCTTATCCAACGGCTATGGCAGAGTTGGAGAGAAGAGGTTTGGTAGCTGTTATCAAAGAGGCAGTCGCACAGGGAGTTCCCCTTTTAGGAATTTGTTTAGGCATGCAGATTTTAACAGAAAAAGGACTGGAACATGAAGAAACAGATGGTCTTGGCTTTATTCCAGGTGTCTGCCGTCCTATTCCAGCCAGCAAGGAGCAACCTGTCCCACATATGGGGTGGAATGATTTGGCTGTTAAGCAAGCCAGCCCTTTGACAGATGGTTTAGATGGCCAAGCTGTCTACTTCGTTCACAGTTATTTCACAGATGTCCCTAGCCAATACATTGATGTTACCGCAGATTATAGTATTGAGGTACCAGCCATGATTCATAAAGACAATGTTTATGGGGCTCAATTTCATCCTGAAAAATCAGGGGATATTGGCTTAGGTATTCTTGAAAAGTTTGCAGGGTTATGTAAAGCCTAGAAGCTAGTGAGAGCAAAGACTTTTTAGTTAGAAAGGATGGTAGGGGAGATGCAAATTCTACCAGCAATTGATATTAAGGATGGACAGGCTGTTCGTCTCTTTAAAGGAGATTTCAACCAACAAACCGTTGTCAATCCAGATGTTATTGAGCAGGCAAAGACCTTTAAGGATGCGGGCATTCAATTTATTCATGTCGTCGATTTGGACGGTGCCCTTGATGGTCGTGCCACTAACCGTGACTTGATTGCAGAGGTCAAGAAGGTTTCTGGACTTGGCATCGAAGTTGGTGGCGGTATCCGTACCTTGGAGCAGATTCGTGACTATTTGGCAGTTGGCATCGACCGTATCATTATCGGTTCAATGGCCGTTAAAAATCCTGACTTCGTTCGAGCAGCTTTAGAGGAATTTGGTGCCGATAAAATTGTCGTAGGTATTGATGCCAAGGCAGGGTTTGTCGCTACCGAAGGTTGGTTGGAAACAAGCAATGTAGACTACATCACCTTGGCCAAGGAAATGGAAAAGATGGGCGTAACCCTCTTTGTCTATACAGATGTTGATCGAGATGGCACACTGACAGGACCCAATCTTGATCACTACAAACGTTTGGTATCTGAACTCACGACCGCCAAAGTCATTGCTTCAGGTGGGATTGCAGAAGTAGCTGACTTAAATCACCTACAAGAGATTGGTGTGGCAGGAACCATTGTTGGCAAAGCCTACTATAACGGCAATATCACTCTAGACCAACTCAAGTCTTTCGGAGGTTAATATGCTTAAAAAACGTATTATTCCCTGTTTGGATGTCAAGGATGGCCGTGTCGTCAAGGGGGTTAATTTTGTGAATCTGACAGATGTTGGTGACCCTGTTGATTCTGCGCGTGCTTATTATGAAGCTGGTTGTGACGAACTTGTTTTCTTGGACATCACAGCGACTTCGGATAACCGTGAAACAACGGTTGACATGGTGCGTCGTGTTGCCGATCAAGTCTTTATCCCTTTCACAGTTGGTGGTGGTATCCGTTCAGTTGAAGATATGAACAAGATGCTTAAAGCTGGTGCTGACAAGGTTGCCGTCAATTCCTCAGCCCTTGCCAATCCACAACTAATCGCTGATTGTGCTCAAAAATTTGGGAATCAGTGTGTAGTGGCTGCGATTGATGCGAAAAAGATGGCTGATGGGAGCTGGCATGTCTTTGTGGCAGGTGGCCGTAAGGATACAGGTAGGGACCTCATCCAATGGGCTCGAGAAGTCGTCGCCCTGGGGGCTGGAGAAATTCTCTTAACCAGCATGGACAAGGACGGCACTAAGTCTGGTTTTGATTTGGAAATGCTCAATCGTGTAGCGGAAGTCGTCGATGTTCCGATCATTGCCTCTGGTGGTGCAGGAAATATTGAGGACATTGTAGATGTCTTTGAAAAGACAACAGCGACGGGTGCTCTGGCAGCCTCTATCTTCCACTTTGGTGAGGTAAATATAGGCGAAACCAAACAAGTCTTGGCAAATGCAGGAATTGAGGTGAGACGATGACAGAGGTTAAACTTGATTTTGACAAACAAGACGGACTGGTACCAGTCATTGTGACAGATTACAAGACGGGGCAGGTGCTCATGTTGGCCTATATGAATGAGATGTCCTATCAGTTGACCCTAGAGACCAAACAAATGCATTACTGGAGCCGTTCTCGAAATGAGCTTTGGCATAAAGGTGCCACATCTGGTCATTTCCAACATGTCAAAAGCATCAAGACAGATTGTGATCAGGACACCCTGCTTATCGCTGTGGAACAAGAAGGAGCAGCCTGTCATACAGGAGCCTACAGCTGTTTCTTTACGGATATATATGATGACAATCAAGATAAATAGGAGTAGCTATGTTAGAAACACTTTATAAGGAAGCCTTAGATCGTAAAAAAAATCCCAAAGAAGGATCTTATACCAATTACCTTTTTGACAAGGGGCTAGACAAGATTCTTAAAAAGGTTGGCGAAGAAGCGACAGAAGTTGTGATTGGAGCCAAAAATGCTGATAAAGAAGAAATTGCCAACGAGACAGCAGACGTCCTCTACCACCTAGCAGTCATGCTCGTTGAAACAGGGGTTAGCCCTGAGGACGTTGAAGCCGTTCTTAAAGCTCGTCAAGGCAAACAAAGCAATGTCCATGACCGAAAGGAAGTAACAGATTATTGAGGATTATCTCAACCGATTTGAACCAAGATGAAAAGTCTGAAGTGATGCTTCGGGCTTTTTTGCTAGAGAAATCTTTTTCAACAAAACAAATACTATTTCTAAGCATCTTTTAATTAAAAAAACATTGTATTATAGAGGATTTTATGGTATTTTTTGAATATATTTTGTAGTAGTTAGATTTATTAAAAAGAAAAAAGAGAACCAATTATGAAAAAAATTTATTTTGTATTATTTTTGTTTGTAATGTTATTAGTTCCTATTTTGAATGTTGAGACTGAAGAAAAAACAATATACGATGGTTCGAATGTTCAAAAAACAGATAATAATTATGATAATGCTGAACAAGTCAAAGTAGGAGACAGGCAACAAGGATGGACACTCGGTGATTTTATTGTATCTGATTATTCATCACGCTTGTCGGATTCATCAGGAAATGATATTTTTTTAAAAAAAATTGGTGATAAAATAACACTCTCTTTTGATTTACAACAAAATATCAAGAAATTGAATAATAATGAAAATTTTCAAATTGCATCTATAAAAAATGCAAATCTTGTAAATCCGACGCTAAAAGGAAAAATTAACGGTTTAGGTACATTGGTAGTTCAAATGAAAGAACCATCCGGTAAACTTGAAAAAGCGAAGGTTTATAAAAACTATTTGTCGGGTGTTAATAAAAATGCAAATACTGAGGTAATTACCTTAGAAGAGGGAGATTATCATGCAGTATTATGTTATGCAATTGATGATACCTCTTTTCTTGGAGATATCTTAAATCGCCATCAGTACTATCGGATAGATTATAATTTTAAAATTAGAAATGGGAATGCCAATGCTTTTATTAAGGATATTTCGACAAAAAGTGAGTTAGAAGATGGAGCAACTACTACAAATGGTTTCACAATTGATACTGCTAACTCAAAATACTTAAATATTCAAATTGTAAAAACTAATCAAGATGGCAAAGTAGTAAAGAATGTTCCCTACAAGTCTGGGGAATCAATTGATGATGAAGGAAAATATGAAATTTCAATTACTACAGACTACTCAAATATTGCAACCAAGAAAACAATTTATGTGAAAAAAAAATCTGTGACAAAAACAGTAAAAAAAGAAGTGACAGTCGGTCCCCGTAAAAACGAAAGTTCAATAAAAAAGCATATTCTGCATATTGTTCTTCTAATCACAGCTGTAAGTTGTATTACTGTAAGGTATAAGAGTAAAAGAAATGAAAAAGAATAATTTACTGAAAAAAACGATTTATATAATATCAATACTCATCTTATTATTACCAGCGTTGTCTGCATGTAGTTCTAAAAAATTAAATGAGAATAATAGGAATCGTATTGATCTGGAGACGACTAAGGTCAATATGTCTGAGGTTTCATATCTTGTACAGGAGTCACTTGATTCTTCGGAATATCCAGTTTTGGTTGAAGATGTTGCTATCCAATACATGTCAAAAGAGTATTATGAGGAGTTAGAGTTTAATTCCCAAGAAAATGTATATTTTGGATACACAGATAAAAAGTTATTAGAGATGTTTGATACATCTGAATATAGTTTCACAGTTAATCAGTTAGGAACAACAGTTGCAGAGTTAGATCCACTTCCTTTTGATACTAAAGTATTTGAAAAGTCAATAAAAAATGTTGCAGTAGGGAGTGGAGTTATTATTGTATGTGCTTCAATTTCGGTTGTATTATCTGGTGGAGCAACAACTCCAATGGCCGTTATGATGGTTGTTGGAGAGACGGCATCAGAAGCAGCTATTGCAGCTGCCATATCGGGTGTCGTTACTGCCGGAGTATCTAAAATAAATGGAAAAAATAATACTGAGATTCTTGAAGATAGTATGTTAGCTTCTTCAGAAGCTTTTAAATATTCTGCTTTTTTCTCAGGAGCTAGTAAGGTATTAACAAGTAGCAAGAAGTTTATTTCAACAAGGAGATATCCTAAGGGAGATGTGGAAATAACTCCAGAAAATGCTACAAAGTTTGGAGGAACTTACGGAGACTTATTTAAAAAATTAAAAAATAAGTTAAAAAGTAATGGTTTAGAGATTCATCATATTCCTGCCAATGCTGCTAGCGAAGAGACTATTATGTCAAGAAAGAATGGCCCTGCTATTGTGATGACAAAAGAAGATCACCAAAAGACAGCAAGTTATGGCGCATCAGCAGCTGCAAAACAATATCGTGAGAAACAAGCTGAGTATATAAAAAATAAGGACTGGAAAAAAGCGTTTGATATGGATGTAAAGGACATTCGTACGAAGTTTGGCACTAAATATAATAAAGCCATTTCACTTGCAGAAAAAGCTGCAAAGGAGAATGGATTATGGAATTAAAAATACTGGAGAATAATTCTCCAGTATTTTGTTTTAGAGTAATCCTGACAAGCTTGTTTCTCGAACCACCATGAGAAAGCGCTTTAAAATGCCATGATAGGAGTGAAGGAAGCTCGTTTTATTTGAAGGATTTGGTGTGCTTATTTATACAAATCATTGAGGAAAGGAAGGATGTACTATGAAGAAAAATACTCCTAATATTTTAAAGCTTTCTTGCTTAGCTATTCTCCTCCTCTGTTCTATTCTTTTAGTTGGTTGTAAAGTTGTACTGCCAAATTCTTACTTCAAGGCTAGGGAAAAAACGCAAAAGATCTTGGCTCATAATGGTTTTAAGGGAAAGGTCCAAGTTAAGCTTATCAAAAAGGTGTTTCTAGATTCAGATGGTATTTATGTCGATTATATCTATTCAGAAGAAACCTACGATAATCAAACTATATCATTAGATGGACAGATTACTTTTAACCTGGACTGGACAGTTGTTCGTGAGGAATATAAGACTCCTGGCCTTTACTCGCAAACCTATTTACAACAAAAATCTGTAAAAAAAGAAGAGCAAAAACTCTTCAAGGAGCTTAAAAAGCAATCGTTAGGCCTTGATATCGAAGATTTCTCCTTCAGTGATAATACTTTGATAGATCAAGAAGCTAATAATCGTAAAGCTCATTTAGCTGAAGAAAACCGTAAAAATGGGAAGAATGATTTTTATGGCTATTATCAAATTCCCTACCAAACAATGATTGATGAACACCTTGTCACTATGAGAATAGAAGTAGGCGATACAGAAAATACTAGTAAGAAAGATTTAGAAGAGGCAGTAACTAAACTGGATGCTAGCAAGCTACCAGACGGAGAGTACGAATTTTATTTTTTCACAACTGATGAAGATAGTAGTGATTATAACAAGGACAAGTACATCCACTACACTTTTAACGTACAAGATGGTAAGGTTATCCCATATGAATATGATTAGCAGATATTTTACTTTCTGCCGATAATCTAGCATGTCATACTAGGGTATTAGAAGTGAGGGTTATAGCTAAGTGAAAATGTTAACCTCAAAACATGCAAAAACATCTCCAAAAACTAGTCGGAGATGTCTTTTTGTCTTACAAATTCTTTTTCTTTTTAGCTTTTTTTGTTAGAGCCAGGTCACAATTTTTAATACTTGAGATAAGGTGATTCGTCAATTGGAAGTCATCCACTTGGGGATTCAAGTCCACTTCGTAGACCAGTTGCATGGTCTCACCCCCACCTGTGGTGTTAAGGGAAATCAGGTCGCATTCGCTTGTGAAATTGAGCAAGGTTTTAGTGATTTTTTGGTCAATCAAGTCTTGGTAAGGGACGTTAATGGTCAGGAGCCTACGACGTTGGTTGTCGGTACGACTTTGACGATTTTCCAAAAGAAGCCAAACAGCCAAAAGGAAGATGGTAAAGAGGACAGCCAGTAAGAGATAGCCTGTCCCAGATGCCAGACCAATAATCATGGCCATAAAGACAGCAATCAGCTCCCTGGAACCACTGGTAGCTGAACGAAAACGAATGAGGCTAAAGGTCCCAGCCACGGCGATAGAGGTCCCCAAACTCCCATTGACAAGGAAGATAACCAGGGTCATCAAACATGGAAGTAGGGTCAAACTAATGACAAATTCTCTGGTGTAGAGGGTTCGGTATTTATAAGTCCAGGTCAAGGCCAAACCTAAAACTAGGCTGACCAGTAAGGCCAGCATGAGTTGAAGAGGACTAGCGGTTGCGGTCGCATCATTAAAGATAGAATTGAAGAGATTAGACATAGGCAGCAGCTCCTTTTTCTTGTGCTGGACGTGGTCCATAGTCTAGACCTTGAGACTTATGATAGGCACAGCTGTATTTTGAGAATTTCTGCTCTTCCAAACCATGTTTGTCTAAGATAGTTTGAAGCCAGTCAGGCTTTTTGCCAGGTGCCTTGATTTCCATGATAATCGTATCTTCATCAAGAAGGGGAAAACCATGATTTCCCTTAAAGAGACTGACGTCTTCATCACGGTAAGTCAAATTTTGGTCAAGGGTAACACGAACTTTATTGTAGGCATAGCCTTCGATAGTCTCTTTTTCTTTCATCGAAAAACGGTCGTAGTAGATATACATACGAGGTTTAAGTCCCTCATCATAGCGTTGACGTAAGTGGTGGATATCCTGTAATAGCTGGCGGTCAGTGATTTGACCATGATTCTTACCGTCTGTCATCAAGTTAGTGATGACAAGCGGAGTTGAAACGAGACGAAACTTATGACCGATTCCTTCATCATCTTTGGCTTTAACCTCTAAAAAGACCTTACTATCAATTTTGGGATTGGCTAGGTAGGTACGCATGCGGATTTTCTCTTGACGGTGATTACCATCTAGGGCATCTTGGATGACGTCAAAATTATCCGTATCAAAGTAAATATTTGAAATGGTAGATGTCGGATAATCATCCTCTACCAAATACTCCTTAAGATCAGTGAGCAGGTCCTCAAGGTTTTCCTTTGAGACCACATATTTTGTTTCAATACGTTTAAAACGTGTTTCCAATTGTTTAACCATGAAAAAACTCCTTTTTTAGATAAGATACAAAGCCGTAAAGCAACTCCCAGGAAAATAGGGGGACCAGCCGAAGGAGTTTATCTCCAAGCAGGGCCCATCTTTTTCCCCCGAGTTGTAGGCGTGTTCAATTAGATAAGATACAAAGCCGTGAAGCAACTCCCAGGAAAATAGGGAATTTGTTGCAGGAACATCTGTTTTCAAACAGTCGACTTATTGTTTTAATTCTTTTTTACAATAGAAAAGTTGATCGCAAATGTACTATTTCTATAAAGCACTTACTTGCTTGCCTATTAGTCTATGGGACTTTTCTGAAAGTTTTCCTAAGCTAAACTTTCACCAAACTTAACTTAAGATAAGTTTTAGTTAACCTTTAGAAATGTTTTAGCTAAGTCCCGTAAACTGTAATCATCCAAACGAACCCGAGAGGAAAAAATATGAAATTAAAAAAACTAAAAAAATGGACGACTTTATTGACCTGTGCGACTGCCCTAACAGTAATGACAGCTTGTAGTCAATCAAGCAGTCAAGCAACTGGGACGATGTCAAGCTCAAAAACAAGTGCTGTAACAGCAACGACTAGTAAGAAAACAAATAAGAACAACAGCAACTATTTTACTTCTAAAGATTCTGATACCTCTTATAATGAAAGCTCAGCTACTAAGATTAAGTTATCAGGCTCATCTGCAGATGTTTCAGGTGATGGTGCAGCCCTATCAGGTTCAACCGTAACCATCTCCAAAGCTGGGACCTACGTCATTTCAGGAAAATCCGACGGTGTGCAAATCAAGGTAGACGCTGGTGATTCAGACGATGTCCATATTGTTTTAGATGGCGTTACCATGACAAATACAAATGCAGCAATCAACGCCACAAAAGCTGGTCATGTCTATCTGACCCTCAAAGATGGCACCACAAGCACCCTCTCTGATTCAAGTTCTAATAGTGATGAAGATGCGGATGCCGTGATTTTCTCTAAAGGAGATTTGACCATTAACGGTTCAGGTACTCTTAACATTGATGCCAAGAAAAATAACGGTATTAAAGCCAATGACAGCCTTCATATGACTGGTGGTACCTATAAGATTACCTCAGTTGGTGATGCCTTCAATGTCAATGATGAACTCAACATCACGGGAACAACCATGACCATTGAGGCTGAGGAAGATGCTGTTAAGGTCGACAATGATGACGACACTTCAGCAGGTACCATGTATCTATCTGACAATACCATGACCATCAAGGCAGGTGATGATGGTATCCATGCTTCTGGTGACCTGATTATTGATAGCGGTACTTACAAGGTTGAAAAATCAACTGAAGGTATCGAAGGTAAATCTGTGACTATAAATGGTGGAAATATAGATGTCTATGCAACGGACGATGGTGTTAATGCCGCCAATGCTAATGCCAGTCAAAGTGAGATTTTCTTCAAGATGACCGGTGGAACCCTAAATGTTGAGGTTGGCCAGGGCGATACCGACCCAATTGATTCTAACGGCGATATTATTGTATCGGGTGGAACAATCAATTTGACTGGTCAGTCTGGCTTTGACTTCGATGGTTCAGCGACCTATACCGGTGGTGACATTACTATCAATGGTGAGAAACAAACTAAGATTGAAAACTCAATGCCTGGCGGCGGTGGTCCCCAAGATGGAGGACAAACAGGTGGCTTTAGCGGAGGACACTAAAGAGTCATAGGATGAAACAGAAAGGAAGTACCTATGTATATTATTATTCCAGCTTATGAACCAGATATACGACTGATCCAGGTGGTTCAAGATATTACCATAAAACTCCCAACAGCCCGTATTATTGTCGTTAATGATGGAAGTGGCCCAGACTATGGCGACTATTATGACGAAACAGCCCTCTTCGGGGCAACCGTCCTAAGTCATCCGGTCAATAAGGGTAAAGGAGCAGCTCTCAAGACTGCTTTCGCTTATATTCAAGAAGAAGTGGTTAGCCAACATCTATCAGCTCAGCCTATTGTCACAGTTGACAGTGATGGTCAGCATTTGATTAAGGATATTGTCCGTGTTGCCAAGGCAACCGAGAATAATCCAAGCCATCTTATCTTAGGTGCGCGTGCCTTTGTTGGTAAGGTACCAGCACGTAGTCGCATCGGCAACAAGGTGACTGCAGGGCTCTTCCATCTGGTAACTGGTCAGAAGGTAACAGATACTCAGACAGGACTTCGAGGCATGTCAACCGACCTGATTCCATGGCTTCTTAACCTGGACGGCAATCGTTTCGAGTATGAGTTTAATATGCTACTTGAAGCCAAAAAATCAGGCCACCAAATCTCTGAAGTCCCTATTGAAACCGTTTATCTGGAGGAAAATAAAAGTTCGCACTTTCGGCCCATTCGTGATTCCATCCGTATTTACAGCCCTTTTTTAAAGTTCTCTGGCACGGCCGTCTTGGCCTCAGTCATTGATGCAACAGCCTTATTTGTGCTCTTTGCCTTGACGAAGAATCTGCTCCTTTCGGTCGTGCTAGCTCGTGTGATTTCGGCTTCCAGCCAGTGTTTGCTGAACGCCAATGTGGTCTTCAATCCGACAAGCTCTCTCTTTAGATCGAGTGTTCGCTACTTTATGTTGGTCCTGGTCCTCTTGGCCTGTAACTATTTTTTACTTAGTAGTCTAGTTGCCATTGGTTTAGGACTAGTTCTGGCAAAATTGGTTACAGAAACTTTGCTCTTTTTAGTCAGCTATCGGGTTCAACATAACGTGGTTTTTGCTTAATAGCTGACTTGAAAACTGCCAACTGATTGAATTGAGATAGCTAATTAAATTACCTCTAAAACCTTTCCTAAAAAATATTAAAAACTACTGTTTTCTATATTCGGTAGTTTTTAATATTTATCGAAATGTTGTTCAATTTACATTATGATTAAAAAGTTAAAAGGGCTGATAAAGTTTCCAAATGCTTAAAAAAAATATGCTATAATGAAATTGTTTGAATTATGTAGATTTTTATTCAAACGAGGAAAATGAAAAGAGGACCTAAAATGGGAAAAAAGGTACATTACAAGCTTCACAAAGTTAAGAAGCAATGGGTGACGATTGCCGTCACTTCGGCAGCACTTGCCTCTATTGTAGGTGGTGCTACAGTAGCTAATCAAAAGGTTTCAGCCGATGAAGCAACTCAACCAGTTGCTTCTACGACAGCTGAAAGCGATGTTGTGGTTGAAACACATGAAGTAGCGGCTCCAGCAGCAACTGCTACGACAGATGCAGCAGCAACAACAAATGACAAGGCAGCTGATACTGCAACTGTCGCAACTCCTGCGGCAGCAACGACTACAACTGATACAACTACTAATACAGCAGCACCAACGACAACTGATCGTGCAGCAGTAGCAAATGGTGCGACAACAGAAACACCAGCTGCAGCAGCGACAGATGTGACACTCACAGTAGCTGAACAACCGAAATCTGGTGTTACAGAAAAAGAAGAAACAGCAGCCCTCTCTTTGGACAACATTAAACAAGTTGATGGTAAGTACTACTATGTCAAAGAAGATGGTTCATACAAAACAAACTTTGCTGTTTCAGTTAATGGCCAGTTGCTTTACTTCGGTAAAGACGGTGCTTTGACAAGCACATCAACACACTCATTCACACCGGGTACAACTAATCTAGTTGATGCTTTCTCTTCACATAACCGTGCTTACGATTCTAAGAAAGAAAGCTTCGAGTTGGTAGATGGGTACTTGACACCAAACAGCTGGTACCGTCCAGTTACTATTTTGGAAAATGGTGAAAAATGGCGTGTATCAACTGAGAAAGACTTCCGTCCACTTTTGATGGCATGGTGGCCTGATGTAGATACACAAGTTGCCTACCTCAATACTTTCTCTAAACACTTTAACCTTAACGCAACTTATTCAACTAGCCAAAGTCAATCTGAATTGAATGCAGCTGCTAAGACAATTCAAATTAAGATTGAACAAGAAATTTCAGCTAAAAAATCAACTGAATGGCTTCGTCAAGCAATTGAGTCTTTTGTAAAAGAACAAGACCAGTGGAATACTACAACTGAAAACTATACCCTTGCTGACCACCTTCAAGGGGGAGCTCTTCTTTATGTCAATAGTGATAAGACACCTTGGGCAAATTCCGATTACCGTTTGCTTAACCGTACACCAAGTAACCAAGATGGTTCTCTAAATGGTACAGGAAGATACTTGGGTGGTTATGAATTCCTACTTGCCAATGACGTTGATAACTCAAACCCAGTTGTGCAAGCTGAGCAGTTGAACCAAATTCACTATCTTGTGAACTGGGGATCAATTGTTATGGGTGATAAGGATGCTAACTTTGATGGTATCCGTGTTGATGCAGTTGATAATGTTGATGCAGACCTTCTCCAAGTTTATACAAACTACTTCCGCGCAGCCTTTGGTGTGGATAAATCTGAAGCTAATGCACTCGCTCACATTTCTATCCTTGAAGCTTGGGATTTAAATGATAATGATTATAATCAAAAACATGATGGTGCAGCCCTTGCCATGGATAATAACCTTCGTTATGCAATTATGGGTGCACTTTATGGTTCGGGCTCTTCATTGAAAGATTTGATTACTAGCAGTTTGACAGACCGTACAAATAATAGTAAGTATGGAGATACACAAGCTAACTATATCTTTGCGCGTGCTCATGATAACCTTGTTCAAGATATCATTCGTGATATTGTTCAAAAAGAAATCAATCCAAAATCAGATGGTTATACCATGACTGATGCTGAATTGAAACGTGCCTTTGAAATCTATAATGAAGATATGAAGAAGGCAGAAAAACGTTATACTATTAACAATATTCCAGCCGCCTATGCTTTGATTCTTCAAAATATGGAGCAGGTAACTCGTGTTTATTATGGAGATCTTTATACGGATAACGGCCAATATATGGCTACCAAGTCTCCTTACTACGATGCTATCACAACACTCTTGAAGAACCGTATGAAATATGTTTCAGGTGGACAATCGATGAAAGTCGACACGTTCAATGGAAAAGAAATCTTGTCATCTGTTCGTTACGGTAAAGATATTATGACTGCTGACCAAACTACGGGTGTAGCAGAAACAAGTAAACATTCTGGTATGTTGACCCTTATTGCCAATAATCAGGATTTCTCATTGGGTGATGGTACTTTGAAAGTTAACATGGGTAAACTTCATGCTAACCAAGCCTACCGTCCATTACTTCTTGGTACTGATAAGGGAATTGTCACTTACGAGAATGATGCAGCTGCAGCTGGAAAAATTAAATACACTGATGCTGAAGGGAACTTGACTTTTAGTGGAGATGAAATTAAGGGGTATCGAACTGTTGATATGAGAGGTTATCTTGGTGTATGGGTACCAGTAGGTGCACCTGATAACCAAGATATCCGTGTTAAAGGTTCAGATAAGAAACTTGACAAGACATTTTCTGCTACTGAAGCATTGGACTCACAAGTTATCTATGAAGGTTTCTCAAACTTCCAAGATTTTGTTGAAAAAGATAGCCAATATACTAATAAATTGATTGCAGAAAATGCAGAACTCTTCAAGTCATGGGGAATCACATCATTCGAGATGGCTCCTCAATTTGTATCGGCTGATGACCGTACCTTCCTTGATTCTGTTATCCAAAATGGCTATGCCTTTACTGACCGATATGACCTTGCCATGAGTAAGAATAACAAATATGGTTCTAAAGAAGATCTTCGTGATGCCCTTAAGGCGCTTCACAAGCAAGGTATTCAAGCAATTGCTGACTGGGTTCCAGATCAACTTTACCAATTGCCAGGACAAGAAGTGGTAACAGCAACACGTGCAAATAGTTATGGTACTCCAAAGGCCAATGCTTATATCAATAACACTTTATATGTTGCAAATTCTAAATCATCAGGTAAGGACTTCCAAGCTCAATATGGTGGTGAGTTCCTTGATGAGCTCCAAAAGAAATATCCACAGTTGTTTGAAGATGTGATGATATCAACTGGTAAGAAGATTGATCCATCTGTTAAAATCAAGCAATGGTCTGCTAAGTACATGAATGGTACTAATATCCTTGGTCGTGGTAATCGTTATGTTCTCAGCAACGATGCTACTGGTCGCTATTATCAAGTTACTGATAATGGCATCTTCTTGCCAAAACCTTTGACAGACCAAGGTGGTAAGACAGGTTTCTACTATGATGGTAAGGGTATGGCCTACTTTGATAATAGTGGTTTCCAAGCTAAGAATGCTTTCATTAAATATGCTGGAAATTACTATTACTTCGATAAAGAAGGTTATATGTTAACTGGTCGTCAAGATATCGATGGTAAGACTTATTTCTTCTTGCCAAACGGTATCCAGCTTCGTGATTCTATTTATCAACAGGATGGTAAATATTATTACTTTGGTAGCTTTGGTGAGCAGTACAAAAATGGTTACTTTGTATTCGATGTACCGAAAGAAGGTACTTCAGAAACAGAAGCTAAATTCCGTTATTTCTCACCAACTGGAGAAATGGCTGTTGGCTTGACTCATGCTGGTGGAGGATTGCAATACTTTGATAAAAATGGCTTCCAAGCTAAAGGTACTAAGTATGTTACTCCAGACGGAAAACTCTACTTCTTCGATAAAAATTCAGGTAATGCCTACACAAATCGTTGGGCTGAAATCGATGGTATCTGGTATGAATTCAATGATCAAGGCTATGCACAAGCTAAGAAGGGTGAATTCTACACAACAGATGGCTCAACATGGTTCTACCGTGATGCAGCTGGTAAAAATGTGACAGGTGCCCTTACTTTGGATGGTCACGAATACTACTTCCGTGCAAATGGTGCCCAAGTTAAAGGTGAATTTGTTACTGAAAATGGCAAGATTAGCTACTACACTGTAGATAATGGTTACAAGGTTAAAGACAAGTTCTTCGAAGTAAACGGTAAGTGGTACCATGCTGATAAGGATGGTAACCTCGCCACAGGTCGTCAAACCATTGACCACCTTAACTATTATTTCAATGCTGATGGAAGCCAAGTTAAATCTGATTTCTTCACTCTTGATGGTGGTAAGACATGGTACTACGCCAAAGATAATGGTGAAATCGTGACAGGTGCGTATAGCGTTGGTGGTAAAAACTATTACTTCAAAGAAGATGGTAGCCAAGTTAAAGGTGACTTTGTGAAGAATGCTGACGGATCACTCTCTTACTATGATAAAGATTCAGGTGAGCGTCTTAATAACCGTTTCTTGACAACTGGAAATAATGTTTGGTACTACTTCAAAGATGGTAAGGCTGTAACAGGACGTCAAAATATCGATGGTAAAGAGTATTACTTTGATAAATTAGGACGTCAAGTTAAAGGTAGCCCAATCAGTACACCAAAAGGAGTAGAATACTACGAATCAGTTCTTGGAGAACGTGTGACAAACACTTGGATTACCTTCCAAGATGGTAAGACTGTCTTCTTCGATGAAAATGGTTATGCTGATTTTGATAAATAATCAATCAATCTAATCTTAATCTGAGAGATTAAGTGAAAAACGATATGATTTGACATGAATTTATAGGTGAAATTTCTTGAAAACGAGAATCGTTTAAAGAAATTTTGCCTTTTTTTGAGCCCGAAAGAAAAAAATCTGACAAATATCAATTTTGAGTCAGAAAGGCTACAAATGCTATTAAATCAAGTGTTATAGTTGTTTTCTAAAAAATAATTTCACTTATCAAATGATATAAAAATGAGAAATGAAAACCTATGAAATAGGTGTGTTACAAAGTTTTTCTAATATTAATGTTATGTAACATATATTTTATAAAAAAATAATTAATTCGAGAAATAGTTAGAAAATAATGATATAATATAACTGTTTGAAATCGGATAGATTTCAGTCTGATTTTGACAAATAAAATCACGGGGAAAATTATAATGGAAAATAAGATACACTATAAGCTTCATAAAGTTAAGAAGCAATGGGTTACAATTGCAGTTGCTTCTGTAGCACTTGCTACTGTCTTGGGAGGATTGTCTGTAACAACATCTTCAGTTTCAGCGGATGAAACTCAAGATAAGACAGTAACTCAATCAAATTCAGGTACAACAGCTTCTTTAGTTACTTCTCCTGAAGCAACCAAAGAAGCCGATAAACGTACAAATACAAAAGAAGCAGATGTTTTAACACCTGCTAAAGAAACAAATGCTGTAGAAACAGCGACTACAACGAACACACAAGCAACAGCTGAAGCAGCTACAACAGCAACAACTGCTGATGTAGCAGTGGCAGCTGTTCCAAATAAAGAAGCAGTTGTGACAACAGATGCACCAGCTGTTACAACTGAAAAAGCAGAAGAACAGCCAGCTACCGTCAAGGCTGAAGTTGTTAATACAGAAGTTAAAGCTCCTCAAGCTGCTTTGAAAGATTCAGAAGTGGAAGCAGCACTTTCTTTGAAAAACATCAAATACACTGATGGTAAATATTACTATGTTAATGAAGATGGTTCACACAAAGAAAACTTTGCCATTACTGTAAATGGTCAATTGCTTTACTTCGGCAAAGATGGCGCCCTTACAAGTTCATCAACACACTCTTTCACACCTGGAACAACAAATATTGTTGATGGTTTCTCAATCAATAACCGTGCCTACGATTCATCTGAAGCAAGTTTTGAATTGATTAATGGTTATTTGACTGCTGATAGCTGGTACCGTCCAGTTTCTATCATCAAAGATGGTGTGACTTGGCAAGCATCAACTGCAGAAGATTTCCGTCCACTTTTGATGGCTTGGTGGCCAAATGTAGATACGCAAGTTAATTACTTGAACTACATGTCTAAAGTCTTCAACTTGGAGGCTAAGTACACAAGCACAGATAAGCAAGCAGACTTAAATCGTGCTGCTAAGGATATCCAAGTTAAGATTGAACAAAAGATTCAGGCTGAAAAATCAACACAATGGTTGCGTGAAACTATCTCTGCCTTTGTTAAGACACAACCACAGTGGAACAAAGAAACTGAAAACTATTCAAAAGGTGGAGGAGAGGATCACCTTCAAGGTGGAGCCCTTCTTTATGTGAATGACTCACGTACACCATGGGCAAATTCTAACTATCGTCTTTTGAACCGTACGGCTACTAACCAGACTGGTACGATTAATAAGTCAGTTCTTGATGAGCAGTCTGACCCAAACCACATGGGTGGCTTCGACTTCTTGCTTGCTAATGACGTAGACTTATCTAACCCAGTTGTTCAAGCGGAACAATTGAACCAAATCCACTACCTTATGAACTGGGGTTCAATTGTTATGGGTGACAAGGATGCTAACTTCGATGGTATCCGTGTCGATGCGGTAGATAATGTCAATGCTGACATGCTTCAACTCTACACAAACTATTTCCGTGAGTACTATGGTGTAAATAAATCTGAGGCGCAAGCTCTTGCTCATATCTCAGTTCTTGAAGCGTGGAGTCTTAACGACAACCATTACAATGACAAGACTGATGGTGCTGCGCTTGCCATGGAAAATAAACAACGTTTGGCCCTCCTTTTCTCATTGGCTAAACCAATCAAAGAACGTACACCAGCTGTAAGTCCTTTGTATAACAATACTTTCAATACGACTCAACGCGATTTTAAGACTGACTGGATTAACAAAGATGGAAGCACTGCCTACAACGAAGACGGTACAGCTAAACAGTCTACAATTGGTAAATACAATGAGAAATACGGAGACGCGTCAGGAAACTACGTCTTTATCCGTGCCCATGATAACAACGTTCAAGATATTATTGCTGAAATCATTAAGAAAGAAATCAATAAAAAATCAGATGGTTTCACTATCTCTGATTCTGAAATGAAGCAAGCATTTGAAATTTACAACAAAGACATGCTCAGCAGCAATAAGAAATATACCTTGAATAACATCCCTGCAGCTTATGCTGTAATGTTGCAGAACATGGAAACGATCACTCGTGTCTACTATGGAGACCTTTATACAGATGACGGTCACTATATGGAAACTAAATCACCATATCACGACACCATCGTTAACTTGATGAAGAACCGTATCAAGTATGTATCTGGTGGACAAGCGCAACGTTCTTACTGGTTGCCAACTGATGGTAAGATGGACAATTCAGATGTTGAACTTTACCGCACAAGTGAAGTCTACACTTCAGTACGTTATGGTAAAGACATCATGACAGCTGACGATACAGAAGGTTCTAAATACAGCCGTACCTCTGGTCAGGTAACTCTTGTAGTGAATAATCCAAAATTGACTTTGCATGAGTCAGCTAAACTTAATGTTGAAATGGGTAAAATCCATGCCAACCAGAAATACCGTGCTTTGATTGTTGGTACAGCTGATGGTATCAAGAACTTTACATCTGATGCAGAGGCAATCGCAGCAGGTTACGTGAAAGAAACAGACAGCAATGGTGTCTTGACTTTCGGCGCTAATGACATCAAGGGTTATGAAACATTTGATATGTCAGGTTTCGTAGCAGTTTGGGTTCCAGTCGGAGCTTCAGATGATCAAGATATCCGTGTAGCACCTTCAACAGAAGCTAAAAAAGAAGGCGAATTGACCCTTAAAGCGACTGAGGCTTATGATTCACAATTGATCTACGAAGGATTCTCAAACTTCCAAACTATCCCGGATGGTTCAGATCCTTCAGTCTATACTAACCGTAAGATTGCTGAAAATGTTGATTTGTTCAAATCATGGGGCGTAACATCATTTGAAATGGCACCACAATTTGTATCTGCCGATGACGGTACCTTCCTTGACTCAGTTATCCAAAATGGTTATGCCTTTGCAGATCGTTATGATCTTGCCATGAGTAAGAACAATAAATATGGTTCTAAAGAAGATCTTCGTGATGCTCTTAAAGCCCTTCACAAAGCGGGTATCCAAGCAATCGCTGACTGGGTTCCAGACCAAATTTACCAATTGCCAGGTAAAGAAGTCGTAACAGCGACTCGTACTGACGGTGCAGGACGTAAGATTGCAGATGCTATCATTGATCACTCACTTTATGTAGCTAACTCTAAGTCATCAGGTAGGGATTACCAAGCTCAATATGGTGGCGAATTCTTAGCTGAACTTAAAGCTAAGTACCCTAAAATGTTCACGGAAAACATGATCTCAACTGGTAAACCAATTGATGATTCTGTTAAATTGAAACAATGGAAGGCTAAATACTTCAACGGAACAAACGTTCTTGACCGCGGTGTTGGCTATGTACTTAGCGATGAAGCAACTGGTAAATATTTCACTGTCACTAAAGAAGGTAACTTCATTCCTCTTCAATTGACAGGAAATGAAAAGGCTGTTACTGGGTTCTCAAATGATGGTAAGGGAATCACTTACTTCGGTACAAGTGGTAATCAAGCTAAATCTGCCTTTGTTACTTTCAATGGAAATACCTATTACTTTGATGCACGTGGTCACATGGTTACAAATGGTGAATACTCACCAAATGGTAAAGATGTTTATCGTTTCTTGCCAAATGGTATCATGTTGAGCAATGCCTTCTATGTTGATGCTAACGGTAATACTTACCTTTATAACTATAAAGGTCAAATGTACAAGGGTGGTTACACTAAATTTGATGTAACTGAAACTGATAAAGATGGTAATGAATCTAAGGTTGTGAAATTCCGTTACTTCACTAATGAAGGTGTCATGGCTAAAGGTCTTACTGTTATCGATGGTTCCACACAATACTTTGGTGAAGATGGTTTCCAAACTAAAGATAAGTTAGCAACCTATAAAGGTAAGACTTATTACTTCGAAGCTCATACTGGTAATGCTATCAAGAACACTTGGAGGAACATCGATGGTAAATGGTACCACTTCGATGAAAATGGTGTTGCCGCTACAGGTGCTCAAGTTATCAATGGTCAAAAACTTTACTTTAATGAAGATGGAAGTCAAGTTAAAGGTGGCGTTGTTAAGAATGCAGATGGTACTTATAGTAAGTACAAAGAAGGTTCTGGAGAGCTAGTGACTAACGAATTCTTCACAACTGATGGCAATGTTTGGTACTATGCAGGCGCTAATGGTAAGACTGTTACAGGTGCTCAAGTTATCAATGGACAACACCTCTACTTTAATGCAGACGGAAGCCAAGTTAAGGGTGGTATTGTTAAGAATGCAGATGGTACTTATAGCAAGTATGATGCTGCAACAGGTGAACGCTTGACTAATGAGTTCTTCACAACAGGAGACAACAATTGGTACTATATCGGTGCTAATGGTAAGTCAGTGACTGGTGAAGTTAAAATTGGTGACGATACTTATTACTTTGCTAAAGATGGTAAACAAGTAAAAGGGCAAACAGTAAGTGCTGGCAATGGTCGAATCAGCTATTACTATGGTGATAGTGGTAAGAGAGCTGTTAGCACATGGGTAGAAATTCAACCAGGAGTTTACGTTTACTTTGATAAGAATGGTCTTGCTTACCCACCTAGAGTGCTAAACTAATTGATTTAAAAAGGAGAACTTCGGTTCTCTTTTTTATATTTTCTAGGAAAAGGTTCTTTTTGAAAAATACCCTTTCAAGTCGCTTACATGACGGATTTTTAATTTAATATTAAGATGGTAAAAAAGTCATTAAAATAAGTTGTATTAAGTTTTTTTTGATAGTGAAAAATGATATAATAAGTAAGTCTTTAAGGTGTAGATTTTAAGACAAAAAATATATTGGGGAAAAATTGAATATGGAAAATAAAGTACGCTATAAACTGCATAAAGTGAAGAAGCAGTGGGTTACTTTGGCTGTCGCTTCAGCAGCTTTGGCTACCATTGTAGGTGGTAGTGTTGCCACATCTTCACTCACCTCTGCAGAAGAAATAAATAATACTAATGGATCACCTTCAACAACTACAGTCGGGGAAAATACAAATCCTGTGGTTGAAAAAGAGGTAGGAGCAACAACTGAAGTGGCAAATACTTCAAATGCCACGACAACAGAGCGAGCAGCAATTACTGCTGACAAACCAGCTGAAACGACAGTTCAACCAAATTCAGGAACAACTAGTGACAGAGCTGCAGCAGTAGAGGTTGAAGCAAAACCTGAAACGACTGCCAAGCCAGAAGTAGTAGCTAAGCCAGAAACAGCTACAACATCGGAAGTAGCTACAAATGCTGGAGTAGCCGCTCCAACGACTGAGAAGTCTAAAGAGCTTTCTGAAGCTGAAATTAAAGCTGCAGTCTCACTCGATAATATTAAAAAAGAAAAAGATGGTAAATATTACTATCTTTTAGAAGATGGATCACACAAGAAAAACTTTGCCATTACTGTAAATGGTCAGGTCCTTTATTTTGATGAGAATGGTGCCCTTTCAAGCACATCAACATATTCATTTACACAAGAAACAACAAATCTTGTCACTGATTTTACAAAAAATAATGCTGCCTACGATTCAACAAAGGCAAGCTTTGAACTTGTTGATGGTTATTTGACAGCTGATAGTTGGTACCGTCCAAAAGAAATCCTTGAAGCAGGAACAACTTGGAAAGCGTCAACTGAAAAAGATTTTCGTCCACTTTTGATGTCTTGGTGGCCTGATAAGGATACTCAAGTAGCTTACTTGAACTACATGACTAAGGCTCTTAGCAATGGTGAAGAAACAAAAGATGTCTTTACGATTGAAAATTCTCAAGCTAGCTTGAATGCCGCTGCTCAAATCATTCAACGTAAGATTGAGGTTAAGATTGCTGCTAATAAGTCAACAGACTGGTTGCGTCAGTCAATCGAAGCCTTTGTTAAAGACCAAGATAAATGGAACATTAACTCTGAATCTCCAGGTAAAGAACACTTCCAAAAAGGGGCTCTCCTCTTTGTTAATAGTGATTTAACGAAGTGGGCTAACTCAGACTACCGTAAACTTGACCAAACGGCAACAAGTCGTTTGGCAAACGATAAGATCAAGAGTGGTAGTGATGCTGGTTATGAGTTCTTGCTTTCAAGCGATATCGACAACTCAAACCCAATTGTGCAAGCTGAAATGCTTAACCAATTGTATTACTTCTTGAACTGGGGACAAATCGTCTTTGGAGACAAGGACAAAGATGCTCACTTCGATGGTATCCGTGTTGATGCTGTGGACAATGTCAGCATCGATATGCTTCAATTAGTGTCTTCATACATGAAGGCTGCTTACAAGGTCAATGAGTCTGAAGCACGTGCCCTTGCTAATATCTCAATTCTTGAAGCTTGGTCACAAAATGACCCATATTATGTTGACGAACACAATACAGCTGCCCTTTCTATGGATAATGGTCTCCGTTTGTCTATTGTTCATGGATTGACTCGTCCGGTAACGAATAAGGGTACAGGTGCACGTAATGCATCAATGAAGGACCTTATTAACGGTGGTTATTTTGGTCTTTCAAACCGTGCGGAAGTTACCTCATATGATCAACTTGGTTTTGCAACCTACCTCTTTGTTCGTGCACACGACTCAGAAGTTCAAACGGTTATCGCAGACATTATCAGTAAGAAAATTGATCCTACAACAGATGGTTTCACATTCACATTAGACCAATTGAAACAGGCTTTCGACATTTATAATGCGGATATGTTGAAAGTTGATAAGGAATATACACATTCAAATATTCCTGCTGCCTATGCTTTGATGCTTCAAACAATGGGTGCGGCAACACGTGTTTATTATGGAGACTTGTATACTGATAACGGTCAATACATGGCTAAGAAATCACCATACTTTGACCAAATCACGACACTTCTTAAAGCTCGTTCTAAATATGTAGCCGGTGGACAAACATCTTATATCCATAACCTTGCTGGTGATGGCGTGTCATCTGCTAAAGACAACAAAGAAGTTCTTGTCTCTGTCCGTTACGGTCAAGATTTGATGTCTAAGACAGATACAGAAGGTGGAAAATACGGCCGCAATTCTGGTATGTTGACCCTTATTGCTAATAACCCAGATTTGAAATTAGCAGATGGTGAAACGATTACTGTAAATATGGGTGCAGCCCACAAGAACCAAGCCTACCGTCCACTCTTGCTTGGTACGGATAAAGGTATCGTGTCCTCATTGAATGATTCAGATACTAAGATTGTTAAATATACAGATGCACAAGGAAATCTTGTCTTCACAGCTGATGAAATCAAAGGCTTTAAGACTGTTGATATGAGTGGTTACCTTTCAGTTTGGGTACCAGTAGGTGCGACTGACGATCAAAACGTTCTTGCTAAACCATCAACAAAAGCCTACAAAGAAGGGGATAAGGTTTATAGCTCTTCTGCAGCCCTTGAAGCACAAGTGATTTACGAAGGTTTCTCAAACTTCCAAGACTTTGTTAAAGAAGACAGTCAATATACTAATAAATTGATTGCAGCTAATGCAGACCTCTTCAAGTCATGGGGCATTACGTCATTTGAAATTGCACCTCAATATGTCTCATCTAAAGATGGCACTTTCCTTGATTCTATTATTGAAAATGGTTATGCCTTCACAGACCGTTATGACTTTGCCATGAGCAAAAATAATAAATACGGTTCAAAAGAAGACCTTCGTGATGCCCTCAAGGCTCTTCACAAACAAGGTATTCAAGTCATTGCTGACTGGGTTCCAGACCAATTGTATACTCTCCCAGGTAAAGAAGTAGTGACAGCTACTCGTACAGATACACATGGTAAGGTGCTTGATGATACTAGCTTGGTTAATAAACTCTATGTGACAAATACTAAGTCATCAGGAAATGATTTCCAAGCACAGTATGGTGGTGCCTTCCTCGACAAACTTCAAAAACTTTATCCAGAAATCTTCAAAGAAGTTATGGAAGCGTCAGGTAAGACAATTGATCCATCTGTGAAGATTAAACAATGGGAAGCTAAGTACTTTAACGGTACAAATATCCAAAAACGTGGTTCTGACTACGTTCTCAGCGATGGTAAATTGTACTTCACCGTTAACGATAAAGGTACCTTCCTTCCAGCAGCCTTGACTGGTGATACAAAAGCTAAAACTGGATTTGCTTATGATGGTACAGGGGTAACTTATTACACAACATCTGGTACTCAAGCTAAGAGTCAATTTGTGACATATAATGGCAAACAGTACTACTTTAACGATAAGGGTTACCTTGTAACTGGTGAACAAGCTATCGACGGTTCAAACTATTTCTTCTTGCCAAATGGTGTTATGTTTACTGATGGTGTTATTAAAAATGCCAAAGGTCAATCATTGGTTTATGGTAAGTCAGGTAAATTGACGACTCAAACTGGTTGGAAAGAAGTTACCGTTAAAGATGACAGTGGTAAGGAAGAGAAATTCTACCAATACTTCTTCAAGGGTGGCATCATGGCTACTGGTTTGACTGAAGTAGAAGGTAAGGAAAAATACTTCTATGACAATGGTTACCAAGCTAAAGGTATCTTCATTCCTACAAAAGATGGACATTTGATGTTCTTCTGTGGCGATTCAGGTGAACGTAAGTACTCAGGCTTCTTTGAACAAGATGGTAATTGGTACTACGCTAATGATAAGGGCTATGTTGCCACTGGATTTACTAAGGTAGGTAAACAAAACCTTTACTTCAATGAAAAAGGTGTTCAAGTTAAGAACCGCTTCTTCCAAGTTGGTGATGCTACATACTATGCAAATAACGAAGGTGATGTTCTTCGTGGTGCGCAAACCATCAATGGTGACGAGCTCTACTTTGATGAGTCAGGTAAACAAGTTAAAGGTGAGTTCGTGAACAATCCTGATGGAACGACTTCATACTACGATGCCATTACAGGTGTGAAACTTGTGGATACATCACTAGTAGTTAATGGTCAAACCTTTAATATCGATGCTAAGGGTGTTGTGACTAAGGCACATACACCAGGCTTCTATACTACAGGGGACAACAACTGGTTCTATGCAGATTCACATGGACGTAATGTCACAGGTGCTCAGATTATCAATGGTCAACATCTCTACTTTGATGCAAATGGTCGTCAAGTTAAGGGTGGCTTCGTAATGAACACTGACGGTAGTCGTTCATTCTACCATTGGAATACTGGTGATAAATTGGTATCAACCTTCTTCACTACCGGTCATGATAGATGGTATTATGCTGATGATAAGGGAAATGTCGTTACAGGAGCTCAAGTGATTAACGGTCAAAAACTCTTCTTTGCTACTGATGGTAAACAGGTTAAAGGTGACTTTGCAACAAATGCGAATGGCAGCCGTTCATACTACCATGGAGCTACTGGTAATAAGTTAGTATCAACCTTCTTCACTACTGGAGACAACAACTGGTATTATGCTGATGCCAAAGGTGAACTTGTTGTTGGCGAACAGACGATCAACGGCCAAAACCTTTACTTTGACCAAACTGGTAAGCAAGTGAAAGGTGCAACAGCTGCGAATCCTGATGGCTCAATCTCTTACTATGATGTTCATACAGGGGAAAAGGCTATTAATCGTTGGGTTAAAATTCCTTCAGGGCAATGGGTATACTTCAATGCTCAAGGAAAAGGCTACGTGTCAAATTAAGATTAATGAATGAAAGAAGTCAATCACTTTTGTGGTTGCTTTTTTCGTAAAAAATTGTCTAACTTTTATACATTCAGGTCATTTGTCTGGGCAAAAAAGTGGTATAATAACTCTTGCTAAATCTTTATTTTGGAGTAAACATGGCTAAGTCAAAAAATACTATTGAAAGTCGGATAGATTACTCGATTCTCTTGCCAGTCCTTATATTGCTACTGGTTGGTTTGGTTTCGATATTTATAGCGACTAATTTTGATTACCCAAAGAATCTTGTGCAAGTCATGTCCCAGCAAGTACTATGGATTTTTCTAGGTTCAGTACTTGCTTTTGTTGTCATGTTATTTAATACAGAGTTTCTTTGGAAGGTAACCCCCTGGCTCTATATTTTCGGTCTGGGGCTTATGGTTCTACCTCTCGTTTTCTATTCCCCTGCTTTGGTAGCCTCGACGGGAGCGAAAAACTGGGTAAGCATTGGATCAGTTACCCTTTTTCAACCGTCTGAATTTATGAAGATATCCTACATCCTTTTCCTATCGAGAATAGGTGTTTGGGCTAAACAAGGTAAGGAAGTGACCAACCTTCAGGATGACTGGTTACTGCTCTTCCAATATGTTGCAGTCACACTCCCTGTTTTAGGTTTACTAGTTCTTCAAGGAGATATGGGGACTGCCTTAGTCTTTCTGGCTATTTTAGCCGGTATCGTAGTGGTTTCGGGGATATCCTGGCGTATTATCTTGCCGGTAGTTCTAGCTTTTGCAACAGGATTAGCCTTGTTTGTAATGGTATTTACTACAGATTGGGGTAAGGAAGCCATGCTCAAGATGGGGGTGCAAACCTACCAGATTAACCGTATCTCAGCTTGGTTGGATCCTTTCACTTATGCAGATGGTATCGCCTTTCAACAGACACAAGGGATGATTTCGATTGGTACTGGAGGAATCTATGGTAAAGGCTTTAATCATCTGGAGTTGAACGTACCGGTTCGTGAGAGTGACATGATTTTCACAGTCATTGCGGAAGATTTTGGTTTGGTAGGCGGTGGATTGGTTCTTTTAACCTATCTCTTCCTTATTTACCGCATGTTGCGAGTGACGTTCAAATCTAACAACCGTTTTTATACCTTTATTTCGACAGGCTTTATCATGATGATTGTCTTCCATATTTTTGAAAATATTGGGGCGGCAGTTGGAATTCTTCCTCTGACAGGTATTCCTTTGCCCTTCATTTCTCAAGGGGGATCATCGCTCATCTCTAACTTGATTGGTGTTGGTTTGGTGCTTTCAATGGCTTATCAGACTAACCTCAACGAGGAAAATAAAATTCTCCTGGCTATGTCTCGTCGTATGCGTACGTCTGGAACTAGTCAAGTGCAACCTGTTTCTAAGAGCAAGTCTAAGAAAAACAAGCCTTCGAAGAGCGTTACCAAGGCCTCTCAAGAATTGGTCAAGGCTAAAGATAAGGTTGATAAGGCCACTGAGAAAATGCGTCAAACCATTTCTCAAAATACGCCAAGCATTCATCAAGGGAAGCGTCGTAAGGGTTCGAAAAAGAAACCGACACGTAAACATTAAGAAGAAGCAAGTTGGTTAATCCAACTTGTTTTTCTTTGAAAAAAATTAAGGTCTGTGACCTTTTCTTTGCTCCTGCCTGTGGTATAATAGAAGTTGACTATTTTGAAAAGGGGTTTGCTATGATAGAGACAGCCAAACAGCAAGAACGTGCTATTTTAGTAGGTGTTGAATTGCAAGAAACAGAGCATTTTGACATGTCAATGGAGGAACTTGCCAGTCTTGCCAAAACTGCAGGAGCAGAGGTTGTAGCTAGCTATACCCAAAAACGTGAACGCTATGATAGTAAGTCTTTCGTGGGTTCAGGAAAATTAGAAGAAATCAAGGCCATGGTGGATGCGGATGAGATTACTACAGTCATTGTTAATAACCGTTTAACGCCTCGTCAAAATACAAATCTTGAAGCAGCATTTGGCGTAAAAGTTATTGATCGTATGCAATTAATTTTGGATATCTTTGCCATGAGGGCTAGAAGCCATGAAGGGAAACTTCAGGTTCACCTAGCTCAACTAAAATACATGTTGCCCCGTTTAGCTGGTCAAGGGATTATGCTCAGCCGTCAAGCAGGGGGAATTGGTAGCCGTGGACCTGGTGAAAGTCAATTGGAGCTTAATCGTCGTTCGATTCGTAACCAGATTGCTGATATTGAACGCCAGTTAAAAATTGTTGAGAAGAACCGAGAAACCATTCGCGAAAAGCGTGTTGATTCAAGTACCTTTAAAATTGGTTTGATTGGTTATACTAATGCTGGGAAATCAACGATCATGAACCTTATGACGGATGATAAGCAATATGAGGCTAATGAACTTTTTGCGACCTTGGATGCAACGACTAAGAAAATTTACTTAAAGGATCAGTTTCAAGTGACCTTGACAGATACGGTTGGTTTTATCCAGGACTTGCCAACAGAATTGGTTGCTGCCTTTAAGTCAACACTTGAAGAAAGTCGTAATGTGGACCTTCTTTTGCATGTCATTGATGCGAGTGATCCTAATCACGAAGAGCATGAAAAGGTGGTCTTAGACATTCTCAAAGACTTAGACATGACTGATATCCCTCGTCTAGCAATTTACAATAAGATGGATGTAGCTGATAATCTAGTAGCTACAGTCTTTCCTAATGTTCGCCTCTCAGCACGTGACAAGGGAAGTCGTGAGGCCCTCAGAAGACTCTTGATTGACGAAATTCAACAGATTTTTGAACCTTTTAGTATTAAGGTACATCAGAATCAAGCTTATAAACTTTATCAATTGAGTCAATTAGCCTTGCTAGATAGCTACACTTTTGAGACAGAAGTGGAAGAAATTACAGGTTATATTTCACCGAAAAATAAATGGAAATTGGAAGAATTTTATGACTGATTATATGGATTTAGCTTTAAAATATGGTGGTTTTACAAGTTTAGATAAGGTCTATTTAGAAAATACCTTGTCAGACCTTTCTGACAGTCAAAAATTGGCTTTCATTACGCCACCACCAAGCGTGATTAATGCTTATTTTGCAGAGATTTACCAAAAACAATCTCCTGAAGCAGCGACGGAATACTATTTGGACCTTTCAAAGGAGTTGAACCTCTTTAACCCTGAACCATCTTTTGATGAGCACAAGCCTTTTATTCGTCTCAATCTGTCAGGAAAATCTTATGGATTTTGCTATGAAAATGCTGATGAGGTGGCCTTAGTCTTTGCCGAGCATTTAGAGGTTCCAACGGCTAGCATTTTGTTTGAGCTTGCTCAAGTTTTCCCGCAGTATAAGGTTTATCTTGAAGGCACTCAAATTAAGATGACCAAGGTTGATTTTGATGAAGAAGTATTGGAAGAGTTAACACCTGAGACACAGTTACTTAGTCGTGTAACTAAATTGAAGGGAAATGTCATTAAGTTGGCTAGCTTCAATCAAGACGAATTAGTGGAACTTTTGTCTCAATATAAAGGGCAAACTGTTTATTATGGCTTTGCTCAGCGTGAATGCCTGGCTTATATTGTCCAGAAATAAGAAGAACGATAGATAGAAAGTATAGGAAGTCATGGAATTACAATTTTTAGGGACGGGTGCCGGGCAGCCCTCCAAGGCCCGTAACGTGTCGAGTCTGGTTCTGAAGTTACTCGATGAAATCAATGAGGTCTGGATGTTTGACTGTGGAGAAGGTACCCAACGTCAGATTTTAGAAACAACAATCAAACCTCGTAAAGTTAAAAAAATCTTTATCACACATATGCATGGAGACCATATCTTTGGCCTACCTGGTTTCTTGGCTAGCCGTTCTTTCCAATCGAGTGAAGAACAAACAGATTTAGAGGTTTATGGTCCAGTCGGCATTAAACAATATGTTATGACTAGTCTTCGTACCTCTGGAACACGCCTCCCTTACCATGTGCATTTTAAGGAAATTGATGAGCATAAGCTTGGCTTGGTTATGGAAAATGACAAGTTCGCTGTTTATGCAGATAAGTTGGATCATACCATTTTTTGTATTGGTTACCGTGTGGTTCAAAAGGATCTTGAAGGAACCTTGGATGCTGAGGCCCTTAAAGCAGCAGGTGTACCATTTGGTCCGCTTTTTGGTCAAATTAAGAATGGGCAAGATGTGGTCCTTGAAGATGGAACAAAAATCATTGCCAAGGACTTTATTTCCGCACCTAAGAAAGGTAAGGTTATCACTATCTTAGGTGACACTCGTAAGACGAATGCCAGTGTTCGTCTTGGCTTGGGAGCAGATGTCTTGGTGCACGAGTCTACTTATGGTAAAGGTGACGAAAAAATTGCCAAGAGCCATGGGCATTCAACCAACATGCAAGCAGCACAGGTCGCTAAAGATGCGTCAGCTAAACGTCTTCTTCTAAATCACGTATCAGCACGTTTCTTAGGGCGTGATATCGGTAAGATGGCAGCAGATGCTAAAACAATTTTCGAAAACACCCACATCGTTCGTGACCTAGAAGAGGTAGAGATTTAATGGCTAAACAACGTATTATCGCTATTACTGGTGCTTCAGGAGGGCTTGCACAAGAAATTGTCAAGCAGCTCTCACCCAGTGATGGCATTATCCTCTTAGGAAGAGACAAGGATAAACTTGAGAAATGTTATCGCCATGTTGAAAATAAAACTTGCCTTGCCATTGACCTTAGAGACGACAGTGCCATTAAAGAAATGGTCGATTATCTCTATCAACGATTTGGACGTATTGATGCCTTTATCAATAATGCTGGTTTCGGTGAATTCAAGTCTTATGATCATTACACTAGCCAAGAAGTACGTGATATGTTTGATATCAATACTTTTGCAACGATGACCTTTTCACGTCTGATGGCTGAGAAAATGGTGGAGCAAGGCCATGGCCATATCATCAACATCGCCAGTATGGCGGGGAAAATTGCGACAGCCAACTCAAGTGTCTATGCAGCGACAAAGTTTGCGGTAATTGGCTTCTCAGATGCCCTGCGTCTGGAGCTAGCTGATAAAGGAGTCTATGTGACTACAGTCAATCCTGGTCCAATTGAGACAAGCTTCTTTGATCAAGCTGATCCCTCTGGAGCCTATCTTGAAAGTGTTAAGAAGTTTGTCCTTAGTCCTAAATACGTGGCTAAAAAGATTGTCCGTATTCTGGGTAAAAACAAACGTGAAGTCAATCTACCACGACTCTTATCAGTTGCCCACAAAGGATATACGCTATTTCCACGCATCTCGGACAAACTAGCTACCAATGTGTTTAACTACAAATAGGAGGATACTAGATGGCCGCAAATATCCAAGCGTATTTAGAGAATCTCAAGCAACCCTGGGGTCAAATCTATTATGATATTCTTTTTGACCAATTACAGGATATCAAGGGTAAGCGAGTTCTTGATTTTGGCAGTGGCTTTGGCCTTGTGGCCAACCACTTGGCTCAAGAAAATCAAGTTCTAGCTATAGAACCCAATGAAGAAATGGTAGCCTTGCGGACCCAGGATTACCCATATCAGCAACTAGTCGGGAGTCTGGATCAGTTAGAAAGCTTTGAGGATGCTAGCTTTGATGTCATTCTCTGCCACAATGTCTTAGAGTATGTAGAGAATCGCAAGGCTGTTCTCAAGGCATTCATCCGCCTCTTGAAACCAGGAGGCCTGCTCTCTATCGTCAAGCACAATGAAGTCGGCCGAGTCCTACAGACCGTCGTCTTTGAAAATGATACTCAGAAGGCCCTCGATTTACTAGCAGGCCAAGATCTGGAAACCCACTCCATGGGTTTGGCTCAAGCCTATGATCTAGATGCAGTAATAGAAAATCTAGCTCTTGAAAATAAAGACTACCAAGGAATCCGTGTCTTTTATGCCTTGCAGGATAATCGCTTCAAAGACCAAGAGGGATGGCGAGAGTCTATGCTCAAGATGGAGCTGGCGGTCTGCCAAGAGTCCCCTTATCGGGATATCGCCTTCTTCCAGCACTATAGATTAAAAAGGAGTTAAGATGTTAGAGTACAAACAAGAGATTCCAGAGATGACAGACCTACTCGCACTGTACAGTTCAGTCGGTTGGACCAATTATACCAACAACCCAGCTATGCTAGAAGAAGCTGTCAAAGCCAGTCTCTGGCAGTTGGCAGTCTATGATGAGGAAGAGTTAGTAGCCTACATTCGCTTGGTAGGAGATGGCCACTCTGTCATTTTTGTACAGGACCTCTTGGTGCGACCAGATCACCAACGCCAAGGCATCGGAACGAAACTCTTAGAAGAGGCTTTAGGGACTTTCCCCAATGTCTATCAAAAGCTCCTTGCAACTGATCGTAGCGAGAAAAATCTAGCCTTTTACCAATCTCTGGGCTTTGTCGAACTTTCAGAGCAAGCTTGTACAGGGATGATTTATAAATATTGATGTAAAGGATTTCCAAATAGGGAATCTTTTTCTTGCTTTTCCTTATGTTGCTTGAAAGTGATAGTAGAATTGAGTTATATAAAAGGAAGAGAAGAAAGGAATATCTGAGAAAACATAAGTCAAATAAGGAGCAATACTCAGTCTTTTATTTTGTCTAGAAAAGCAGGGCTTGATTGGAAATGTACCGCAAGTCTAAGCAACTTACGATGTTTTCCATTCTCTTTTTAGGAAACTTAGGCTTCTATCCACTATGATAAATTTATTCATGATATAATAGATAGACTAGATGACAGGGAGAAAATATAAAAACATGATTACATCAACGTATGATTGGAAAATAAACACAAAAGAGCCAGATGCTGGCTTTTTTAAACTTGCCAAAGAACATGGGCTGGCAGAAACAGCAGCCAAGATTGCCTATGAACGTGGCGTGACGACAGAAGAAGCCCTTGAAGACTTTCTTAAGGCTGATCTATCACATCTTCATGACCCTTATCTTCTTCATGATATGGACAAGGCAGTGGCTAGGATTCGTCAGGCCATTGAAAATTACGAGCAAATCTTAGTCTATGGAGACTATGATGCGGATGGGATGACATCAGCATCGATTGTCAAGGAAGCCCTTGAAATGATGGGCGCTGAGGCTCGAGTCTATTTGCCTAACCGTTTTACAGATGGTTATGGCCCAAACGAAAGTGTCTACAAGTATTTCATTGAGCAGGAAGGCATTTCACTCATTGTTACAGTGGATAATGGAGTAGCGGGTAATGAAGCTATTGCTTATGCGCAAGAGCAAGGTGTGGACGTTATCGTTACAGACCACCATAGTATGCCGGCACAGCTTCCAGATGCCTATGCCATTGTCCATCCAGAGCATCCAGATGCTGATTATCCATTTAAGTATTTGGCAGGTTGTGGTGTAGCTTTCAAATTGGCAACTGCCCTCCTTGAAACTATTCCTACAGAGATGTTGGACTTGGTAGCCATTGGTACCATTGCTGATATGGTTAGCCTAACGGATGAAAATCGTATTATGGTAAAGGTCGGGCTGGAAATTCTCAAGACTACTGAGCGTATTGGGCTTCAAGAATTGCTCCGCATTTCAGATGTGGACCCAACAACAATTTCCGAAGAAACGGTAGGTTTCAAACTGGCTCCTCAACTCAATGCCTTGGGACGCTTAGATGATCCAAATCCAGCCATTGAACTACTGACCGGGTTTGACGATGAGGAAGCTCAAGCCATTGCTCTGGAAATCAATGCTAAAAATGAAGAACGTAAGGAAGTTGTTCAAAAAATCTTTGACGAAGCTATGACCATGGTAGACTTGGACAAACCAGTTCAAGTTTTAGCCAAGGAAGGTTGGCATCCTGGCGTTCTAGGTATTGTGGCTGGGCGCATCATGGAGCAAATCAGCCAGACAGTAGTGGTTTTGAATATTGAAGATGGCTTGGCAAAGGGTTCAGCCCGTAGTTTGGAATCTATCAATATCTTCCATGCCCTTGATGACCACCGAGACATCTTTACTGCTTTTGGAGGACATGCTGGAGCGGCTGGGATGACCCTTCCGGAGGAAAATCTTGGTCAACTCTCAGATATTTTGTGCAATTATGTCTATGACAATGACATCGATACAAGCACTAAAAATACACTTAATTTAGACGAGGAGCTTCAACTCAGCGAGCTTAGCTTGGATACCATTAAGAGCCTTGAAAAACTAGCACCTTTTGGTATGGATAATAAAAAGCCAGTCTTTTGGCTACATGATATTACCGTTACTCAAGCTAGGACAATGGGACAAAATGGAGTCCATCTTAAGTTTAAGGTGAAGCAAGGCAAGGATAGCTTTGACGTTGTCGCTTTTAATAAAGGTAATCTGCTTCAAGAATTTCAACAAGCTCAAGGTTTGGAATTGGCAGTGACCTTGTCTGTTAATGTTTGGAATGGACAGACAACGCTACAGCTCATGCTAGAAGATGCGCGTGTGGATGGTGTTCAATTATTTGATTTTCGATCAAAAAACATGTCACTGCCTGAAGGTCTACCATCGGTAGAAGAAGCAGCAGACACAGAGCCTGCGGTTGTCCTCAACACCCTACCTGAATCAGCGACAGAATTAAAAGAGTGGTTTGAAGGTAAAGATTTTCAGGCTATCTATTTTAAAAATAGCATTAAGGAAGCCTATTATCTGACAGGTTATGGAACAAGAGAGCAATTTGCAAGGCTCTATAAAACCATTTACCAATTCCCAGAATTCGATGTCCGCTATAAACTGGATGAACTCAGTCATTACCTTAAAATCGACAAGATTCTCCTGATTAAGATGATTCAAATCTTTGATGAATTGGATTTTGTGACTATTGATAATGGTGTTATGACAGTCAATAAAGAAGCTGAAAAACGTGTGATTGAGGACAGTCAGATTTTCCAAGATCTGAAACGACTCGTTAAGTTCCAAGAACTTATGGCTTTGGGAACACCACAGGAAATTTATGACTGGCTTTATAAGTAGGGGAGTCTGAATCCAAAGGATTCGTCTCGAAATGAGGGTTAGCATTTTCTAAATCTGAAGATTCATGCTATAATGGTATGTAAATATTTTTTTGGCGAAAAGCCTATAGGAAGAACAAATGAAATTAGAAGATTATATTGCATCTATTGAAAACTACCCTAAAGAAGGGGTTACTTTCCGTGATATTAGTCCTTTGATGGCTGATGGAAATGCTTATAGCTATGCTATCCGTGAAATCGTTCAGTATGCGACTGATAAGAAGATTGACATGATTGTTGGTCCTGAAGCGCGTGGTTTCATCGTTGGTTGTCCAGTTGCTTTTGAACTTGGTATTGGCTTTGCTCCAGTTCGTAAACCTGGTAAATTGCCACGTGAAGTGATTTCAGCAGATTACGAAAAAGAGTATGGTGTCGATACACTTTGTATGCATGCTGATGCAATCAAACCAGGTCAACGTGTACTTATCGTTGATGACCTTTTGGCAACTGGTGGTACCGTTAAAGCTACAATTGAAATGATTGAGCGCCTAGGTGGAGTCGTTGCTGGCTGTGCCTTCTTGATTGAGCTTGATGGTCTTAATGGACGTAAAGCTATTGAAGGTTACGATACTAAAGTATTGATGAACTTCCCAGGATAAATCTATCTATGAATTAACAAAAGGCCTTAGGGCCTTTTTAACTCTTTTAAAACAAAGGTGGCCTCTAAATATAGTTTAAAGCTATAGCTAACTAGAGAAAATATATATTTGATAACAATACCTCCCCGGTTTATAATATGAAGATAGAATAAATAAGGATGGAGATATTGTTATGCCTATAAAACTTGATAATAAGTTACCAGCTCTTGATGTATTGCGTTCGGAAAATGTCTTCATCATGGATGAGAACAGAGCTAGTAGCCAGGATATTCGACCAATGGAGGTCTTAATCCTAAATCTTATGCCAACTAAAGAAGTGACAGAAACTCAGTTACTACGTCTTTTGGCTAATACGCCACTTCAAATTAACGTCGAGTTTCTTTATATGGCTAGTCATAAGTCAAAAAATACACATGCCGAACATATGGAAACTTTCTATAAGACTTTTGATGAAATTAAGCATAAGTATTATGATGGTCTCATTGTAACAGGTGCACCTGTTGAGCAAATGCCATTTGAGGAAGTGGATTATTGGCAAGAATTAACACAAGTTTTTGATTGGTCTAAAAAGCATGTTTATTCAACCCTTCATCTGTGTTGGGGAGCTCAAGCAGGTCTTTATTATAAGCATGGAGTCGACAAGGTTCCATTGTCAGAGAAATTATCTGGAATCTATAAACAAACTGTTGACATGCCTGAAAACTTCCTTATGAATGGCTTTGATGATAGCTTTGTGTCACCACACTCACGCTATACTGAGGTTACGCTCGAGGATATTAAAGACAAGACGGATTTAGACATTGTTGTGTCAGGACCAGAGGTTGGTTTATCCATTTTAGCAAGTAAGAATCTTCGTGAAGTATATAGTTTCGGTCATTTTGAATATGACCGTGATACTCTGGCAAGAGAATACCGAAGAGATTTGGATGCAGGGATTAATCCAGACGTACCAGCAAACTATTTTCCAGAGGATGATCCAAGTCAGGAGCCTAAACTTCGTTGGAATCTTGCGGCATCTGCTTTCTTTAGCAATTGGATTAACTATGCGGTATATCAAGAAACACCTTATCGTTTAGAAGAGTTGGAAGACGATTTTTCATTCTACGGTTATTTGTAGTAGACATTCTCAAAAGACTTATGTGAGCGCATAAAGACTTTTGGGGTGTCTAGCTACTCTGAAAGGTAAATATGAGTTTTTTTGAACAGTATCGATCAGGCAATCTGGTCCTTCCTAATGCTTTATTTTTCCACTTTAAGGATATTTTCCCATCTGCGGATGACTTTCTCGTTTGGCAGTTTCTCTATCTACAGACGACAACTCAGATTGGAGAAGTAGCTTCTAGTCAAATAGCGCAAGCAACTGGAAAGACACCAACTGAGGTTAATAAAAGTATTACGACATTGACTGAGGCTGGACTCCTTGACTTCACGACTATTAAGGTTAATAATGAAATTGAGATGGTTGTAGATGCTTCACCTGCCTTGGCAGTTTTGGATAAGTTAGTGAGCAATGAAAAGACAACGACCGGGCCTGTCGTTGGTCAGCCAACAAATACACAGCTCATCAAGCAATTAACAGATGAGTTAGAACAAGCTTTGGGAATCTTGAATCCTATGGTTATCGAAGATTTAAACAAGGAAATCCAAGAAGAACATACTGATCCTGAACTTATCCGTGAGGCTTTGAAAGAAGCAGTATTTAACCGCAAGACAAATTGGAATTACATCAAAGGGGTTTTGCGTAACTGGAAATTGAGTGGTATTACGACGAAAATTCAAGTTGAAGAGCGTCGTTTGGAGCATCAAGGTAAGAAGCACCATCACCAAGTTTCGGATGACTTCAAAACAGGTATGGATGCAGCCCGTCAATTATGGGGTGGCCAATAATGTTAGGAAGAAAACGTGTTAATGAGGCTCTAGCTCTCATGGGGGAGATGTTTCCCAATGCTCATGGAGAGCTGGAGTGGGAAACTCCTTTCCAACTATTAGTTGCTGTTATTTTATCGGCCCAGACAACTGATAAGGCTGTTAATAAGATTACACCAGGCTTGTGGGCGCGTTATCCAGAAATTGAGGATTTGGCTTCGGCTAATCTTGATGACGTTGAGATGTGTTTGCGAACGATTGGTCTATACAAAAATAAAGCAAAGAACATCATCAAGACTGCTAGAGCTGTTTTAATGAATTTTGATGGACAGGTTCCGAAAACGCGTAAGGAATTGGAAAGTCTACCTGGTGTGGGACGAAAAACGGCTAATGTGGTTTTAGCTGAGGTTTATGGCATTCCTTCGATTGCAGTAGATACGCACGTCTCACGTGTTTCCAAAAGGCTAAATATCGCCCCAGAGGATGCTAGTGTAGAGGAAATCGAAGCAGAATTGATGAAGAAAATCCCAAAGAAGGATTGGATTATCAGCCATCACCGTATGATTTTCTTTGGACGTTATCATTGCTTAGCTAAGAATCCGAAATGCCAGACCTGTCCTCTTCAAAGTTATTGTAAGTATTATAAAGAAACAACTAAGAAATAAGCTGAAGAATGTGATTTTCTTCGGCTTTTTACAACTGTAAGAATTTGTTACAAACTAGTAACTTGACAAAAGTCTCAGGCTTTAAGAAAATAGAAGAAACGATTTAGAAGCAGGAGCGATTTAGTGAATGGCTGAATTCAGTAATGAAGAGTATCTGAGAGCCTTAGCTGATAATGGTGATAGAGAAGCAGCCAAAGAATATGAGCAAGCTTTGGATAATCGTATTTTTCAGTTGCAGATTTCATTGGCTCAAACGAGTGATCCACAGGGTCGTAGGGAAGTGCAAAAGCTCTTGGAACAAGAGGAAAAGAAAAAAAGGGACTACTTTCAAGAAAAAGAGGAAAAAGCTGTGAGCGAATTTAGACGTCGTAAAAATGAAACTACAAAGGGAAGAAAAGTTTCGAGTTTTGACAAACTCAAAGATCCTAAAATCATTAGATGGGTAATTGGAGTTGTTGCAGTACTTGCAGTGGTTATTCCTGTTGTTACCTTGATGTGGTATAGTAATAACCAAAAAGAGAGTGAAACAAATCCATGGAAAAATGGTCAGTTGGCAAAAAGTAAGGAAGCAGCTGCAGCATCATCTGATAATCAATCCTCTCAAGTTGATACCTCATCTTTGTCTGATCAACAGTTAGAAGACTGGGTTGTTTCTACCTATGCTAAAGAACAAGGTTCAACTGGAGAAAATTATAAAAATCTAGGTTGGAATGTTTATTCATGGACGGATGATGATGATAACCTAGTTTATGCTCAACTTTATGATGCCTATGGTAATGATGTTCTTCTTTTCCGTGTAGATAAGAAGGGACAACTTGAAGCCTATGGTGGTATTGACGGTTCAAGTGATTCTTGGGACGTCGTTTCAAAAAAATATACAACCGATTAATGAAACCATATAAAACATCTGATAATGGTGGTTGAGACTGTCTTTTGACAGTCTTTTTTGGTATAATTTTAAGTAATCGTGTATACAATTAAAAAGCCGACTGAGAAGATTTGGGGATGATAGTTCTGCAGAACTTTTTTAATGTCTTCAGGTTTTCAAGGATAGCTTAAATAAAGGAGAGTTGTCGTGTCAGACTATTTATCGGTCACATCCTTAACCAAATATTTGAAAATGAAATTTGACCGTGATCCTTATCTAGAGAGGGTATATTTGACGGGACAGGTTTCCAATTTTCGTCGCCGCCCGAGTCACCAATATTTTTCGCTTAAGGATGAAGGAGCTGTTATTCAGACGACGATTTGGGCTGGAGTTTTCAAAAAACTTGGTTTTGAACTCGAAGAAGGTATGAAGATCAATGTCGTAGGTCGTGTCCAGATTTATGAGCCTAGTGGCTCTTATTCCATTATTATCGAGAAGGCTGAGCCGGATGGTATTGGAGCTTTGGCTATCCAGTTTGAACAGCTTCGTAAAAAATTGACTGCAGAAGGCTACTTTGATGATCGTCATAAGCAAGCGCTGCCTAATTTTGTCAAAAAAATCGGGGTTGTCACAAGTCCTAGTGGTGCGGTTATTCGAGATATTATTACGACCGTTAGTCGTCGTTTTCCAGGGGTAGAAATCTTACTTTTCCCTACCAAGGTTCAAGGTGAAGGAGCTGCACAGGAAATTGCTGAAAATATTCAAAAAGCCAATCAAAGGGATGACTTAGATTTACTTATCGTTGGTCGTGGTGGAGGTTCTATTGAAGATCTCTGGGCTTTTAACGAGGAAATTGTTGTTCAGTCCATTTTTGAGAGTCGTCTACCTGTGATTTCAAGTGTTGGTCACGAAACAGATACGACTTTGGCTGACTTTGTTGCAGATCGTAGGGCTGCTACACCTACAGCAGCGGCAGAACTTGCTACTCCAGTATCAAAGGCCGATACCTTGGTTTGGATTCGTGAAAGACAAAATAGAGCCTATCAAGCCTGTTTGAGACGTATACAGTACAATCAAGAACGTTTAGCTAAACTGTCACAATCTGTTGTCTTTAGGCAACCTGAGCGCCTTTACGATGGTTATTTACAAAAGTTGGATCGACTAACAACAAGGCTTGAAACCTTCGTGAGTCAAGATTTCGAGCGAAAGCAAAAAAAAGCGGAACTTTTGAAACAACGGTTACAAGGCTTAAATCTTCTGAGTAGTGTTCAGAACTATCAAGACCGTCGAGAGTCTTTGCAACGTTTATTGGTGACCACAACCAAGAACACCATTAATGGTAACCGTGTGAGATTAGAAAAGGCACAGGATGCTTTATTGTCTCTAGATACTAGCCGTATTGTTGCAAGGGGTTATGCCATTGTCAAAAAAAATGATAAACCTTTAACCAGTACCAAGAATATTACCGAAGGTGATCAATTAACCGTCCAAATGAGAGATGGAGAACTAGAAGTAGAGGTGAAAAATGTCAACTAAAAAAACATTTGAGGAAAATTTACAGGACTTAGAAGCCATTGTCACTAAGCTCGAAACAGGAGATGTTGCTCTTGAGGATGCTATTGCTGAGTTCCAAAAAGGAATGGCCTTGTCTAAAGATTTGCAGAAGACCTTGGAAGATGCTGAAAAGACACTAGTTAAGGTCATGCAAGCAGATGGTACAGAAACGGAAATGGATGCCTAATGAGCAAGCTAAATAAAATTGATGCGGCTATCCGTGATTACTACCAAAAAAAGAATCTTCCTGTATCAAGTGATTTAATCACTGCCATCCTTTATTCAGTTGATAGTGGAGGCAAGCGTATTCGTCCACTGATTTTCTTAGATTTACTTGAAGGATTTGGTTTAGAGCTTACTCCTAGTCATTTCGATGTTGCTGCAAGTCTTGAAATGATTCATACTGGAAGTTTGATTCACGATGATCTGCCGGCCATGGATGATGATGATTACCGTCGAGGACGTTTAACCAACCATAAGAAATTCGATGAAGCAACGGCAATCTTGGCTGGAGATTCTCTCTTTTTGGATCCCTTTGACCTTCTGGCTCAAACAGAGCTATCAGCAGAAATTCGAGTTCAATTGATTCAAGCATTGTCTCATTCCTCAGGAACCTTCGGTATGGTAGGTGGCCAGATGTTGGATATGAAGGGTGAAGGTCAGGAACTTGATTTGTCGCAACTGGCTGAGATTCATGAGCATAAGACTGGGAAGCTTTTAACCTTTCCTTTTGTGGCGGCTGGTATTGTTGCTCAAAAAGATCAAGAGGTTTTGGAAAATCTCCAAGAAGCTGGTCGTTTGATCGGCCTTGCCTTTCAAGTCCGTGATGATATTTTGGATGTGACTGCTGATTTCGAAGAACTTGGAAAGACACCTGGAAAAGATGTAGTAGCGGGGAAATCAACCTATCCGGCTCTTCTTGGTCTGGAAAAATCACATGCTATCCTCGAGGAATCACTCAATAAAGCGGAGGCTATTTTCCAAAATCTAGCTGAGAATCAAGGTTTCAAGAAAGATAGTATTATAGAAATCATAGAAAGGTTACGACTCCATGCCTAAGGAAAGAGTAGACGTCTTGGCTTATAAACAAAGCCTTTTTGAAACACGAGAACAAGCAAAACGTGGCGTAATGGCAGGTTTAGTTGTTAATGTTATCAATGGTGAGCGTTACGATAAACCTGGTGAAAAAATCGACGACGGTACAGAGTTGAAGCTTAAAGGTGAGAAGCTTAAGTATGTGAGTCGTGGAGGACTCAAACTTGAAAAAGCTTTGGAAGTTTTCAATCTGTCAGTTGAAGGTATGACGACCATTGATATCGGAGCCTCAACAGGTGGGTTTACTGATGTTATGCTTCAAAATGGGGCTAAACTGGTTTATGCTGTTGATGTCGGTACCAATCAGTTGGTTTGGAAATTGCGTCAAGATGAGCGTGTTCGTTCCATGGAGCAATATAATTTCCGTTATGCTGAACCTGTTGATTTTACAGAAGGACTACCGTCTTTTGCATCGATCGATGTCAGCTTCATCTCTCTTAATCTGATTCTACCGCCGTTGGCTAAGATATTGGTTGATGAGGGGCAAGTTGTTGCTCTTGTGAAACCACAATTTGAGGCAGGCCGTGAACAAATTGGGAAAAACGGGATTGTCCGTGAGAGCAGTGTCCATGAAAAAGTGTTAGAAACAGTGACAGCTTTTGCGGTTGACTATGGCTTTTCAGTTAAAGAACTGAACTTTTCACCTATCCAAGGTGGTCATGGTAACATTGAGTTTCTCGCACACTTGGAGAAGACAAATTCTCCTCAAAATGATGCTCAAACCTCTATTAAGGAAGTTGTAGCACAAGCACATAAGGAGTTTAAAAAGAATGAAGAAGAATGATCGTTTGGAGTTAATCCGAAAGATTGTCCAAGAAAATAAAATTACGACCCAGGGAGAATTGGTAAAATTACTTCAAAATGAGGGATTAAAGGCTACTCAAGCGACTGTATCGCGTGATATCAATGAAATTGGTATTACCAAGGTGCCAACTGAAGACGGTTCTTACATCTATGGGCTCTCAACTGTTCCTAGACGAGTAGGTGGAACATCTGTTGCGCCCCGTCGCTTGTTGCGTGTTGATCGTCAACATGCCTTTATGAATATCGTTGTTCAACCTGGGACAAGCCGCCTCATCAAGAAGATTCTTTTGGATGAGTACAAGCATTTGATTTTTAGTGTCATTGCTGACGATGATACCCTCTTTTTAGTGGCTCAGTCAGAGTTAGCAGCTATCGAACTACAGGGGCAAATCATTAAGTGGGTTGAAGAATAGGAGGGCCTATGCTTCTCGAAATTACGATAAAGAATTTCGCAATTATTGAAGAGATTTCTCTAAACTTTGAGAATGGTATGACCGTCCTTACTGGTGAAACAGGTGCTGGTAAGTCCATTATTATAGATGCCATGAATCTTATGTTGGGCGCACGTGCCTCAAGCGAAGTCGTCCGTCATTCAGCATCTAAGGCTGAAATTCAGGGCTTCTTTTCAATCGAACAAAATCCTGCCTTGGTTAGTATCTTGGAAGATAATGGGATTCCTGTCGAGGATGAATTGATTATCCGTCGTGAAATCTTCCAAAATGGTAGAAGTGTTAGTCGCATCAATGGACAGATGGTCAATTTAACGACGCTTAAAGCTGTTGGGCACTTCTTGGTAGATATCCATGGACAGCATGACCAGGAAGAACTTATGAAACCTGCTCTGCATATTACCATGCTTGATGCCTTTGGGGATAAGGAATTTTTCCAAACAAAGAAAGAATACCAAGAGTATTTTGACCGCTATCGTGAGTTAAGAAAAGCTGTTCTTGAAAAGCAGAAAAATGAGCAGGAGCATAAGGCTCGAATTGAAATGCTAGCTTTTCAGATTGCAGAAATTGAAGCAGTCTCTCTAAAATCAGGAGAAGATTTGGCATTGATGAAGGAGCGAGATAAGCTTCTTAACCATAAGCAGATTGCTGATACCTTAACTAATACCTATGTCATGCTGGATAATGAAGATTTTTCAAGCCTTTCAAATGTCCGTTCTGCTATGAACGACCTCCAGTCTCTTGAAGAGTATGACTCTGATTACAAAGAACTCTCTGGAAATCTATCAGAAGCCTATTATGTTCTTGAAGATGTCACTAAGCAACTTGGTGACCTTTTGGATAATTTGGACTTTGATGCTGGGCGTTTGCAAGAGATTGAACACCGCTTAGATACGATTAATGCAATTACTCGTAAATATGGTGGAACTGTTGATGACGTCTTGGATTATCTGGAAAATTCAAGTAAAGAGTACAATCTTCTGACTGGCAATTCCAGTTCGTCAGATGCCATGGAACAAGAGCTTAAGCAACTTGAAAAAGATCTGCTAGCGTCTGCAGAGACACTACAAACGGCACGCCATCAAATAGCTAAGGCTCTTGAAGCTGAAATTAAGAACGAGTTATGCGACCTTTACATGGATAAGGCTGATTTTAAAGTTACCTTTACTAAAGGGAAATTTAACCGTGATGGCAATGAGCAGGTTGAGTTTTACATCTCAACCAATCCAGGTGAAGGCTTTAAACCGCTTGTTAAGGTTGCTTCAGGAGGAGAATTATCTCGACTCATGTTAGCGATTAAGTCAGCCTTTGCCCGCAAAGAAGACAAAACAAGTATTGTCTTTGATGAGGTTGATACTGGCGTTTCAGGTCGTGTTGCCCAAGCCATCGCTCAGAAAATTCATAAGATTGGGAGTCATGGTCAGGTCTTGGCCATCAGTCACCTTCCACAAGTTATTGCCATTGCTGATTATCAGTTCTTTATTTCTAAGGAAAGCGATAATGAGACGACTGTCTCTCGTGTTCGTCTCTTGACACCTGAGGAAAGGGTGCAAGAAATTGCTAAGATGTTAGCAGGAGATAATGTGACAGAGGCTGCCTTGAGCCAAGCAAGAGCCTTGTTAAAGGTGGATGACTCTCTTTAGAAAAAGACTTGGGAAAAGTTTTCCAGTCATGCTATAATAGAATAAAAATTTGTGTTAAGCGAGAAAAATATGAGTAAAATCAGAATTGTAACCGATTCGTCAATTACGATTGAACCAGAATTGGTTGAAAAATATAATATCACTGTTGTTCCATTGTCGGTTATGGTGGACGGTGTCATCTATTCAGATAGTGATCTTCGAGAAGAAGGCCGTTTCTTGGATATGATGAAGCATAGTAAAGAGTTACCAAAGACTAGCCAACCACCAGTAGGTTTGTTTGCTGAGACATATGAAAAGCTTGTCAAAGAAGGTGCGGAACAGATTGTGGCTATCCACATCATGCATACACTCTCTGGAACATGTGAAGCCTCACGTCAAGGAGCTAGCCTGTCAGGAGCAGATGTAACCGTTATCGATTCAGGCTTTACAGATCAGTGTCTCAAGTTTCAGGTTGTTGAAGCAGCTAAACTAGCTGAAGCAGGAGCAAGTCTTGATGAGATTGTAGCACATGTGGAAGAAGTAAAAAGTAAATCTGAACTTCATATCGGTGTGTCTACCCTTGAGAATCTTGTCAAAGGTGGCCGTATCGGACGTGTAACAGGTCTATTATCTTCATTGCTCAATATCCGTGTCATTATGGAGTTGAAAGACTATCAGTTAAATACCATTGCGAAGGGTCGTGGTGCTAAGACATTCACGAAATGGTTGGATTCTTATATTGATAGTATCAAGGATCGCAAAGTGGCAGAGATTGGTATTTCTTATGCAGGGACACCTGATTTTGCACATGAAATGGCTGAAAAACTTGAGGTTTTGGGTGCTCCAATTTCAATCCTTGAGACTGGTTCCATCATTCAAACGCACACTGGTGAAGGCGCCTTTGCCGTAACGGTTCGTTATGAATAAGTGGAAAGAATCAGAATTAGTTAGAAGCCTTGTAGGCTTCTTCTTGCTTTTTCTCTTATTTGTCGGCTTCTTCATTTTTGTAGTTCCTAGTGCGCATCAGTCATCAAAAATTGCAGAAAAGATAAAATCTATTAAAAATGAAAAGGTCACCTATGTTGCTATCGGTGATTCCCTTACGCAAGGTGTAGGTGATAGTAGTAATCAAGGGGGCTTTGTTCCTGTTTTGTCTCAGGCCTTAGAGTCAGATTTTGACTGGCAAGTGACCTCTCGCAACTATGGTATCGCAGGGAATACGAGCAATCAAATTCTCAAGAGAATGCAAGAAAAGAAGGATATTCAAAGAGATCTCAAGAAGGCTAAAGTGATGACTCTTACAGTTGGAGGTAATGATGTAATCCATGTCATTAAGGACAATATCACTAATCTTAATGTAGACACCTTCACTAAGCCAGCTCAGGCCTATCAAAAGAGATTAGGACAGATTATTGAGCTTGCTCGTAAGAATAATAAAACATTGCCAATTTATATTGTTGGTATTTACAATCCTTTTTATCTTAATTTTCCAGAGATGACAGAAATGCAAACTATCGTGGATAATTGGAACCAATCTACTGAAGAAGTGTGCAAGAAGTACGATAATGTCTATTTTGTTCCTGTAAATGATTTGCTTTATAAGGGAATTGACGGTAAGGGCGGTGTTACAAGCTCTGATGATTCGTCTCAGTCTAGTAAATCTTCTCAAGATAGCCTGAATGATGCTCTTTTTGAGGATGATCATTTTCATCCAAATAATACAGGTTATCAAATTATGTCAGATGCCATTTTGAAACGTATTAACCAAACAAAGAAGGAGTGGTCAGGTGAGTAAGATATGGAAGTGGTTATTTTTAGGACTCTTGGCCTTAAATCTAGCCTTAGTTAGTGTTGTGGCCTATAGAATCATGACTCCAGTGGAGACGACGAGTTCTGTATCCCTACCTAAGGGAGCAACTAAAATTGGTAAGTATAGTATGACTAGGGAGGAGCTTGACGCTGCTCTTACAGGCTTTGCCCAAGATTATTCGACCGATAAGATGCTTTTCAAGGTCAAGGTTACCAATTCTAAAATTGTTTTCGAAAGTAGCTATAAGGTTTTAGGTCATCCTGTTCCTCTTTATGTCTACTTTACGCCGGTTGTTAGTGAATCAGGAGCAATTGTACTTCATGTTTCTGAGCTTTCAGCTGGAACCTTGAAACTGCCTGTTTCGGATGTCCTTAAGATGATTAAACGTTCAACCAACCTTCCTGATTACATCGCCATCGATAGTAAGAAGGGAAAGGTTACCCTAAATATTCAGTCTATGAAGAATGAGAAGGGGATAACAGCACGTGCTCAAAGCCTTGATTTGGTTAATGACCGTATCGAATTTGACATCTATAAGACAATAAATTAAAAAGCCTTTACTTTTTGCAAAAAAGCGATTAAATTAGCGTTTATTACTTGACCTCATAGGCCTTTTAGGATAAGATAATACTTGTTCAAGCGCTAAAAAAACTATTCGCTTAGAAATAAATTGGAGGATTGTTACAATGGCTAACAAACAAGATTTGATCGCTAAAGTTGCAGAAGCAACTGAGCTTACTAAAAAAGATTCAGCAGCAGCTGTAGATGCAGTTTTCGCTTCTATCGAAGAATTCCTTGCTGCAGGTGAAAAAGTACAATTGATCGGTTTCGGTAACTTTGAAGTACGCGAACGCGCTGCTCGTCAAGGTCGTAACCCACAAACTGGTGAAGCTATCTCAATCGCAGCTTCTAAAGTTCCTGCATTTAAAGCTGGTAAAGCTCTTAAAGACGCAGTTAAATAATGTAAAAACCCCTAAGTTTTTAGGGGTTTTGATTTATACGAAATAAGTTAAGGAAATCTATGAAAACCATAACAGTGGTATTGATTTTTCTTTTGGTTTTTACTGTTATTAAACTATCAGGTATTGTTGCTATTAGCAAACTGATGAAGCCAAGTGAAAAACAAATCGAAGAAGCTCGTCAGAAACGTCTTCAAGCTGAGAAAGAGGGCAAGGATCCTTTTGAAGACTGGGATGAACGTGACGATGATGGTCTTGTCTAATAAGAGAATCCTCATCAAATAATAAAAAAGTTTGGAAGACCTTCCAAACTTTTTTTGTAGACTAGTCAATGTAGTGAAGTTTTCCTCGGAAGTCTTCAAGAGTTTCGTAACCTTTTTCTTCCATGATTTCTTTAAGTTCTTTAGTAATACGGTCAAAAACAGCGACACCTTCTTTTTGAAGGGCAGTACCCACTTGTACCATACTTGCACCACAGAGGATGTGTTCAAAGGCATCACGACCAGATTTGACACCACCAGTACCAATAATTTGGATTTCAGGTTTCAGACGTTGGTAGAAAGCGTGAACGTTTGCTAAGGCAGTAGGTTTGATGTAGTCACCCCCGATACCACCAAAACCATTCTTGGGTTTGATGACAACAGATTCATCTTCAATGTAAAGCCCATTACCAATTGAGTTCACACAGTTAACAAAGACAAGTGGGAATTGGTTGAACACTGCAGCAGCTTGGTCAAAGTGCACAATATCAAAATATGGTGGTAATTTCACACCAAGAGGTTTCGTAAAGTAAGAGAAGACCTCAGTTAGGATCTCGGTTGTTGTTTCAAAATCGTAAGCAATTTGAGGTTTACCTGGAACGTTAGGACATGAAAGGTTGAGTTCTACAAGCCCCTCGTAGTCACTTTCTTGAACTTTTTTAAGAATAGTATGCGTTTCCTCAGGTGAGAGACCAACAAGTGAAAGAAAATGATTTTTTGTATTGGGTTGCTTTTGCAATTCAATGACATAGTCAAGGTAGTATTCAAAACCGTTATTTGGCAAGCCCATTGAGTTGATTGACCCAAGAGGGACATTAACATAACGTGGTTCAGGATTACCAGGGCGGGCTTCAAGTGTCCCTGTTTTTGTGACGAATGAACCTGCAGCTGAAGCCTCGACCTCTGCCAATTCTCCCTTAGTCATACAATGAACACCCGCAGCATTCATAAGACAGTTAGAAAATGTAAACTGACCAACTTTTGTAGCAGTAGAAACCATAAGATCCTCCTTTAAAGATAACAATGTAAAATGTTACTAATTCATCTCATTTTAGCATGAATGAAGGCCTAAAACAAGGAAATAATGGATATGCAAAAGCATCTAAAGTGAATTTCTAATACCTTCGCTTTTGAGACTGACAGGATGTAATAGAATTTTACAGAATTTTTTGGATTATGCTAGCTTTTTCAAGGTTTTTTGGGTAGAATAGAGGGAGTAAATGGGTTTAACCCAAAATAAAAAGGAGACATAACTAATGGTAAAATTGGTTTTCGCTCGCCACGGTGAGTCTGAATGGAACAAAGCTAACCTTTTCACAGGTTGGGCTGACGTAGATCTTTCTGAAAAAGGTACTCAACAAGCTATCGACGCTGGTAAATTGATCAAAGAAGCTGGTATCGAATTTGATCAAGCATACACTTCAGTATTGAAACGTGCGATCAAAACAACTAACTTGGCTCTTGAAGCATCTGACCAACTTTGGGTTCCAGTTGAAAAATCATGGCGCTTGAACGAACGTCACTACGGTGGTTTGACTGGTAAAAACAAAGCAGAAGCTGCTGAACAATTTGGTGATGAGCAAGTTCACATTTGGCGTCGTTCATACGATGTATTGCCTCCAGCAATGGATCGTGATGATGAGCACTCAGCACACACTGACCGTCGTTACGCTTCACTTGACGATTCAGTAATTCCAGATGCTGAAAACTTGAAAGTTACTTTGGAACGTGCCCTTCCATTTTGGGAAGATAAAATCGCTCCAGCTCTTAAAGATGGTAAAAACGTATTCGTAGGTGCACACGGTAACTCAATCCGTGCCCTTGTTAAACACATCAAACAATTGTCAGACGACGAAATCATGGATGTTGAAATTCCAAACTTCCCACCATTGGTATTCGAATTTGACGAAAAATTGAACGTTGTTAACGAATACTACCTCGGAAAATAAGCTGAGATAAGTAGTTATCATTAACAATTAAAAAGTTGACTTCGGTCAGCTTTTTTCTTTTACTGAAAATAAATGTAAATAGTGGTCAGAAAAGTCAGTCAATTCAGTAATTTTTCCTTGACTTTCAAGTTGGAAAGATGTATCATATTAACCAAGATACATCGAAAGGAAATGAGTCAAATGACATTCGCAACTACAACTGTTTTGCTATTGCGTAATGAGGGCTAGTGCAAAAGCATTAGTCCTGTTTGGCTTACCAAGCGGGAGGTAAAAACATCTCGCTTGGGTTTCCGAGTGAGATGTTTTTTTACTACTATCGTTTTTACTTTTAGAAAGAGGATTGTCTATGCGTAAAGTTGAATTTTTTGATACAAGTCTTCGTGATGGGGAACAAACACCTGGAGTTAACTTCTCAATCAAAGAAAAAGTTGCCATTGCTAAGCAACTTGAAAAATGGGGAATTTCTGTAATCGAAGCAGGTTTCCCTGCAGCTAGTCCAGATTCATTTGAGGCAGTAAAACAAATTGCAGAAGCTATGACAACAACTTCTGTTACTGGTTTGGCTCGTTCAGTAAAATCTGATATTGATGCTTGTTATGAAGCTTTGAAAGATGCTAAGTATCCACAAATTCATGTCTTTATCGCAACAAGTCCGATTCATCGTGAGTTTAAATTGAAGAAATCAAAAGAAGAAATTCTTGAAGCTGTAAAAGAACATGTGTCATATGCACGTTCAAAATTTGAAGTTGTTGAGTTTTCTCCTGAAGATGCTACTCGTACTGAGCTTGATTTCTTGACTGAAGTTGTTCAAACAGCAGTTGATGCTGGTGCCTCATATATTAATATTCCTGATACAGTTGGCTTTACGACTCCAGAAGAGTTTGCACGTATTTTTGATCACTTGACTGAAAATATTAAATCAGATCATAAAGTTGTCTTTGGTGTTCACTGCCACGATGACCTTGGTATGGCAACTGCAAATACTTTGACAGCAATTAAACATGGTGCTGGACGTGTTCAGGGAACAGTCAATGGTATTGGTGAGCGTGCGGGTAATGTTGCTCTTGAAGAAGTAGCTGTTGCTTTGAAAATTCGTGAAGACTTCTTCCAAGCAACAAGTGATATTGTTCTTAATGAAACAATGAATACTTCAGAGCTTGTTTCTCGCTTCTCTGGAATTCCTGTTCCTAAAAATAAAGCTGTTGTTGGTGGAAATGCCTTCTCTCATGAATCAGGTATCCACCAAGATGGTGTTCTTAAGAACCCACAAACTTATGAAATCTTCACACCAGAATTGGTAGGTGTGAAGAGTAACAGTCTTCCTCTTGGTAAATTGTCAGGACGTCATGCCTTTGTTGAAAAATTGAAAGAACTTGAGCTTGACTTTGTTGAAGAAGATATCAAACCACTCTTTGCCAAATTTAAAGTCTTGGCTGGGAAAAAACATGATATCACAGATGCAGACATTCGTGCACTTGTTGCTGGTACTAGTGTAGATAATCCAGAAGGTTTCCACTTCGAAGATCTTCGCTTGACTACTAATGCTGATGAAACAATCACTGCTACAGTAAGCTTGGCTAATGAAGACGGTGAATCTGTAGAATTTTTGGCCAATGGTCAAGGGTCAGTTGAAGCTATCTTCAATGCTATTGACAAATTCTTCAACCAAACAGTTCGCTTGACTTCTTATAATATTGACGCTGTAACTGATGGTATTGATGCGCAAGCGCGTGTACTTGTAACTGTTGAAAATGTAGATACAGATACTATTTTCAATGCATCTGGTTTGGACTTTGATGTCTTGAAAGCATCAGCAATTGCCTATATCAATGCTAATACATTGGTTCAAAAAGAAAATGCTGGTGAGATGGCACGTAAAGTTTCTTATCGTGACCTTCCATAAGCCAAAGAGGATTTAAACATGACAAAGAAAATTGTAACACTTTCAGGTGATGGAATTGGACCTGAGATTATGGCAGCGGGTCTTGAAGTTCTTGAAAAAGTAGCTTCAAAAATTGGATTTGATTATGACATTGATGCTAAACCATTTGGTGGTGCTGGTATTGATGCCGAAGGTCATCCACTTCCTAAGTCAACTTTGGATGCTGCTAAATCAGCAGATGCTATCCTCTTGGCTGCAATTGGTGGACCTAAATATGACAATGCGCCAGTTCGTCCTGAGCAAGGACTCTTGGCCATTCGTAAAGAGTTGAATCTCTTTGCTAATATCCGTCCTGTCCGCATCTTTGATGCTTTGAAACACTTGTCACCTCTTAAACCTGAGCGTATCGAAGGAGTAGACTTCGTCGTTGTTCGTGAGCTTACAGGTGGTATTTACTTTGGTGAACATATTCTCGAAGAAGATAAGGCTCGTGATATCAATGATTATTCAGCAGATGAGATTCGTCGTATCATGCGTCGTGCTTTCAAGATTGCCCAAGGTCGTGGCAAAAAGGTCACTAGTATTGATAAACAAAATGTATTGGCAACTTCTAAATTGTGGCGTAAGATTGCTGATGAAGTTTCTTTGGAGTTTCCAGATGTAACTCTTGAACACCAACTCGTCGATAGTGCGGCAATGATCATGATTACCAACCCAGCTCGTTTTGACGTGGTTGTGACAGAAAACCTTTTTGGAGATATCTTGTCTGATGAATCAAGTGTCCTTCCAGGAACTTTAGGTGTTATGCCATCTGCTAGTCATTCTGAAAATGGTCCGAGTCTTTATGAACCAATCCATGGTTCAGCACCAGACATCGCTGGTCAAGGTATCGCCAACCCAATTTCAATGATTTTATCAGTAGCTATGATGTTGCGTGAAAGTTTCAATGAAACTGAAGGGGCAGAATTGATTGAAAATGCTGTTGATAAGACCTTGAATCAAGGTATCTTGACACGTGATTTGGGTGGTCAGGCTTCGACTGCTGAAATGACAGCAGCTATTATTAGCAATCTCTAAACTCATGACACTAAAACTAGTGTTACTAAGTGTTTTGTTGGTATGGAATCTCCTTGTTTTATGTGTTTATGGACTTGATAAAAGAAAGGCTATTCGACATAAGAGACGGATTTCTGAGAAGGTATTATTATTGCAGACCCTTATTTTTGGTGGTATCGGTGCCTTTATAGGTGGAAGACTTTTTAGACACAAAATTAACAAATGGTACTTTAAGCTTTGCTGGCTTATAGGAATTGTTATGGATGTTCTTCTTTTATACCTTATCCTAACGAAACTTTCGGATTAACCAATCCTTAGATAATAATTGGAGTATTTTATGAGCGGAAAATCAATTTTTGATAAACTTTGGGAACGCCACGTCGTTACTGGAAACGAGGGCGAACCACAATTAATGTATGTGGATCAGCATTATATTCACGAGGTTACAAGTCCACAGGCCTTTCAAGGACTTCGTGATGCTGGACGTAAAGTTCGTCGCCCAGATTTAACTTTTGGTACGACAGACCACAACGTCCCTACGGTTGATATTTTTAACATTCGTGACCTTATTTCTAAAAACCAAATTGATACTTTGGCGAAAAACGTTGAGGAATTTGGTATTGATGCGGCTACCCACGGTACTGCTCGTCAGGGGATTGTCCACATGGTTGGTCCTGAAACAGGTCGTAGTCAACCAGGAAAATTTGTCGTTTGTGGAGATAGTCATACGGCTACTCATGGTGCCTTTGGTGCTATTGCCTTTGGTATTGGTACATCTGAGGTAGAACATGTCTTTGCGACACAATGTTTGTGGCAAGTGAAACCGAAGAAAATGAAGGTTGAATTTGTTGGTAAACCACAGCCAGGTGTTTATTCAAAAGACTTTATTCTTGCACTCATTGCACGCTATGGCGTTGATGCTGGTGTAGGATACGCAGTTGAATATTGTGGTGAAGCTATCGATGCTCTTTCAATGGATGAACGCATGACCATCTGTAACATGTCTATTGAATTTGGTGCTAAGATGGGTCTTATGAATCCAGACCAAAAAACTTATGATTATGTTGAGGGGCGTCCATGCGCACCTAAGGGTGAGAAATTCGAAGAAGCAGTAGCCGACTGGAAAACTTTGGTTTCAGATCCAGATGCTGAATATGATAAAGTGATTACTATTGATGTTTCAGAATTGGCACCTATGGTTACATGGGGAACTAACCCTGAAATGGGTGTTGAGTTTGATCAACCATTCCCAGAAATCAAGGACTTTAATGATGAACGTGCCTACGAGTATATGGACGTTAAGCCTGGTGAATATGCTAAAGATATCGATCTTGGCTATGTCTTCATTGGTTCTTGTACTAACGCACGTCTTAGCGACCTTGAGTTAGCTGCTAAATTCGTTAAAGGAAAACATATCGCACCGACATTGACAGCTATTGTTGTTCCAGGTTCGCGTCCAGTTAAGAAAGAAGCTGAACGTCTTGGTTTGGATAAAATTTTCATGGATGCAGGATTTGAATGGCGCGATCCAGGTTGTTCAATGTGTCTTGGTATGAACCCAGACCATGTTCCAGAAGGTGTGCACTGTGCATCTACAAGTAACCGTAACTTCGAGGGACGTCAAGGATATGGTGCTCGTACTCACCTTTGTAGTCCAGCAATGGCAGCAGCTGCAGCAATCGCTGGTAAATTTGTAGATGTCCGCGATATGCCAGAAGTTCAAGCATAAGGGAGAAGATAATGGAAAAATTTACCGTCTATACAGGGAAATCAGTACCTTTGATGAATGATAATATCGATACGGACCAACTCATTCCCAAACAATTCTTGAAAGCTGTTGATAAAAAAGGTTTCGGTAAGAATTTGATGTTTGAATGGCGTTACCTTAATGATGATTACGATGAAAATCCTGATTTCGTCTTCAATAAACCTGAGTATCGCGATGCGACCATTTTGGTTACTGGTGATAACTTTGGTTCGGGGTCATCTCGTGAACACGCTGCATGGGCATTGGAAGATTACGGTTTCCGTTGTGTTATTGCTGGATCATTTTCAGATATTCACTATAACAATGAATTGAAGAATGGTATGTTGCCAATCGTTCAACCTTTGGAAGTCCGTCAAAAATTGGCTGCTCTTCCTGCAGGTGAGGAAATTACGATTGACCTTCCAAACCAAGTGATTAAATCTTCAGCAGGAGAGTTTCCATTTGATATCGATCATGAGTGGAAACGTAAATTGGTTGAAGGGCTTGACGATATTGGAATCACTCTTCAATATGAAGATTTGATTGCTGCCTATGAAAAACAACGCCCATCATATTGGCAATAAGAAACAATGATGTGTTTGTAAAATAATAATGAGGACTTAAAAGAATGGGATAAGGACAATGTTTAAGGTGTTGTTCTATCTCATTCTTTTTGTTTGAAACAGTTAACATGGTAGAGGCGTTTTTACAAGGAGCGTATGCTATAATAGAAGGATAGAAAGGAGGCCTTCATGTTTGCACAATTGGATACAAAATCTGTCTATAGTTTCATGGATAGTGTTGTAGATTTGACCACCTACATTAAGCGTGCCAAAGAGCTTGGCTATCAAGCCCTTGGTTTGATGGATCGTGACAATCTCTATGCTGCTTATCATTTTGCTCAGTTTGCAAGTAGCAAGGGTTTACGTCCTTTGATTGGTATGGAAGCTAATCTATTTTACGAGGGAAGAAAAATTCCTTTTCGTCTATTAGCAAAAAATAATCAGGGCTATAAAAATTTGATGAAGTTGGCAACAGAGCTCTCCTCAGGGCAACGCGAGTTTACAGCTTTTTCGGACTATCTAAATGCTATTGCCCTCATCCTTCCGAGTGAAGACTGGGAGCCAGGGATGACTCTTGGTTCAGAGGTTTTTATTGGGATAAGGCCAGAAGATGCTGGCAAAGAGTTTGATTATCCTGTAATTCCTTTACATACAGTGCGTTATTTTGAGAATGCAGACCGCTCGACGATTCAGATGTTGCATGCCATCTCACAAAACGTTTCCTTGTCAGAGGCCTCTATTTGTCCTATGAATCAGCTTCTTTTCTCGCCTCAAGAAATGGAAAGTGCATATAGTGATATTCCAGAGGCTTTGAACAATTTGGAGCAACTTGTTTCAGACATTACTTATCAATTTGATACGGATTTGAAGCTTCCCCGTTTTAATCGTGATATGCCAGCAGTTGACCAATTACGTCAATTAGCCCAATCTGGATTAGAAACAAAAAAGTTAAGCGAAGCAGTTTATCAGGAACGTTTAGACAAAGAATTGTCTATCATTCATCAGATGGGATTTGATGATTATTTCTTGATTGTCTGGGACTTATTACGCTTTGGGCGTAGCCGTGGTTATTATATGGGAATGGGACGTGGGTCTGCTGCAGGAAGCTTGGTGGCTTATGTCCTTGATATTACTGGAATTGATCCCGTTAAAAATGACTTGCTTTTTGAGCGTTTTCTAAATGAAGAACGTTATAGCATGCCTGATATAGATATCGACTTGCCTGATATCTATCGAAGCGAGTTTCTTCATTATGTTAGGGACCGTTATGGTAGTAAGCACTCTGCTCAGATTGTTACTTTTTCAACTTTTGGGGCCAAACAGGCTATCCGAGATGTTTTTAAACGTTTCGGAGCCAAGGAATTTGAACTGTCACAACTTAGTAAAAAGATTTCTTTTCGTGACACCTTGACCTCTGTCTATGAGAAGAATATGTCATTTAGACAGTTGATTAATCAAAGACAAGAATTTCAGAGGGCTTTTGAGATTGCTAAGGCTATTGAAGGCCAGCCAAGACAGACCTCAATCCATGCTGCTGGTATAGTGATGAGTGACGATGACCTAACCAACCATATTCCTCTAAAAGCTGGTGAGGATATGATGGTTACTCAGTACGATGCCTCCGCGGTCGAAGCCAACGGCTTGCTTAAGATGGATTTCTTGGGCCTCCGTAATTTGACCTTTGTTCAAAAAATGAAGGAGAAACTTGAAGAAGAGCAGGGAGTCGCTATAGATATCAAATCAATTGATTTGGAAGATCCTCAGACCCTAGCTCTTTTTGCCAAGGGTAAAACTAAGGGAATATTTCAGTTTGAGCAGGCGGGTGCTATTAACCTTCTTAAACGGATTAAACCCGCTAAGTTCGAAGAAGTGGTAGCGACAACCTCTCTTAACCGACCTGGAGCTAGCGATTATACAGATAATTTCATCGCTCGTAAGTATGGTAAGGAAAAAGTAGATTTGATTGATCCAGTAGTTGCACCAATCCTTGAGCCTACGTATGGTATCATGCTTTATCAGGAGCAGGTTATGCAGATTGCCCAAGTATTTGCAGGCTTTACACTCGGAAAAGCCGATTTGCTTCGTCGGGCAATGTCGAAAAAAGATGCCAATGAAATGTCCAAGATGTCCGAAGAGTTCATGGAAGGAAGTCGTCGGTTGGGACGTAACCCACAGATTGCTGAACGACTCTTTAGTATGATGGCTAAGTTTGCAGGTTATGGCTTTAATAGAAGTCATGCCTATGCTTATTCAGCACTAGCCTTTCAATTAGCCTATTTCAAAACGCATTACCCTCAGATTTTCTATGACGTCATGTTAAACTATTCGTCTAGTGATTACATTAAGGATGCAATTGAAAATGGCTTTTCTCTAGCCAGCCTTGATATTAATAGAATTCCCTATCTGGACAAGATTTCAGATGGAAAGATTGTATTAGGTCTTAAGACTATCAAAGGCTTGCCAAGAGATTTTGCCCTTTGGATTATTGAGGATCGCAAACAAAATGGTAAATACATTTCTATAGAAGACTTTTTGACACGTATTCCTAGCAAATATCAGAAAGTTGATAGTCTGACACCTCTTATCCAGATTGGTTTGTTTGATATTTTTGAACCAAATCGTCAGAAAATCATTGGTAATTTAAGCAACCTCTTTACTTTTGTCAATGAGTTAGGAAGTTTGTTTGCAGAGTCATCCTACTCTTGGGTTGATTATGAAGACTATAGCCAGAAGGATCGTTATAATTTAGAACAGGAGTTACTAGGAGTTGGGCTTAGCCCCCATCCTTTACACTTGGCTCAAAAAATGGCCTCTCGTCCCTATCAAGCCATTTCTGATTTGGCTGTTAATACTAAGGCAATGGTTTTGGTTCAGATAGAATCCGTTCGAATTATCAGAACTAAAAAAGGTGATCAGATGGCCTTTCTGAACGTCACTGATGGGATCAATAAACTTGATGTTACCCTATTTCCAGAAACTTATTTCTATCATAAGGATAAATTAAGTGAAGGTGGTCTCTTTTATCTTGATGGACGGACCCAGGAGCGTGATGGACGCATTCAGTTAATCTTGTCAAACATGGAGGAAGCTAGCACGGAGCGTTTTTGGATTTTACTTGAGAATCATGATAAAGACATAGAAGTTTCTCAAATATTAGCTAAGTATCCTGGACACATTCCTGTCATTATCCGTTATCAAGGAAGTAAGGAAACTATCGTTAGTCAAAGATACAGAGTAACTAAGAACGAGGAACTTAATCGGGAATTAGCACCTTATGTGCTGAAAACGGTTTTACGGTAAAAAAAACAATAAATATTTTCAAATTTAAAGCCATTTAGAATTCTTTGTGTTATAATGAAAATGTTAAATATATAAAAGGAGTATCAGGAATAATGAAACGTATTGCTGTTTTGACTAGTGGTGGAGATGCCCCTGGTATGAATGCTGCCGCTCGTGCAGTTGTTCTCAAAGCAATTTCTGAAGGAATTGAAGTCTTCGGCATTAACCGTGGATACGCTGGTATGGTTGAAGGAGATATCTTCCAACTTGATGCCAAAGGCGTAGACAACATCCTCAGCCGTGGTGGAACTTTCCTTCAGTCTGCTCGCTATCCTGAGTTTGCCCAACTTGAGGGTCAACTTAAAGGTATTGAGCAACTTAAAAAACATGGAATCGAAGGTGTAGTAGTTATTGGTGGAGATGGTTCTTACCATGGTGCTATGCGTTTGACTGAACATGGTTTCCCAGCTGTTGGTCTTCCAGGAACTATCGATAACGATATCGTTGGTACAGACTATACAATTGGTTTTGATACTGCTGTTGCAACAGCAACAGAAGCTATCGATAAGATTCAAGACACTGCTTTCAGTCACGGACGTACTTTCGTCGTTGAAGTTATGGGACGTAACGCCGGTGATATCGCTCTTTGGGCTGGCATTGCTTCTGGTGCAGACCAAATTATCGTACCTGAAGAAGAGTATGATATTAATGAAGTTGTACGTAAAGTTAAAGAAGGTTACGAATCAGGTGCTAAAACTCACCATGTAATCGTAGTTGCTGAAGGTGTCATGGGTGCTGAAGAATTTGCAGCTAAAATGAAAGAAGCTGGAGATACTTCAGATCTTCGTGCAACAAACATTGGACACGTGGTTCGTGGTGGTTCACCAACTGCGCGTGACCGTGTTCTTGCTTCATGGATGGGTGCACATGCGGTTGACCTCCTTAAACAAGGTATTGGTGGTGTAGCTGTTGGTATCCACAATGAAGAGCTTGTTGAAAGCCCAATCCTTGGTACAGCAGAAGAAGGAGCTTTGTTCAGTCTTACTGAAGACGGTAAAATTATCGTCAATAATCCTCACAAAGCACGTCTTGACTTTGCAGACCTTAACCGTTCATTGTCTAACTTGAGCTAATCTCAGTTACTTAAATTATTGTTAAACCGTCGCTAATGCGACAAAAAATATAAGGGAGTTTTATTTATCATGAATAAACGTGTAAAAATCGTTGCAACACTTGGTCCTGCGGTTGAAATCCGTGGCGGCAAAAAATTTGGTGAAGATGGTTACTGGGGTGAAAAACTTGACCGTGAAGCATCTGCTAAAAACATTGCTCAATTGATCAAGGAAGGTGCCAACGTTTTCCGTTTCAACTTCTCACATGGTGACCACGCTGAACAAGGTGAACGTATGGATGTCGTTCGTATGGCAGAAGACCTTGCTGGTCAAAAAGTAGGTTTCCTTCTTGATACAAAAGGACCTGAAATCCGTACTGAATTGTTCGAAGGTGATGCTAAAGAGTATTCATACAAAACTGGTGAACAAATTCGTGTTGCTACTAAACAAGGTATCAAATCAACTCGCGACGTTATCGCTTTGAACGTTGCAGGTGCACTTGACGTTTTTGACGATGTAGAAGTTGGTAAACAAGTTCTTGTCGATGATGGTAAACTTGGTCTTCGTGTTGTAGACAAAGATGCTGAAAAACGTGAATTCATCGTTGATGTTGAAAATGATGGTATCATCGCTAAACAAAAAGGTGTAAACATCCCTTACACTAAAATTCCTTTCCCAGCACTTGCTGAACGTGATAACGCTGATATCCGTTTTGGTCTTGAACAAGGTCTTAACTTTATCGCTATCTCATTCGTACGTACTGCAAAAGATGTACAAGAAGTTCGTGCTATCTGTGAAGAAACTGGTAATGGTCACGTTCAATTGTTGGCCAAAATCGAAAACCAACAAGGTATCGATAACATCGATGAAATCATCGAAGCTGCTGACGGTATCATGATCGCTCGTGGTGACATGGGTATCGAAGTACCATTCGAAATGGTTCCAGTTTACCAAAAAATGATCATCACAAAAGTAAACGCTGCTGGTAAAGTTGTTGTTACAGCTACTAACATGCTTGAAACAATGACAGATAAACCACGTGCAACTCGTTCTGAAGTATCTGATGTATTCAACGCAGTTATCGATGGTACAGATGCTACAATGCTTTCTGGTGAATCTGCAAATGGTAAATACCCAGTTGAATCAGTTCGTACAATGGCTACAATTGATAAAAACGCTCAAACTCTTCTTAAAGAGTATGGTCGTCTTGATTCATCAACATTTGACCGTTCAACTAAGACTGAAGTAGTTGCGTCTGCAGTTAAAGATGCTACTAACTCAATGGATATCAAACTTGTTGTTGCTCTTACTGAATCAGGTAACACTGCTCGTTTGATTTCTAAATACCGTCCAGAAGCTGATATTTTGGCTGTAACATTCGATGAAATTACTCAAAAATCATTGATGCTTAACTGGGGTGTTATTCCAGTAGTTACTGAAAAACCAAGCTCAACTGATGATATGTTTGATGTTGCTGAAAAAGTTGCATTGGAATCAGGTCTTGTAGAATCTGGTGATAACATTGTTATCGTTGCTGGTGTTCCAGTAGGTACAGGTGGTACAAACACTATGCGTATCCGCACAGTAAAATAATTTAAGTAGAACTTAAATTGAAAGAAGGTCTTTAGGATCTTCTTTTTTGGCTCTATAATCGATTTAGTAGGTTAAACTATTGAAGAGATTATAGAGCTTTTTTCGTAGGTAGGTAAATCAATTGGATAATAATAACAAGTGAAGAATATCATATTTATTCCAAATGGTTTAAAGCAAGATAGCTGATTTAGTTTGTATTTTAAACAGATTTAGTTCTAAGTGTCATATGGCCTAGAAGATATTTAGAGAAGAGGGAAATTATCTTTTCAAAGAAATTTTGCTTTTCTTGAAAACAACAGGATAAAAAATGTCGTTAAATAGACTTATAAACTATAGTTAAGATGGTTAAAAGCTATATTTTTTAGAAGTACTGGGTAGATAACCAACCATTTTTATTTAAATAATGACTTACTAATTTAAAAGTTCTAATGAATTATTAATTCTGAAAATCGATTTTTGAAAAAAATGAAATCATAAGTTTCTTTTTACTGACAATTCTAAAAGTAAATAATTATAAAATTATTAATTGAAATGTTTATAAAAATAGTGATATCTATAATCATTCTACTGTTTACATGATTATTTTTAAGTGAACCTTATAAAGAAATTGAAAATAAGAGCATTTCTTTTCACAAATATTAGGAATTTTGTTAAAATATTTAACGATTAGTATTTTTAAATACTTTTAATCTCATTGAGGGGTGAGATACTTAATAGTATAAGTGTGGAGGATTACCAAAGTGGGTAAAGATTTATTTAATGATCGTATAAGTCGATTTTCGATTCGTAAGCTGAATGTAGGGGTTTGCTCCGTTCTTCTTGGAACTCTGGTTATGGTTGGTACTGCTAGTCAAGTATCTGCCGATGAAACAGCTAACCAAGTCCAAGCAGGAGATGTAGCTAGCACTACTGCTACAGTGAGTGATGAGACATCTTCTCAGAATGCTGTTGCTGCTCAAGCTTCGACGGAAGTCGCAAATTTCTTATCAAGTTCTGAGACTAATAGTCAGTCTCAAACCGTTTCAAATGCTAGCGCAGCTACTTCTGAAACGTCTACAACACGAGCTTCTAGTGAGACAACATCTCAAGCAGCTTCGTCAACGTCAGCAACTACTGCAGCATCTACCACTAGTGTTGCTGGCTCTACAAGTGTAGGCAATACTACGGGAGTTTCAACGACAGCCTCTGTTACATCAGCATCATCTGAGACACCTGCTTCAGAAACAGCATCTGAAGCACAAGGTGTGGACGTTCAAGCAGAAGCTTCTACAACGAATGCTCTTTCAAGTGGTGCCGAAGCGTCTGCTATAGAGCAACCTGTTGTAACAGCAGAAACTTCTGGTCGACGTCGTTCACGTCGTGCAATCGGTGACCCTAATGACGAAAGCTTGATTGGGGATGATGTTGAAGATGCAACCTCAACTCCAAAAGTTGAAAAACCAGGCTTTACTACAAATGTTGATGCCAAATCTTTAGCGAGCCAAATCGCTTGGTTGGACTTTGGAGATGTAGCTAACTGGACAGGAGCAAAAATAATCCAGGTCGCTAAAAATGAACTTAAACCAAATGAGTTAGAAGAGAGCTTAGCACTTCAAGTTGGGGCTACCTATACTAAGGAAATAATGCCAGGTTATGTAGTCACTGTAAAAGTCAAATCCTTGAAACCATTCCAAGCGACTGAAATCTATAAAAAACGGATGGAAGAACAAGGGGCTACAGAAGCTGAAAAAGCGACCTATGATCCAAATGCAAAAAATGGATATGTAAAGGGTGTTACTTCACCAATTGCTAGGCAATATTTTGCTGATGGCAAAGAAGCCGACGTTATCGCTGATGCCCAAAACCGTTGGACTGAAATCAAATTTGAAAACATTGATACGAAATCCAAAAAGACTACCATGAGTTCTGCATATAATGGTGGGAATATTGGAGTTCAGTTTGAAATTTCTGCAACCTTCCGTGGTAAATCTGTTAAACCGGCTGTTGTCATGGCTGATGGAGAGTCTGCTAACCCTGGTGAATTTGTTATGTTCACTACCAACGGACAAGGTTGGCAGCACATTGGGGAATGGAAGAAAACTACTAGACCAGCTACCTCTGTTCCTTATGAACCACAAGATACAGAGAATCTTTTTGGTTCTAAACCTAAATATAATAACATTAACCTAAGACAACTTCGTGATAATTCTCCTCAAGCTGGACCAGATAAGAAACCAGTAGCATGGAAGTATTTTGGAAATCCTGACCAAGTTACGAGTGGTCTAGGAACCGGTATCTTTGGACCAAACATTTCTGAAGGAAATAGAACAGTTCCACTCGTGATGACACGTGGAGCATCTGAAGTGGGACTTTATATCGCTTCAGCTGGTAAACAGTCTGCCATGCTAGGATTCTTCCCACTTGATGAAGGGGATGCTCCTGAGTCATATGGTAAGGCAGTTCATACCATTGCAACTGTAGATGGCGTCACTGGAGCTAAAGTAAATCAACCGTACATTGGTAGCGTAAGCCCAGATATGGATGAGAATACAACTCTCGACTGGTTCGGTGATGATAAGGCAACTACGGCCGATGAAGGAATTAACCAATTGCTTCCAAGCGATCTCAAAGGGACAACCAATGAGATGATCAAGATGGACCGTACACGCCCAGGTAACTACAAGCTGTCAGTAGAAGCTCATACAGATGGAGCTTCAGAAGCACATATCTATGGTTGGGTAGACTTTAACCAAAATGGTAAATTCGATGAGGATGAACGCTCAAATCTCGCTACAATCACACAAGATGGCACTGTTGAGTTGACCTTTGCAAACAGCAAGACTTACGTCGATCCAAGCGTTAAAGAACTAGGTGCTCGTGTTCGTATCGCTAAGAAAGCTACCGAGATTGAGAGCCCAACTGGTATGGCTTTCTCAGGGGAAGTGGAAGACTTCAGAACTCAAATTACGCACCCACCAAAAGGGGAATTCAAGGAAACAAGTGGTCCTCAAGGGGCGAAGCAAACTGCAACTGTAACCTTTACAGCTCGTGGTGAACACAAGTATGAGCTTAATTCTAGTGCCGTTATTGACGAAACGGTAGAACCATACATCGTTGATAAAGATGGTAACCGTGCAACTCTTGATGCAGAAGGTTACTATGTCGTACCAGGTCAAGGGAAGTACAAGATTACTGCCAACGGTAAAGATGTAGACGTTGAGTTTATCCCAGAAGATAACTTCCTTGGAACAGCTGATGGTATCTCTATCCGTCGTTCAGATAATAATGGTTATGATACTGGTTGGTCAACAAAATTCCCAGACCAAGAAGCAAACATTAATGGTCAGTTAAATACCATGGATGGTCAATATGTTCCAACAGTCACTCCTATTGAAATCGAAGGGGTTGACAAGACATCGACTGATGTTCAAGGAGCAACTCAAAAAGAAACACCGACCTTTAACACAACTGCGACTAACTCAAATGGTGACAAGATTGCAATCACTCCAAGTGCAGAATATCCTGCTAAGTTGGTAGATCCAGCTACAGGTCGCACGATTGATGAGCCATCTGTAACAGTTGAAGGGGAAGGAACTTACACCATTAATCCTTCAACTGGAGAAGTAACCTTCACTCCAGAACCAGACTTTGTTGGAACAGCCAAAGGTGTGGATGTTACATTATCAGCACCAGTTGGACGCAATAAAAATGGTAAGGTTCAAGAGGAGTACATTAAGACTGCAACAGCTAAGTACACTCCAACTGTCACACCAATCACAGTGACTCCTACAGACAAGGTTTCTGCGGATGTTCAAAACGTTCCTCAAACCCAAATACCAACCTTTGATTTGAGTAATGATAAGACTGCTGAAATCACAAGCAAGAAATTGGTGGATCCCGCAACTGGTCAACCAACTGATGAAACAACAGTGACAGTAGCAGGTGAAGGTAGCTATACTATCGACCCAAAGACTGGAGCAGTAACATTTACGCCAGAAAAAGACTTTGTTGGTACTGCAAAAGGAGTAACTGTTCAGGCAACTGCTACCATTACAAATGCCAATGGTAAGACTGCAACCATTACTTCAGATGCGACCTACACACCAACTGTTGTGCCAGCAGTTCCAACTGCAAACCCTGCAACTTCTAAAGATATCCAAGGTGCAACACAAACAGGGACACCAACTTTTGCAGGAACTACTGTCCAAGTAAATGGTGAAGATAAAGCTATTACCATTAAAGCCAATAGCTACACATTGTTGGACAAAGATGGTAACGAGGTTTCAAGTACACCAGCTTATGCTGCAGATGGAACAACTGAAATCGGTACATTCACGATCGATCCAGCAACTGGTCAAGTAACCTTCACACCAACAGATAAATCATACACTGGTGCAGTTACACCAGTTAAGGTACAAGCTGAAAGCTCAAACGGTATTAAAGTTGATACAACTTACACACCAGAGATCGTTCCAGTAACTCCAACAGCAACACCAGCTAAAACAACAGATATTCAAGGTGCTACTCAAACAGGTAAACCTGAATTCAAGGGTGGAACTGTAACAGTTGATGGCGTTGAGAAGACTGTTGAAATCAACGAATCTGTTCCAGCAACATTTGATGATGGCTCAACAACCAAGACGGTTGATGGAGTTGGTACTTACACTGTAGCAGCAGACGGAACTGTTACATTTGTTCCTGAGAAGTCATTCGTCGGAACTGCACCAGCTGTAACCGTTGTTCGTGAAGATAAGAACGGAACCAAAGCTTCTGCAACTTATACACCAACTGTGACTCCAGTAACTCCAACTGCAACACCAGTTGAAACAACAGATATCCAAGGTGCTACACAAACTGGTAAACCTGTATTTACTGAAGGCGATAGCCGTGTGCCAATGAACGATGATGTTCCAGCAACATTTGATGATGGCTCAACTACCAAGTCAGTTGATGGCGTTGGTACCTACACAGTAGCAGCCGACGGTACTGTTACATTTGTTCCAGAACCAAGTTTTACAGGAACAGCACCAGCGGTTACAGTCGTTCGTGAAGACAAGAACGGAACAAAAGCTTCAGCGACTTACACACCATCAGTAACACCAATTACAGTGACTCCTACAGACAAGGTTTCTGCGGATATTCAAAACGTTCCTCAAACCCAAACACCAACCTTTGATTTGAGTAACGACAAGACTGCTGAAATCACTAGCAAGAAATTGGTGGATCCAGCAACTGGTCAACCAACTGACGAAACAACAGTGACAGTAGCAGGTGAAGGTAGCTATACTATCGACCCAACGACTGGAGCAGTAACATTTACGCCAGAAAAAGACTTTGTTGGTACTGCAAAAGGAGTAACTGTTCAGGCAACTGCTACGATTACAAATGCTAACGGTAAGACTGCAACCATTACTTCAGATGCGACCTACACACCAACTGTTGTAGCTGCTGTTCCAACAGCTCAACCAGCTACATCTAAAGATGTTCAAGGTGCAACGCAAACAGGGACACCAACCTTTGCAGGAACTACTGTCCAAGTAAACGGTGAAGATAAAGCTATTACAATCAAAGATAATAGCTACACGCTTTTGGATAATGATGGCAATGAAGTGACAAGTACACCAGCTTATGCTGCTGATGGTACAACTGAAATCGGTACTTACTCTATCGATTCAGCTACTAGTCAAGTCACTTTCACACCGACTGATAAATCATACACAGGTGTGGTAACTCCAGCCAAGGTTCAAGCGGAAAGTTCAAACGGTATCAAGGTGGATACAACATACACACCTGAAATCGTTCCAGTAACACCGACAGCAACACCAGCTGAAACAGAAGATATCCAAGGTGCAACGCAAACTGGTAAACCTGAATTTAAGGGCGGAACTGTAACAGTAGATGGCGTTGAGAAAACAGTAGCGATTAATGAAGCTGTTCCAGCGACCTTCGATGATGGTTCAACGACTAAGACAGTTGATGGTGTTGGTACTTACACAGTAGCAGCAGACGGAACAGTTACATTCGTACCTGAAAAATCATTCGTTGGAACTGCACCAGCAGTGATGGTTGTTCGTGAAGATAAGAACGGAACCAAAGCCTCCGCAACTTATACACCAACTGTGACTCCAGTAACTCCAACTGCAACACCAGTTGAAACAACAGATATCCAAGGTGCTACACAAACTGGTAAACCTGTATTTACTGAGGGTAATAGCCGTGTGCCGATGAATGATGATGTTGCTGCAACATTTGACGATGGCTCAACTACTAAGACAGTTGACGGCGTTGGTACTTACACAGTAGCAGCAGACGGAACTGTAACTTTTGTCCCTGAAAAATCATTCACTGGTGAAGCACCAGCCGTGACAGTTGTCCGTGAAGATAAGAATGGCACTAAGGCTTCTGCAACCTACACACCAACTGTAACTCCAGTCACACCAACTGCAACACCAGTTGAAACAACAGGTAAGCAAGGTCAAACCCAAACAGGTAAGCCTGTATTTACTGAAGGCGACAGCCGTGTGCCAATGAATGATGACGTTCCAGCTACTTTCGACGATGGCTCAACAACTAAGACAGTAGAAGGCGTTGGTACCTACACAGTAGCCGCAGACGGAACAGTAACCTTTGTTCCTGAGAAATCATTCACAGGTAAAGCACCAGCCGTAACGGTTGTTCGTGAAGATAAGAATGGAACCAAAGCCTCTGCAGCTTACACACCAACTGTAACTCCAGTAACTCCAACTGCAACACCAGCTGAATCTACTGGACCTCAAGGTTTGGTTCAAACTGGAACTGTAACCTTTACTGAAGGTGACCCAGTTGCACCAATCGACAAGGATACCATTACTCTTCTTGATGAAAATGGTCAACCAGCAACATCTGTAGTTGCTAAGTCACCAGAAGGTAAAGAAATTGGTACCTTCACCGTTGATAAAGATACAGGTGTTGTGACCTTCACACCAACGGATAAATCTTATTCCGGCGATGTTGTCCCAGTTAAGGTTCAAGCTGCGGATACTAACGGTACAACAGTAGAAACAACTTACACACCTAAGATTACTCCAGTTGTTCCAACATCTGAAGATGCTACATCAACTGATATCCAAGGTCAAACTCAAACAGGTAAACCAACCTTCACGGAAGGCAATCCAAATGTTCCAATTGATGAGGATACACCAGCTACCTTCGAAGATGGTTCAACGACTAAGACAGTAGATGGAGAAGGTACATACACTGTTTCTCCAGATGGAACCGTAACTTTCGTCCCAGAAAAATCATTCACTGGAACTGCTTCAGGCGTAACAGTGAAACGTGTTGATAAGAACGGTACTGAAATCACAGCTAAATACACACCAACTGTGACACCAGTAACCCCAACAGCTGCACCAGCTGAATCAACAGACATCCAAGGGGCAACCCAAACAGGCAAACCTGAATTCACTGAAGGCGATAGCCGTGTGCCTATGAACGACGCTGTTCCAGCAACATTTGATGATGGATCAACTACGAAGACTGTAGATGGTGTTGGTACTTACACAGTGGCAGCAGACGGTACAGTAACCTTTGTACCAGAAAAATCATTTGTTGGAACTGCACCTGCTGTAACTGTTGTTCGTGAAGATAAGAACGGAACCAAAGCTTCTGCGACTTACACACCAACAGTTACACCGGTAACACCAACTGCGACACCAGCTGAAACAACAGGTGTTCAAGGTGCAACCCAATCTGGCAAACCAACCTTCACTGAAGGTAATAACCGTGTACCAATGAATGATGACGTTCCAGCAACCTTCGATGATGGATCTACTTCTAAGACTGTTGATGGCGTTGGTACTTATACAGTAGCTGCAGACGGAACTGTAACATTTGTTCCAGAACCAAGCTTTACTGGTACTGCACCAGCTGTAACAGTAGTTCGTGAAGATAAGAACGGAACTAAAGCATCTGCAACTTACACACCAACTGTTAATCCAGTCACTCTTACTCCAACAAATAAAGTTTCTGAAGACATTCAAAATATTCCTCAAACTGAAACTCCAACATTTGCTTTGAGTGATGATGAGACTGCTCAAATTACAAGTAAGAAATTGATTGACCCTGCAACAGGTCAACCAACAGATGAAACAACTGTAACAGTAGCAGGTGAAGGTACTTACACAATCGATCCTACTACCGGAGCAGTAACCTTTACTCCTGAAAAAGACTTTGTCGGAACTGCAACTGGCGTGAAAATTCAAGCAATAGCGACGATTACAAATGAAGATGGTAAGACTTCAACCATCACTTCAGATGCAAGTTACACACCAACAGTTGTAGCAGCTGTTCCAACAGCTAAACCAGCTACATCTAAAGATATCCAAGGTGCGACACAAACTGGAACACCAACCTTTGAAGGTGCAACTGTTCAAGTAAATGGTCAAGATAAAGCTATTACAATCAAAGATAATAGCTACACACTTTTGGACAAAGATGGTAATGAAGTGGCGACTACGCCAGCCTATGCTGAAGATGGTACAACTGAAATCGGTACGTACTCAATTGATCCAGCAACTGGACAAGTGACCTTCACACCAACTGATAAATCTTATACAGGTAAGGTAACGCCTGTTAAGGTTCAAGCTGAAAGCTCAAATGGCATCAAGGTGGATACAACCTACACACCTGAAATTGTTCCAGTAACCCCAACAGCTACACCAGCTGAAACAACGGATATTCAAGGTGCTACTCAAACAGGTAAACCTGAATTCAAGGGTGGAACCGTAACAGTTGATGGCGTTGAGAAAACGGTAGAAATCAATGAAGATGTTCCAGCCACATTTGACGATGGCTCAACAACTAAGACAGTTGATGGCGTTGGTACTTATACAGTAGCTGCAGACGGAACTGTTACATTTGTTCCTGAGAAATCATTTACTGGAACTGCTCCAGCAGTGACGGTTGTTCGTGAAGATAAGAACGGAACCAAAGCTTCTGCAACTTACACACCAACTGTAACTCCTGTCACACCGACAGCTACACCAGCTGAAACAACTGATATTCAAGGTGCAACTCAAACAGGTAAGCCTGTATTTACTGAAGGCGATAGTCGTGTGCCAATGAACGATGATGTTCCAGCAACATTTGATGATGGCTCAACTACCAAGACAGTTGAGGGAGTTGGTACTTACACAGTAGCTTCAGACGGAACAGTTACTTTCGTTCCTGAGAAATCATTCGTCGGAACTGCACCAGCAGTGACAGTTGTCCGCGAAGATAAGAACGGAACAAAAGCTTCTGCAACCTACACACCAACTGTAACACCGGTAACACCAACTGCAGAAGATACAACATCTACTGACAAACAAGGTCAAACGCAAACAGGTACACCAACCTTCACACCAGGTAATCCAAATGTTCCAATGGATGATGATACACCTGCAACATTTGAAGATGGCTCAACAACCAAGAACATTCCAGGTGAAGGAACTTACACTGTTGCTCCAGACGGAACCGTAACCTTTGTACCAGAAAAATCATTCACAGGAGAAGGTTCAGGCGTAACGGTTAAACGTGTCGATAAGAACGGTACTCCAGTTACTGCTAAGTACACACCAACTGTGACACCAGTAACTCCAACAGCAACTCCAGCTGAATCAGAAGCCCCTCAAGGTGTGGTTCAAACTGGAACTGTAACCTTCACTGAAGGTGACCCAGTTGCACCAATCGACAAGGATACCATTACTCTCCTTGACGAAAATGGTCAGCCAGCAGCATCAGTTGATGCGAAATCACCAGCAGGTGATGTGATCGGTACCTTCACTGTTGATAAAGAAACAGGTGTTGTAACCTTCACACCAACGGATAAATCTTACTCAGGTGATGTTGTTCCAGTTAAGGTTCAAGGTAAAGATACGAACGGAACGGTTGCTGAGACAACTTACACACCTAAGATCACTCCTGTTGTACCAACTGCTGATCCTGCAACATCTACAGACATCCAAGGTCAAACTCAAACAGGTACCCCAAGCTTCACACCTGGTAACCCTGCAATCCCAATGGATGATGATACACCTGCAACCTTTGACGATGGCTCAACTACGAAGACAATTCCAGGAGAAGGAACTTACACAGTTGCTCCAGACGGAACTGTAACCTTTGTTCCAGAAAAATCATTCACTGGTACAGGTACAGGCGTAACGGTTAAACGTGTTGATAAGAACGGTACTTCAGTTACAGCAACTTACACACCAACAGTAACCCCAGTTACACCTACTGCAGAAGCTACAACATCTACAGGTAAACAAGGTCAAACCCAAACAGGTAAGCCTAAATTTACTGAAGGCAACAGCCGTGTGCCAATGAATGATGACGTTCCAGCGACATTTGATGATGGTTCAACAACTAAGACTGTTGAAGGTGTTGGTACATACACAGTAGCGCCAGACGGAACCGTAACATTTGTCCCAGAAAAATCATTTGTTGGTGAGGCACCAGCAGTAACAGTTGTTCGTGAAGATAAAAACGGAACTAAAGCATCTGCGACTTATACACCAACAGTAACCCCAGTTAACCCAACTGCAACTCCAGCAGAATCAACTGGTCCTCAAGGTGTGATTCAGACTGGAACTGTAACCTTTACAGAGGGAGATTCAGTTGCTCCAATCGACAAAGATACCATTACACTTCTTGATGAAAATGGTCAGCCAGCAGCGGCAGTATTTGCTAAATCACCAGCAGGTGATATTGTTGGTACTTTCACAGTTGATAAAGCAACAGGTGTTGTGACCTTCACCCCAACGGATAAGTCTTACTCAGGTGATGTTATTTCAGTCAAGGTTCAAGCTGCGGATACTAACGGTACAACAGTAGAAACAACATACACACCTAAGATTACTCCAGTCGCTCCAACATCTGAAGATGCGACATCAACAGATATCCAAGGTGCAACACAAACAGGTAAACCAAGCTTCACCGAAGGAAATCCAAATGTTCCAATCGATGAAGATACTCCAGCTACTTTCGAAGATGGCTCAACGACTAAGACAGTAGATGGTGAAGGAACATACACTGTTTCTCCAGATGGAACCGTAACTTTCGTTCCAGAAAAATCATTCACTGGAACTGCTTCAGGCGTAACGGTTAAACGTGTTGATAAGAACGGTACTGAGATCACAGCTAAGTACACACCAACTGTGACACCAGTAACTCCAACTGCAACACCAGCTGAATCAACTGATATCCAAGGTGCTACACAAACTGGTAAGCCTGAATTTACTGAAGGTGACAGCCGTGTGCCTATGAACGATGATGTTCCAGCAACTTTCGATGATGGCTCAACTACGAAGACTGTAGATGGTGTTGGTACTTACACAGTAGCAGCTGATGGAACAGTAACCTTTGTACCAGAAAAATCATTTGTTGGAACTGCACCAGCAGTCACAGTCGTTCGTGAAGACATGAACGGCACTAAAGCCTCTGCGACATACACACCAACTGTTACACCAGTCACACCGACTGCAACTCCAGCAGTATCTACTGACATCCAGGGTGCAACACAAACTGGTAAACCTGTATTCACCGAAGGTGATAGCCGTGTGCCAATGAACGATGACGTTCCAGCAACATTTGACGATGGTTCAACAACTAAGACAGTAGAAGGCGTTGGTACTTATACAGTAGCAGTAGACGGAACAGTTACATTCGTACCTGAGAAATCATTCGTTGGTGAAGCTCCAGCAGTGACAGTTGTTCGTGAAGATGTGAACGGAACCAAAGCCTCAGCAACTTACACACCAACAGTAACTCCAGTTACACCAACTGCTGACCCAGCAACATCTACAGACATCCAGGGTCAAACGCAAACTGGTAAACCAAGCTTCACGCCTGGTAACCCAAGTGTGCCAATGGATGATGATGTACCAGCTACATTTGAAGATGGTTCAACAACTAAAGTTATTCCAGGTGAAGGAACTTACACCGTTTCTCCAGACGGAACAGTAACCTTCGTACCAGAAAAAGCATTCACAGGAACAGGAACAGGCGTAACGGTTAAACGTGTCGATAAGAACGGTACAGCTATTACAGCTACCTACACTCCAACCGTTACACCAGTAACACCAACTGCAGAATCAGTTACTTCAATTGGTAATAAGGGTCAAACGCAAACAGGTAAGCCAAGCTTCACTGAAGGCGATAGTCGTGTACCAATGAATAACCAAGTTCCAGCAACCTTTGATGATGGTTCAACTACCAAGACGATTTCAGGTGTTGGTACTTACACAGTAGCTGCAGATGGAACAGTAACCTTCACACCAGAACCTGAATTTACAGGAACTGCCCCAGCAGTAACAGTTGTTCGTGAAGATGTCAACGGAACTAAGGCTTCAGCTACCTACACACCAACTGTCCTTCCAATCACTAAGTTTGTTGATAAAGAAGGTAAGGAAATCCCAGGATATCCTACAGTTGATGGTGAACAGCCAAAAGTTGAGATCCCAGGTTACCGCTTCGTAGAAACTAAGAAATTACCTAATGGTGATATCGAACATGTCTATGAGCAAGTAACAACATCATATGTAGATGAAAATGGTACTCCAATCCCTGGTTATCCAACCGAAGATGGCCAACAACCTAAGAAAGACATCCCTGGTTATGAATTTGTGAAGACAGTTGTAGATGAAAATGGTAATACTCAACACATCTACAAACAAATTGTGACTCCAACACCAGTGCCGGATACAACTCCGACACCAGAGCCACAGCCAGCTCCACAAACAGAAGAGCCTAAGGCTCCAGTGCTTCCAGAAACAAAAGAAGAAGCTCACTTTATCAATCCAACTGATAAGACAGCCCAACTTCCAGAAACTGGTAGTGAAGATTCAAACCTTGCAATCTTTGGTTTGGCAAGTCTTCTAGCTGGATTCGGACTTTATGGCACAAAACGACGCAAACGTTAAAATGATTTAACGGTCGTATAGGACCTTAAGAATCCAGATTTCAATTAAAATAGACCTCATGGTATTTGCCATGGGGTCTATTTGTATGGCCCAGACTGCGAGTTTTTTTAAGTCGTCATGATTGACTTTGCTCTCTAGGAAGCGTAATCTAGACCTTAGTTAAAGGATTATAAGGAGGTCCCTCGATGATTGAAGTAACTTATTTAAATACCGCCAAGCAAGAAAAACACACTTCCTTTGAAGATTACAATGAATTTGTTAGGGCACAGCAAGCTTGTTGGATTGCCTTGCCAGATGCAACGCCAGTCACTAAGGTGACTATAAACGGACATGATATTGGCTATAAGGGACAATATGGTGACCTTTACTTTTATATTATGAAGTTAGACTTGGCACAATATCAGTAATAATAAGGGAAAAGAATCAGACATCGTGTTCTGGTTCTTTTTTTTAATCAGGGTAATTTTTATAAATTAAGAATATTGCTAATTGACTGAAAATGACTTACAATAGAAAGGAAGAATTTATAGAAGGAGACACATATGAAAAACAAGCGTTTAATTTGGACTTTGGTTTTCTTAGCTATCTTGACGCTCGGTTCTATTGGTACAGATCTGTTCAAAAAAGAACACCAAGATACCAATAAGGTCGTCAAAGTAGGGATCCTCCAGTTCGTGACTCACGACGCCCTGGATCAAATCGAGAAGGGAATTGAGGATGGCCTTAAGGAAGCTGGTTATAAGGGGGACAAGGTTAAAATCACCCTCCTAAATGCCGAAGGAGACCAGTCTAAAATTCAAACCATGTCTAAACAATTGGTTAATGACAAGAACGATGTTGTTATCGGTATTGCCACACCAGCAGCACAGGGGCTAGCGGCAGCTACCAAGGATATTCCAGTCATCATGGGGGCTATCTCAGACCCTGTTGGGGCAAAATTGGTTAAGGATCTCAAGCATCCGGAAGGCAATGTCACTGGTACCTCTAACCAAGTGCCGATTAAGCAGACAGTAGAATTGGTCAAATCACTGACACCAAATGCCAAAACGATTGGTATTCTCTATGCTTCAAGTGAGGATAATTCCAAATCACAGGTTGAAAGCTTTAAGAAATACTCTGAAAAAGATGGCCTGAATGTGGTCGAGTACGCCGTACCATCAACCAATGAAATCAATACAACCATGTCAGTCATGACTGGTAAGGTAGATGCCATCTGGACGCCTCAAGATAATACTATTGCTTCAGCCTTTTCAACAGTAATCTCATCAGCCAACCAGGCTAAGATTCCAGTTTATACGACGGTTGATACTATGGTGAAAGAAGGCGGTTTGGCTTCAGTGGCGCAAAGCCAATATGAACTTGGAAAGGCTACAGCTCGTAGTGCCGTTAAGGTTCTTAAAGGTAAGAGAGTTAAGGATGTTCCTGTAGATGTTATCGATGATGGCACACCAACACTTAACCTTAAAGTTGCTCAAGACCTCAACATCACCATCCCTGACGATGTGCTTAAACAGTCAGACATCGCTGTTAAAGCTGATAAATAAGGAGGACTTATGATTATTTCATCTATTTATCAGGGGCTTCTATACGGAATCCTAGGTCTTGGGATTTACATGACTTTCCGTATCTTGGATTTTCCTGATTTGACAACAGAAGGTTCCTTTCCTCTTGGTGGGGCAGTAGCAGTAACTCTTATGAACTTTGGTTGGAACCCAATCTTGGCGACCTTGGTTGCTGTTTTGGCCGGCTGTGGTGCTGGACTTGTAACTGGTCTCCTCTATACTAAGGGAGAAATTCCTACTATTTTGGCAGGGATTTTGGTCATGACTTCTCTTAACTCAGTCATGCTTATGATTATGGGAAGGGCCAACTTAGGACTTCTTGATATTAAGACTATTCAAGATTTACTTCCTTTCAGCAAGGACTACAACCTCTTGATTGTTGGTCTCATTGCTGTAACCATTGTTATCACTGCCTTGATTGCCTTTCTTAACACGCGCCTAGGACAAGCATATATTGCCACAGGTGATAATAGAGACATGGCCAAATCTTTTGGTATCAACACAGACAATATGGAAGTGATGGGTCTTGTTATCTCAAACGGTATCATTGCCCTCTCAGGAGCCTTGATTAGCCAACAGGACGGTTATGCCGATGTTTCTAAAGGTATTGGTGTTATCGTCATTGGTCTTGCCAGCATCATCATTGGTGAGGTCCTCTATGCGACTAACTTGACTCTGTTGGAACGTTTGATTGCCATCTGTATTGGTTCAATCCTCTATCAGTTCCTTTTGACAGCAGTTATCGCTCTTGGCTTTAACACGAACTACCTCAAACTCTTTAGTGCGATTGTTCTGGCCATTTGCTTGATCTCGCCTGTCCTACGCCGAAAATTCTTTAAGGGGGTGACCTTATCACGATGACAGCTATTGTAGAACTTAAAGATGCGACTGTTAAGGTTAATAATGGTTTTGATACCGAAAAAACCATCCTGGACCATGTCAATCTTACCATTAGAGAAGGTGATTTTATTACCATTCTTGGTGGAAATGGTGCCGGAAAATCAACCCTCTTCAATGTCATTGCAGGGACCCTCATGTTGACCAGTGGTCATATTTTTATCATGGGTGAGGATGTTACGGCTCTGCCTGCTGAGAAACGTGCCAAGTACCTCTCACGGGTCTTCCAAGATCCTAAAATGGGAACAGCTCCTCGTATGACGGTTGCAGAAAATCTTTTGATTGCCAAATACCGTGGCGAAAAACGAGGTCTTAAATCACGCCAAATTCATCTCTACACAGAGGAATTTCAAGGTCTGATTGAACGTATCAGTAATGGTTTAGAAAAACACTTAGATACACCAGCAGGTCTCCTCTCAGGGGGTCAGCGTCAGGCACTCAGTCTTTTGATGGCGACACTTAAACGTCCTGAGCTCTTGCTCTTAGACGAACACACCGCAGCCTTGGATCCTAAGACAAGTGTGGCTCTCATGGAGTTGACCGATGAGTTTGTGACGGGCGACCACTTGACAGCCTTGATGATTACTCACCATATGGAAGATGCTCTTAAATACGGAAATCGTCTTATCGTTATGAAGGATGGTCAAATCATTAAAGACCTTACCAAGGAAGAAAAAGGTCAATTGGATATCACAGACTACTACGCTATGTTTGAGTAACTCTCGTCTGACTCTAAATTGTAAAATAAGCTAAAAAGTTGTATACTTAAAGAGTATGCAACTTTTTGTTGTGGCCTGTAAATCGACAAGGAGACTGTTCGCACGAACGTTCAGCTCCTTGGACCGTCTGTAAAAATAGGCTCTAGAAGAGAGTCAAACTAAAAAGGAGAAAAACAAGCATGAGCGATATTAAAATTATTGCCCTAGGTGGAGTGCGTGAAAATGCTAAGAACCTCTATATTGTTGAGATTAACGACTCTATCTTTATCTTGGATGCTGGTCTAAAGTATCCTGAAAATGAACAACTAGGTGTTGACTTTGTCATCCCTAACTTAGATTACTTGATTGAAAATAGAGATCGTATCCAAGGGATTTTCTTAACTCACGGACACGCTGATGCCATTGGTGCCCTACCTTATATTTTGCAAGAAGTCAAAGCACCAGTCTTTGGATCATCCCTCACAATCGAGTTAGCTAAACTTTTTGTCAAGAATGCTGGTGTTAAGAAATTCAATAATTTCCATGTTATTGACGCAGAAACTGAAATCGAATTTGAGGATGCTGAGGTTTCATTCTTCAAAACAACTCACTCTATTCCAGAATCAATGGGGATTGTTCTTGGCACTGACCAAGGCAATATTGTCTATACAGGTGACTTCAAGTTTGACCAAGCTGCCCGTCCTTACTACAAAACTGATTTAGGTCGTTTGGCTGAAATCGGACGTGAAGGTGTTTTGGCCCTCTTGTCAGACTCAGCAAATGCGACAAGTACGGAACAAACAGCTTCTGAAGCAGAAGTTGGCCAAGAAATTGACCAAGTTATTGCTGATGCAGAAGGACGTGTTATTGTTGCTGCAGTTGCCTCAAACTTGGTACGTATTCAACAAGTCTTTGATTCAGCTGCTGATCACGGACGTCGTGTTGTTCTTACTGGCTTTGACGTAGAAAATATTGTCCGCACAGCTATTCGTCTTAAAAAATTGACTGTGGAGCATGAAAAACTTATTGTTAAACCAAAAGACATGAACAAGTTTGAAGACCACGAGTTGATTATCCTCGAAAATGGTCGTATGGGTGAACCAATCGATGGCCTTCAAAAGATGGCTGTTGGTCGTCACCGTTACGTTCAAATCAAGGATGGAGATTTGGTTTATATCGTAACAACTCCAAGCATTGCTAAGGAAGCCGTAGTGGCACGTGTCAACAACGCTATCTATAAAGCTGGTGGAACTGTTAAGATGATTACGCAGAGCCTTCGTGTATCTGGACATGCCAATGCTCGCGAACTTCAGTTGATGATTAACCTCCTTCGTCCACAGTATCTCTTCCCTATTCAAGGGGAGTACCGTGACCTTCAAGCACATGCAGAGTTAGCCTTGGAAGTTGGTATTCTTCCAGAAAATATTTATATCGTTAAACGCGGTGACATCATGCACTTGTCAGAGGACCAAGGTTTTCTTCATGAAGGAGCTGTTCCAGCTGGTGATGTTATGATTGACGGTAATGCCATTGGTGATGTGGGTAATATCGTCCTTCGTGACCGTAAGGTCTTGTCTGAAGATGGTATCTTTATCGTAGCTATCACTGTTAACAAGAAGGAACGTAAGATTGTCTCTAAAGCGCGTGTGAATACACGTGGATTCGTTTATGTGAAGAAGAGCCGTGACATTCTCCGTGAGGCTGCTGACATTGTCAATGCTACCGTTGAAAATTACTTGGCAGGAGACAGCTTTGATTGGGGTGAACTTAAAGGTGCCGTCCGCGACGATGTGGCTAAGTTCCTCTTTGACCAAACCAAACGTCGCCCAGCTATCCTTCCAGTAGTCATGGAAGTCCGCTAATAACTGACTAAAACATAAGAGTGTGAGCGTGATGGTTGCACCATAGACATTGAGGAAAGTCTCAACAAGACTTTGTTTTAAAATCAAAAGCTGGGGTGTCCCAGCTTTTCTAACATTAAGAAAGGAAAATACAAATGGCTTTTTTTCAAATTGAATACTCATCAGATGTTCTAGGACAATACCGCCAAGTGGATGTCATCTATCCAGATCGCGATCAGATTGCTGAAACGGAAAGTGATACGGACATCCCAGTTCTCTATCTCCTTCATGGCATGGGGGGCAATCATAATTCTTGGGCCTTCCGTACCAATATTCAGCGTCTCCTTCGTAAGACTAATCTCATCGTTATTATGCCTAATTCTGAAAATGGCTGGTATACAAATACCAATTACGGGGTTAAGTATTACGATGCCATTGCTAAGGAGCTTCCTCAAGTCATGCAACGTTTCTTCCCTAGTATGACTAAGAAGCGTGAAAAGACCTTTATCGCTGGACTTTCTATGGGTGGCTATGGTTCTTTCAAACTAGCCTTAACGACAAATAACTTTGCTTGTGCGGGTTCCTTCTCTGGTGCCCTTGGATTATCAGTAGAGATGATTACAGATGAAACGAGTGAGTCTAAGGAATACTGGCAAGGTGTCTTTGGCGATTTGGAAGGAAAAGACATTGAGCAGCACAAATTGCTTAACCTGGCCAAACAACATGACAAGAAAACCAAATTCTTTGCCTGGTGTGGTCTTGAGGATTTCCTTTTTGACTCTCAAAACAAAGCAGTAGCTGATTTGAAAGCTCTTGGTTTGGACATTGACTACCGCACGGACCATGGAAGACATGAATGGTATTATTGGGAAAAACAACTAGAAGCCTACTTAGAATGGTTACCTATTGATTACGTTAAAGAAGAACGTTTGTCTTAATAGGTCAAGTTTGTAACATCTTATCAAAGAGATGATAAAAGCTTAAAGTGATATTTTTCACTTGTCAGAACTATTAGAGCTTGATATACTAAGGGAAGTTTCGAAAAGGAGGCTCAATAATGAAAAAATTATTCAGAGTAATCTTCTATATTCCCAAACTTCTTTTACAATTTATTTGGAATCTTATTTGGGCTATATTTAAACTTGCCCTAGTGCTAGCCCTTATTGGGTATGGACTTGTCTACTATGCCAATAATTCTTCAAGTACCTTAGCCACAAACATTAATCAAGCCTTTCATCAAGTAGAGCTAGGTTTTAGTGGTACCAGTACTAGTGACGTTGAGAAAGTTGTCTCTAACCTATCAACAACAGATACCATTCCAGAGTCTAATGGAGCTAGATGGGCGCAAAATACAGCTAGCATCTATATACAATCTACAGACGAAACCTTGGTAGCAGCTTATAAGGAAGCTATTACTAACTGGAATAACACGGGTGCTTTCATCTTTACTTTAACTGATGATGCCTCAACGGCTGACATTGTTGCGACTGACTATTCCGATGCGAATTCACAGGCAGCAGGTTTAGCAGACACTCAAACCAATGTTTTGACCAACCGCATTACTCATGTGGATGTGAAGTTGAACCGTTATTTCCTCTTGAATAGTGATTTTGGTTATACTCACAAGCGTATTGTGAATACGGCTGAACACGAATTGGGACATGCCATTGGCTTAGACCATGATGACTCTAAGACATCTGTTATGCAATCAGCAGGATCTTATTACGGGATTCAACAGGTGGATATTGATACGGTCCATGCTCTCTATGCAAATTAAGGAGGGGTGTCATGCGCTATTTGAAACGCCTTGCTAGACGTTACCCCATGCAAACCTTCCTTTTTCTTTTCAATGCTGGGGTCTTTACTTGGTTGCAAACAACAGGAACTATGATTGCCAATCGTTTGGGCCTATCAGGTGATGGCATTTGGATTTATATTCCCAATTGGGTAAAAACGCTGACCAGTCATTCCATACAGAGTATTCAAACCCTATACGGGGCCTCTGGTTGGAGTTGGCTAATCACCTCTATGCTTCTTACTTGGCTCTTGACTTTTCTTAGAGGTCTCATGAGAGCAGTGATTCTCATTCTGATAGTTGGTCTTGGCTTATGGCTAGTCTATCGACACTTTGAACTCTTACAAAATCTAAAACTGTCCTGATGGGCAGTTTTTTTGAGTTATTAGGTCATTTATTTTCTGTAGAAATATGATATAATATAGCTAATTTATTATTTTGGAGGACATTATGGCTTTAGCAAAAATCGTTTATGCCAGTATGACCGGTAACACGGAAGAAATCGCAGATATCGTTGCCAAAAAATTGGAAGAATTGGGTCACACTGTAGATGTAGACGAGTGTACAACGGTTGATGCCGCTGATTTTGAAGATGCGGACATCTGTATTGTAGCGACTTACACTTATGGTGATGGTGAGTTGCCAGATGAAATCGTTGACTTTTACGAAGATTTGGCTGATCTCGATTTGTCAGGTAAAATCTTTGGTGTTGTAGGTTCAGGAGATACTTTCTACGATTATTTTTGTCACTCAGTTGATGAATTTGAAAATCAATTCACTTTCACAGGGGCGACTAAAGGAGCAGATAGTGTCAAGGTTGATCTTTCTGCTGAAGATGAAGATATCGAGAACCTCGAAGCTTTCGCTGAAAAAGTTTCAGAAGCATTAGCATAAGAAAAAAGCAGAGTAAAGTCTGCTTTTATTGTAGTCAAAAATGGAGTTTTTATGAATGAAATAGAAAGAGATTTTAGGACGCAATCTCAACATCTCCTTTGGTCCGTTTGGCGAGGGCTCTTAGTGGGGGTGACAGCAGGAGCAGTAGTCAGTCTTTTTCGTTGGTTAATTGCCAAAGGAGCCGCATTTTCTGTAGCTATTTACGAAGACGCCCTTCATAATCCACTTCTGATTCTGGGAATTGTACTTGTTAATCTCTTGATTGCCCTTTTTATTGGTTACCTTATTAAGCAGGAAAAAGACATCAAGGGATCAGGTATTCCCCATGTTGAAGGGGAACTGATGGGGCTCTTACATCCGTCCTGGTGGTCAGTATTATGGCGTAAATTCCTAGGTGGTGTCCTTGGGATTTCAATGGGACTGATGTTGGGACGTGAGGGACCTAGTATTCAACTAGGTGCCATGACTGCTAAGGGATTAGCCAAGGGACTTAAGCTCTCTGCACGTGAGAAGCGTGTCTTGATTGCTGCTGGAGCAGCAGCAGGGTTATCAGCTGCCTTCAATGCCCCGATTGCTGGTCTTTTGTTTGTCGTCGAAGAAGTCTATCATCATTTCTCTCGTCATGTTTGGGTGACAGCATTAACGGCATCTTTAGTGGCCAATGCTGTTTCCTTACGTATCTTTGGTCAGGTACCAGTCCTTGCTATGACAGAAAAATTACCCGTGTTTCCTTTGAAGGATTATTGGATTCTTATTATTTTGGGGATTTTTCTAGGTGTGCTTGGATACGGTTATGAGTGGGTTGTCTTACGTATTGGTAAGGTCTACCAAGGGTTAGGGAAAATCTTCCACTTGCCATCTCATTTTCATGGCCTTTTGGCAGTTCTGTTTATCATTCCTATTGGTCTCTATTTCCCACACCTTTTAGGTGGTGGGAATGAATTGATTCTTGCCCTAAATGGTTTACACCTTGCTCTAACTGTGGCTATCCTCTATTTGGCTATTCGCTTTGTTTGGAGTATGTTGTCCTTTGGTTCAGGATTTCCTGGTGGGATTTTCTTGCCGATTTTGACTCTAGGTGCTCTTTCTGGTAGCGTTTTTGCAGCAGCTTTTGAAAATCTAGGATTCTTACAGGTAACTCAGTTCCCTATTTTTATCATTCTTGGTATGGCTGGATATTTCGGTGCTGTATCTAAGGCACCGCTGACTGCTATGATTTTAGTGACTGAGATGGTGGGTGACCTTCACCAATTAATGACAATTGGAGTCGTGACCCTGATTGCCTATCTAGTTATGGATTTCATGGGAGGAGAACCTGTCTATGAAGCCATGCTTCACAATCTAATAGCTCACGAACCAAAGCAAGTTGATAATATACCGACGATGATTGACTTACCGGTTACAGAGAGTCTAGCTGGTCGATTGGTTAAGGATTTAACCTTACCTGATGGAGTTTTGATTTCCACTCAGATTTTTCAAGACCAGTCTGAAGTTGTTCATGGAGACACACGTCTAAAAGCAGGAGCAACCCTGTATCTAGTTGTTAATGAAAGTAATATCAGTCAGGTAAGAAAACTCTTTTTATAAGCAATTCAATGGCTTGAGGCTCTTTTGTCCTCAGGTCATTTTTGTTATAATGGAGAGAAAAAAAGGAGGTCAGTATGAACTTAAATGAGATTCGCCAACAGATTGATACCGTTGATAATGAGATTGTGGCTTTGTTGGAAGAACGTATGAAATTGGTAACTCGAGTAAGTGCTTATAAACAACGCACTGGAAAGGCGATTTATGATCCCGAACGAGAGCAAACCTTGCTAGACAAAGTAGGCGCTAGTGTCGTTAATCCTGAATATAAAGAAGCTATCGTCGCTAGTTTTGCGGATATTATGAAGCATTCACGTACTTATCAAGCAAGTAAGCTAGAAGAAAAGTAGGTAACTAGGATGAAAGTAAAACAATTAAGTGATAGTCAAGGTCTTTCTTACTTACATTTAGTAATGTTAAGTCTTTATGCAATCTTGTTAGGTGTGCTTGTTGGGCTGATTGATGCTATTTTTGGGCGCGTGCTGATAGGACTCTCGGAATTTCGTGACCACCATCTCTTTTATCTGGTACCAGCACTTCCTTTGGCTGGACTTTTGATAGTTTACCTTTACCAAAAGTTTGCGGGTAAGGCAGCACAGGGAATGGGCTTGATTTTCAAGGTTGGACATAATGAGGAGGATCAAATCCCCCTAAGGTTAATTCCACTTGTGACTGTAACCACATGGCTGACCCACCTTTTCGGGGGTTCTGCAGGTCGTGAGGGAGTTGCTGTACAACTGGGGGCCACAGTTTCTCATGCTTTTAGTCGCTATTTTAAGTTCCCGAATGCTTCACGTATTTTCTTGACCATGGGTATGGCAGCTGGTTTTGGAGGACTCTTCCAAACACCAATTGCTGCGACCTTCTTTGCGCTTGAGGTCTTGACCCTAGGACAGTTAAGTCTGCCAATATTGGTACCGACTCTTATTGCATCTTTTGTGGCGAGTACGACAAGCCATCTCTTAGGTCTTGAAAAATTTAGCCACTTTGTATCTGAAAGTTTAACTATTGACCTTGGGACGTTTATTAAGTTAGCTCTTTTAGGTCTGGCCTTTGGTCTAGCAGGAAATCTCTTTGCTTTTCTCTTGTCAATAGCTAAAAAGAAAGTAGCAAGTCTGCTCCCAAATCCTTATTATCGTGTTCTCTTAGGAAGTGTCGTCTTAACCTGTCTTCTTTTGATTTTGTGGAAGGGACGCTATACAGGTCTTGGAACGAATTTGATTGCTTTAAGTGTTGGTGGTGGGACCATTTATCCATTGGATTGGCTCTTGAAATTGCTCTTGACCGTCTTTACCCTATCTCTTGGTTTCCAAGGAGGAGAAGTAACTCCTTTGTTTGCAATCGGAGCAAGTCTTGGTGCTGTTCTAGCACCAGTTCTAGGACTTCCAATTCCACTTGTAGCGGGTCTTGGTTATCTGTCTGTCTTTGGTAGCAGTACCAATACCCTTTTAGCACCTATTTTCATTGGCGTTGAAGTCTTTGGTCCCGCTAATGCACTCCCTTATGCGATTGTCATGGCTTTTGCTTATCTCATTAATCATAAGACGAGCATTTATGGACAACAAAAAATGTTAGAAATGCAATAAGATACTAGACATCCTGATAATTTTTTGATAGAATACTAAGAGTGTGTAATGGACACACAAAAATAACGGCTAATCCGCTGAGACACAGAGGTTGCTCTTAAGATTAGTAAGATAGGAGTATATAAAAATGAATCCATTGATCCAAAGTTTGACAGAAGGTCAACTTCGTACTGACATCCCATCATTCCGTCCTGGTGACACTGTTCGCGTTCACGCGAAAGTTGTCGAAGGAACTCGTGAACGTATCCAGATCTTTGAAGGTGTAGTTATTTCACGCAAAGGTCAAGGGATCTCAGAAATGTACACAGTTCGTAAAATTTCAAGCGGTATCGGTGTAGAACGTACTTTCCCAATCCACACTCCACGTGTTGAAAAGATTGAAGTTGTACGCTACGGTAAAGTCCGCCGTGCTAAACTTTACTACTTGCGTGCTTTGCAAGGTAAAGCTGCACGTATCAAAGAAATCCGTAAATAATTTACAGATTTCACATAAAAAATCTGTCCTCGTGGCAGATTTTTTCATAAGTCCTCTTAGTTAAATGGATATAACAACTCCCTCCTAAGGAGTCGTTGCTGGTTCGATTCCGGCAGGGGACATTTTTAAGCCTTTAACCATGCGGTTTTAACTTATTCTGCCCCAAATTTAAACCAAATGTATTTGACACCTATTGCAATATAGGTGTTTTTTTGATAAGCAAAAACCCTAGTCAGGATTAGTCCTAACTAGGGTTCAAAATAGAATACTGGTGATGTTAAGTATTCTGTTATCTCATTAATTGGAATTGGCAGTTGTATCTGTGCTTGATGAAGCTTGTGGGTACTCGTAAGGATTGTTATCAACGTCGTCAACCCACTCATTGCTCTGATCAGTTGAGCTTGCGCGATTGCTTCCTCCACCAGCACCAGCGGCGAAGGCTGCATCGTGACCTCCACCGCCTCCTCCGTTTGTGGCATAGGAGCCATCTTCTGGTCCGCCCCAACCTCGTCCACCTTCAGAAGGCTTGGACTTTTCTTGATTTCCATCTTGGTGGGATGTTTGGTTGTTTTGTTTTTTATTTGGTGCTTGAACAGAAGGGGATGCTTGATCTTTATTTTCGTCTTTAGCATCTTTTTTTTCATCTTCTTTTGAAGTAGTAGTTGAAGATTTGGTCTTCTCTTTTTTATGAGATGAACTACTTTTTGATGAAAGGGTGTGAGAGATGTGATGTGTTTTTGCTGCAGGCTTTACAGGTTCTTTTAAATGTTTTGATAAAAAACCAAAGAGAAGGAAGAAAGCTAGCAAAGAGAAGGTAATGATATTATATTTTTTTCTTTTCAAATTTGGCTCCGTTCTCAGTCATAGATGAAGAGTAAAAATTACAGTAAAAAACCAGGTTTCCCTGGTCATTAGTTTTAGCGGCTTACACGACGGCGAGCTGCTTTTTTACGGTTTTCTTCGATGAAAGCCAATTTCTTTTCTTCTGGTTCGATAATGGTTTTCTTAACTGCGAAGACAGCACCTGCTACAGTAGCAGCAGTTCCGATAACGCCAGTAGCGACACCTTTAGCGAATGAATGTTTTTTAGCCATGAGACTATCCTCCGTATATGTTATAATATGCTTATATTATCTAAAAAAATATCTAGAATAGCAAGTGAAAACATTATGAAAACCAAACTTATTGTAGTGGCTGGACCTACTGCTGTGGGAAAAACGGCGCTTGGGATTAAATTGGCCCAGCGCTTTAATGGAGAAATTATTTCAGGAGATAGCCAGCAGGTTTACAGACAATTGAATATAGGAACCGCAAAGGCCACTCCTGAAGAGCAGGCTGCAGCAGTGCATCATCTGATTGATGTTCGCGATGTTAATGAGTCTTATTCAGCCTATGATTTTGTAACAGAGGCTGAGGCTACCATTACTGATATTGTTAGTCGTGGCAAGTTGCCTATTATTGTAGGAGGAACAGGTCTCTATTTACAAAGCCTTCTAGAAGGGTATCACCTAGGGGGACAGGTAGACCAGAAACAGGTTTTAGCCTATCGCTCAGAATTAGAGCAATTATCTGATCAGGAACTTTTTGACAAAATCGATGACTTGGGTATTGAGATTAAGGAGATTAACCGTCGTCGTGCCATTAGAGCACTTGAACTCCATCGTTTTTCGGAGAATCTTGAAAATACTGAGACAACTTATGACCCCTTTCTTATCGGATTAGATGATGAACGCTCCTTGATTTATGACCGTATCAATACACGAGTGGACAAGATGGTTGAACTTGGACTCTTGGAAGAGGCTAAGTGGCTTTATGATAATTATCCTGACGCCCAGTCAGCTCGTGGAATAGGCTATAAGGAGTTGTTTCCTTATTTTGCTGGGAATCAGACCTTGGATGAAGCCTTGGAAAAACTTAAGCAAAATACGCGTCGATTTGCTAAACGTCAATTAACCTGGTTCAGAAATCGGATGACTGTTAAGTTTTATCAGATTTCTAGTCCAGAATATCCTGAAAATGTCATTCATGATCTTGAATTATTTTTAAATGAAAGGGAAGGAGAAAAGGTAGGTCAATCTTAGTTTTAAGGACCTATCTTTGATATAATGGTAGTTATGACTAACGAAGAAAAAAAATCAGCCTATGAAATAATGCTAGCTCAGGCTAAGGCACTTTTTGCTAATGAAGACAATGCTCTGGCCAACTTTTCTAATGCCTCGGCTCTCTTGAATACAACTCTACCAAATTCTGTGTTCACAGGCTTCTACCTGATGGATAATATAAATAATGAGTTAATCCTTGGCCCTTTTCAAGGCAATGTTTCTTGTGTTCGAATTGCCCTAGGTAAGGGTGTTTGTGGCCAGTCTGCAGCAGAAAATAGAACCTTAATTGTTGAAGATGTTACCAAACACGCTAATTACATCGCTTGTGATTCCGCTGCTCGAAGTGAAATTGTTGTACCAATGGTTAAAGATGGCAAATTAGTTGGTGTTCTCGATTTGGATTCTCACCAAGTAGGAGACTATAACGACGTAGACCAAGATTATCTTGAAGCATTTGTCAAAATTCTACTCGAGAAAACCGAGCTTACATTTGGAATGTTTGAGGTAAACTAATGTATCAAGCCTTATATCGTAAATACCGTAGTCAGACCTTTGGCGAAATGGTTGGTCAAAAAGTGATTTCAACCACGCTAAGACAGGCGGTAGAGTCAGGGAAAATCAGCCATGCCTATCTCTTTTCTGGGCCGCGTGGTACCGGTAAAACTAGTGCGGCGAAAATCTTTGCCAAGGCTATGAACTGTCCTAATCAAGTTGATGGGGAGCCATGTAATCACTGTGATATTTGTCGCGATATTACAAACGGTAGTCTCGAAGATGTTATAGAGATTGATGCGGCATCCAATAATGGTGTTGATGAGATTCGTGAAATTCGTGACAAATCGACCTATGCCCCAAGTCGTGCGACTTACAAGGTCTATATTATTGACGAAGTTCACATGCTCTCGACAGGTGCTTTCAATGCTCTTTTGAAGACTTTGGAAGAACCAACTGAAAATGTGGTCTTTATCCTAGCGACCACTGAATTACATAAGATTCCAGCAACTATCCTTTCTCGTGTCCAACGCTTTGAGTTTAAATCAATCAAACAGGGAGCTATTAAAGAGCACTTAGCTTCAATTCTGGAAAAAGAAGGACTGACCTTTGATGATGAGGCTTTGACTATTATTGCTCGTCGTGCAGAAGGTGGTATGCGTGATGCTTTGTCAATCTTAGACCAAGCACTGAGTCTGTCTCCTGACAATCATGTCAGCCAAGCCGTAGCTGAAGAAATCACTGGTTCTATTGGTTTGACAGCCTTGGATAGTTTCGTCGCTAACGTTCGCAATCAAGATACTACGCAAGCTTTATCAAATCTCGAAACCCTCTTTGATAATGGTAAGTCTATGAGCCGTTTTGCGACTGATCTCTTGGAGTATTTCCGTGATCTTTTGATTGTCAAAGCGGGTGGAGAGAACAGTCATCATAGTCCCCTTTTTGAAGAGAATCTTTCTCTAGAGCAAGACCGACTTTTCCAATTGATTGACTTGGTTACAAGTGCCTTGCCAGAAATTAAAACTGGAACACATCCTAAAATCTATGCGGAGATGCTGACTATAAAATTGTCAGAAACCCATAGTCAGATGTCACAAGAAATTCCAGGAAATGTACAAGAAGAGTTAGATAGTCTTCGTCGCGAAGTAGAAGGCCTACGTAAAGCTCTTAAAGAGGGTAAAGTCCAAGGAGAAGTAGCACCAACTCGAAAAGCCAAACCTGCTTATCAGTATAAGGTGGATCGTGAAAAGATTCTCACTATTATGCGTGAAACCATGGAAAATCCGCAGAAATCACGCCAATGTCTGGATGCCCTAAAGGCAACTTGGCCTGAAATCTTGGATTCTATTAGCCCACAAAATAGGGCCCTTTTGAATGGATCTGAGCCTGTATTGGCCAATCAGGAAAATGCCATCCTGGCTTTTAACGCTGCCTTTAATGCTGAACAGGTCATGAAACGCAGTGATCTCAATGATATGTTTGGCAATATCATGAGTTCAGCTGCCGGTTTCTCACCCAATATTATGGCTGTGCCAAAAGCAGAATTTGAAAAACTCCGAACAGAATTTGCACGAAGCCTCAAATCCAAGGAAGAATTAGAAAAAGAAGATCGTGAAGAATATATCCCGCAAGAACTTGAATTTCTCTCTGATGTTGTAGAAATAGAGGACTAAAAAGGTCCAGTGGACCTTTTTAGGTCCGAGCCTAGAAATAGAAAAGCGAGGAAGGTCCAGTGGCCTTTTTAGGCCCGATCTCAGAAATAGAAAAGCGAGGAGTTCTAGTGGACCTTTTTAGGTCCGAGCCCAGAAATGAAAAAGCGAGGAAGTTCCAGTGGACCTTTTTAGGTCCGAGCCCAGAAATGAAAAAGTGAGGAAGTTCCAGTGGACCTTTTTAGGTCTAAGTCTAGAAATTAGATAGAGAGGCAACCCAGTATTAATTATTTGATTGCTAAAGCTGATATTTGGAAGGTTTGTCCTTGTAAAAATGAAAAGAGCCTAGACTGCTTGTACTAGGCTCTATCTATTGATATAATAATCTTATGATTCAACAAATTTTGTTTATTACGCTTGAAACTATTTTTGAAACGGTTTGTTTTAATTACAGTTTACAGCACGGCTATTACTTTTTTACAGCCTTTTTTGGTTATTTATTGTTTCGTCGTCTTTGGACAACCTATGTTGTTTCACGCATTGCGCGTGCAGCCGACAAGTCTACCAAGAAGTAAGGCTCACTTCGCCAGCACTCAGCCATTTTTCCTGACCATCATCAGTAAGAACGAGAAGTTGGCCCTTGTCGCCAATTTCTTTAGCAACACCAGTATAAGTCTTTCCAGCTTGTTCAAAGGTCACTTGTTTGTCTAGAACGAGGGACTTTTCTTTATAGACTTTTACCAAATCACTAGTTGGAATGGTTAAAAAGAGCTTCCAAATTTCTGAAATAAGCTGGTTTCGAGTGATACTTGGTTTTTCAGAAGTAAAAAGGCTAGTAGCTTTATTGGCTAACTCTTCAGGAAAATCACTGATTGAGAAGTTAAGCCCAATCCCAATAATGACATCTGTGATGCGACCAGATTCGATAGAACTAATGGCTTCGGTAAGGATACCAGCCATTTTTTTGTTGTTGAGGTAAATGTCATTAACCCATTTGATTTCTGTATTGATACCGGTTAGACGCTGGATAGCTTTGACAATAGCTGCTGCCGCCATCATGGTATAAGGTGGTAAGTCAGCAAAATGACAGTTTGGCTTTAAGTGGATACTCATGTAGATACCACCTTGTGGAATGGCAAAGAAGTGACGATCAAATCGTCCTTTGGCCGCTTTTTGACTTGATGCCAGATAAAGTGCGGGCGTCGGATTATTCTTTTCCATGCCATGTTTAGCATCAAGTTGGGTAGAGTTAGAATCTGGATTAAAGTAGACTGGAATGTTGAGTTGTTTAGAAATGTCTTGAGGAAGAAGAATATCTCCCTTTTCTAAATAGTAGCCTTTCTTCCGTACACTTGTAATGTCAATTCCTTGTTCTTGTAGTGTTTGGATTGCCTTCCAAATAGCTGTCCGTGAGACACCAAGGCTTTTAGCCAAACTTTCTCCCGTCACAAAGTCAGGACTCTTCGATAAGATGTCATAAACGTGTTCATAAGTTTTCATATCCTAAGTATAATACAAAAGATGGTAAAATGCTCACTATAAATTATTGATAAGGCTTGATAATAAATAACTATATGACTAGACTGAAAAAACATGATATAATGGAAGGTAGTTATTAAGTCCCGATAAGGCAACAGTCATCCTAGGGTTGGCTGTTGGTTCTTTGTAACTTTTTAACGGCGTCTAGCTCTATTAGGAGTATAGCGTTTTACCTATTAGGAGACAGTCAAATCTGTTTTATCTAATACTATTTTTCATATTAAAAGGGGGACATTTTATATGTCAGAACGTAAACTTTTCACGTCTGAATCTGTATCTGAGGGGCATCCAGATAAAATTGCAGACCAAATTTCAGATGCCATTCTTGATGCGATTTTAGCAGAGGATCCAGATGCACACGTTGCAGCAGAAACAGCTGTCTACACTGGTTCTGTCCACGTTTTCGGTGAAGTTTCTACAACAGCTTATGTGGACATTAACCGTGTGGTTCGTGATACTATCGCTGAAATTGGTTATAACAATGCAGAATACGGCTTTGCAGCAGAATCTGTTGGGGTTCACCCATCATTGATCGAACAATCTCCAGATATTGCTCAAGGTGTCAATGAATCACTTGAAGTTCGTGGAACTGGTGACCAAGACCCACTTGATCTTATCGGAGCTGGTGACCAAGGTTTGATGTTTGGTTTTGCTATTGATGAAACTCCAGAGTTTATGCCACTTCCAGTTAGCCTTTCACATAAATTGGTTAAAAAATTGTCAGATTTGCGTAAATCTGGTGAGATTTCATACCTTCGTCCGGATGCTAAATCTCAGGTTACTGTTGAGTATGATGAGAATGACCAACCAGTACGTGTTGATACAGTCGTTATCTCAACGCAACACGATCCTGAAGCAACTAACGATCAAATTCGTCAAGACGTCATTGAAAAAGTCATTAAAGCAGTTATTCCAGCCGAATACTTGGATGACGAGACAAAATTCTTTATCAACCCAACAGGTCGTTTTGTTATTGGAGGACCTCAAGGGGACTCTGGTTTGACTGGTCGTAAGATTATTGTTGATACTTATGGGGGTTACTCAAGACACGGTGGTGGTGCCTTCTCAGGTAAGGATGCCACTAAGGTTGACCGTTCAGCTTCATATGCCGCTCGCTATATTGCTAAAAACATCGTAGCTGCTGGTCTTGCTAAGAAAGCAGAAGTACAATTGGCTTATGCTATTGGTGTTGCTAATCCTGTGTCTGTCCGTGTTGATACCTTCGGAACGGCGACAGTTGCTGAAAGCAAACTTGAAGCTGCTGTCCGTGATCTCTTTGACTTGCGTCCTGCAGGTATCATTCAAATGCTTGATCTTAAACGTCCTATCTACCGTCAAACAGCGGCCTATGGTCACATGGGACGTACTGACATCGATCTTCCATGGGAAAAATTGGATAAGGTAGATGCCCTCAAAGCAGCTGTAGAAGATTAAAAATATTTAATATAACTTTCAATTTAATAATATCAAAACAACAGAATTTAATTTTTTTGAATTCTGTTTTTTATTTTGAAAATGAATAATATGAATTTTCTGACTTCAGACACATGTAAACCTAAAGGATTGAGTAATTAAAGGGTAAAAACGACTAGCTAAAAATAAATTCTTTAGGTGAAAAACTTTGAAAGGAGTTGAAAAATAAGAAAAAATTGCTATAATAAGAGTGACGATGTAAATATGAAACTAGAGTCATTTTAGATTGATAGAGTAAGAAGAAATACCTTTAAATAAGGTCTAACAGGTGTTAGATAATCTAAAGTGATTTGGTTAGTTTGTGATTTCTTGGGGAAGCTAATCAACATAACAAGATATTTAATTAGTCAATTTAATCTATTCTTTAATAATATTAATTTTACTTAATGTTTATTTAGGATAATCTTGTTCTTTCTTATATTTTTTGAAATCTTTAAGAATCTTCAAAAGAGATTCTGATGAGAGTTAGGTTATCACTCATTGGGGAGGAAGACATAGCTTTCAAAGAGCTTTCTTAAGAAAGGCATTACATTGTGGTCTTGAGAGTATTGGGAAATACTTGAGACTAATGATTAGAATGGGTAGAGAGTGTAGTTAAGGGGACACTCTTAAAAGTGGGGAGAAGTTTATGAATATTTTGATACTTGGTAATACTGCTGGATTAACAAACGATTTCATTTTGAAAACGTTTCCTAATCAAGCGGTTTTTATTTTTGGTCATACAGGTGTAAAGAACTCTCGTAAGAATAAAATCACCGTTTATACCAAGCATTATGAGAACAACCAATTAGAAGACGTTTTTGATTTTCATGATTATGATCAAATCATCTATTTTTCGGAATATCTCAATTACGGACATGAAAGTTCAGGGGAGATTGAAAATCTCATCAGATTGTTAGAGTGTCTTAAAGATAGAAAAAACAAACGATTACTTTATATCACAGGTCCTATCCTTGAGGATGGGAAAAGAAGTTTACAGACGACAACAAAGGATACCTTATTATCCTGGAGTCGAGAATTTGGGGTCAACCTTAAAGTTCTACATAGTCCCTTTCTTTATTCAGTTATTAATAAAGAAGATTATCTTTATAAACTGTTTGTGCGTTTAGATGACCATGAACAGGTGGAGTTAAGGGAGTCATCACAAAGTCAGGCGACTTTTATCAGTCTATCTGACTTGGGAGATTTGCTTCACAAATTATGTGAGCGATGGAATGACACCTATGAAAGCATTATTATTCCGGATCCTTTCCAACTGACTTTTGGGGAGCTCTTGCAAGCTTTGGATAAATATTTCCCTAATAAGCAGGTTCATTTCCTAGAGGAAAGAAGAATTAGGAAATATGATAATGATCCTGAAAAGCATCATGATTTGCGTGATAGGTTTGCTTGGTTTATGCGTTATGCCTTGGTGCGTGACTTTCCAGATATTTACGAAGACTATCAAAAGCAGCGAAAAGGTTCTTTACGTGTTTCTAAGTTCCGCAATATCGTAGATAATATCGTTAAGCAAAAGAGAAATAAGAAACTTGCTGCTGTTGTCGCGACTTTCTTAGTCTTTGAAGCTTTTCGATATATGACTCAAGGTCAGTTACAGTTCCAATTGACCGACCTACGTTTGCTCTTTGTTGTCTTGATTAGTACAGTTTTGGGCATGGGGTATGGCTTGTTCTCAGCAGTACTTGCAATTATTGGTTTGACAATCAGTCAAATTTTGTCTGGGACTAGTTGGCAATTGCTTCTATATAATACGGACCGTTGGGTGGCCTTTATTGCCTATATCTTTATCGCTGTTGTTTGTGGTTTTGTGGAAATGAAGAAAAAAGATGACAAGCTACAACTAGACAAACAGTTGGAAACAGTTAAGGAAGACTATCTTATCCTTAATCAATCCTACCATACATTACTTAATGAAAATAAAGACCTGAAAAATGCCTTGTTAGCAAGTCAAGATGGTCTTGGAAAAGCCTATTCTTACTTTGTGACTTTAGATCATGCTAGTGTTGAGAAGGTTCTCAGACAGACGATTGATTTGGTTTCAGAGATTTTGAATGCTCCTGTTTCACTTTATGGTGGTGGTCCTTTCCAATATGAACTTCTTTTGGGAGATAACGATAAGAAGCAAGTATCTTTGACAGATTTTAAAGAAGTTGGAGATGCCTTCGGTCATGGACGTGTCTGGGCTAATAAATCATTGCTTGAGAATCGTCCAGCTTATGCCATGGAAGTTAAGACCAAGGGAGAGGGTACCTTTATCATTTGGGTAGAGGCTGTTCCTTTTGAAGCTATGTCTACTAAAGTGTTAAACGAGCTTGAGGTTCTTTCAAAAATGAGTCGTTCTTTCATTGAAAAGGCAGAACTTCTTGAACAAGCTAGTCATCAAGGGAGGGTTGCACAATGATTCCAGTCCTAATTACTAGTATTTTAACGGTTTGTTACTTCCTATCTATAGCACTTGTCTATAAAGCCATTGTTAGTGGCAGATCAGATTTAACCATTTTTTACTTGATTTTCCCAATTGCTTTACCTTTCTTTGGTGCTGGTCTGATTCATATGATTTCTAAGCCAAATCCTGGTAGACACCGTCGTGGTCAAGAAGCAGCAGTTGGTGGCAAAATTAAAGATTTGACTATTGATTTTGGAAATATCGATGATTTTCAACGTCCTAAGAAATTGGTTGAAGAAGACATCGTTCCTCTTGAAGAATCTCTCTATTTGAATAAGGCTAAGGAAGCTCGTCAGCAATTGATGGAATTGGCTAATAATGATCCATCTCATTTTATGGATTTGCTCTACTTGGCTCGCTTAAATGAGGACAGTGAAATTGTTCACTATGCGACAACCTTTATTTCTGAAATTTCAAGTCAATACGATGAGAAGTTGAGTGCCTTTGAGAAACGTTTTGAAAAGGGTGAAGCAGACTTTGACCTCTTAACCGAGTATTGTGATTTTATGGAAGATTACCTCTCTAAAGAACTTCTAAGTAAACAAATGGAAGGTTTGCTTCGTAAGGAGTACGAGGAACGTCTCTTGCAAAAACTTAGTCACGGAACGACTGCTAAAGACTTAGTGAGAGTTATCCATAATGAACTAGCTCTTGGTTTGTATGATTTGGCTCAAAAGCATTTGACGCAGCTTTCAATTAAATCAAATGCGGATGATGTGTATTATTTGTATTTGGAATATTACTATCAAACTGGTCAGTTTAATGAATTTAAGAACATGATTCGTGAGATGCAAGGCAAACAGGTTGTTCTTTCTAAGGACAAACAAGATCTCTTGAACTTCTGGCAAGGAAAAGAGGTGATGGCATGAAATTAGGTAAAAAGAATGTTATCCGCAAAGAAACCTTGCTAGGTGTCGGACTTATTTTGTGTTTGGCCATCGGACTCTTTGTTCAAAAGAAAGGGGAATGGTACCCAACTCAAGGTAAGGAAGCCTATCTTACCGGAAAAGTACCTTCTACGGCCTCAGTTGTCAAGGATTTAGATAAAGATACACTGGTTCTTTATGATAGTGAAAACGAGACGAGTCAAAGGGCTTGGAAACAGTTTGAGCAAATTCTAAAAGATATGCGTATGGGAGCTAAGTTAGTCGATGTGGCTAAACACGAGTCCTATTCACTTTCAGATTATAAAAAAGTAGTCCTTCTTGTCACTGACCTTTCTCGAATGGAGGACCAGGTTCAGCCACTAATGGATTGGACTGAAAAAGGTGGTCAAACACTTTTTGCAGTAACCATGGGGAAAGAAAGTAATCTGGATGCCATTGATCATAATCTTGGCGTAAGTTATTCCAATTTTGAGATGGATGAGGTCAAGGAAATCTACGTGGATCCTGACTTCATGATTGGTGGGGGACGCAATTATAAAATTGAAGAACCTTTTGAGTCAGCTAGAAAAGTCTCACTTGAAAGTGATGTTAAGGTACATGCTAAAACAACAGATGATTCTCATACACCGTTGATTTGGGAAAAATCATATGGTAAAGGGAAGTTTGTCGTTGACAATCTTGGAATCTATGAGCGTAATGTCCGTGGTATTTATGCCGCTTCTTATAGTCTTTTGACTGAAGCGACAGTTTATCCAGTAATCAATGGTTCTACCTATTATATAGATGATTTCCCATCACCTGTTCCAGCTGGAGATGGTCGTTTCGTTAAACGTGACTACGACATGTCTGTGTCTGAATTTTATACCAATGTTTGGTGGCCAGACCTTCTTAAGCTGCACGAAAAGTATGGTATCGTTCATACAGGTGTGGTCATTGAAAACTATGAGGCCCAGACAGATGGTAAAATTGTTCAACAAAACGATTTAGATCGTTTCAAGTATTTTGGAAATTCGCTTTTGGCTAATGGCGGTGAACTTGGTTATCATGGTTACAACCACCAACCTTTGAGTCCTTCATCTGTTAATTATGGTGAAAAGTATGCCAGCTACAAGACTTGGAAGGATAAGGCTGCTATGAAGGCCAGTCTGTCTGAGTTGATTCGTTTTGTCAACCAACTCTTTCCTAAAGCGCAAAAATCAGTCTACGTTCCACCATCAAATATCCTTTCAAAAGAAGGGCGAGAGGTAATTGTTAATGATTTCCCAGAAATCAAGGCTATCTCAAGTAACTATTTCCCAGGAGATTTCACTTATTCGCAAGAGTTTGAAGTGTCGCCTGATGGAATGATTGAAGAGCCACGTACAGTTTCTGGTGCGGTTTGGGATGATTTTTCACAGATGACGGTCTTTTCTGAAATGAATATGCACTATGTCAATAACCATTTCCTTCACCCTGATGATGTTCTTGATGTCGATCGTGGTGCAGAATTGGGTTGGGCAAAGATGTATAAGGCCTTGGACAAGGAAGTTAGTTGGGTCCACAATATGTCACCTTCGCTCAGGAATCTAACAGGTTCAGAATTAGCAGGTGCTGTTCAGCGTTACGGTATTTTGAAAGTTTCTCAAAAATATACCAAAGACGCCCTAAAAATTGATCTTGAGAATTTTCATGATCATGCTTACCTTATGGTTCGTTTAAATCAAAACGAGGTTAAGAAGGTAAAAAATGGTAAGGTTACGCATTTAACGGGTGATCTTTACCTATTGGAGGCTACGAATAAGTCAGTCACCATCACATTAAAATAAGGCAAAATAGGGGAAAATGCCGATGAAGATATGTTTAATTCTTGAAGGGTCCTATCCGTATGTTCACGGTGGTGTCTCTACTTGGATGCATCAATATATTACAGAAATGAAAGAGCATGAATTTGTTCTCTGGGTTGTGGGGGCAACACATGAGCAAAAGGGAAAGTTTGTTTATGAACTTCCTGAAAATGTCGTAGAAGTACACGAAGTCTTTTTGGACTATGTTGTGCTAGATAAAGAAGAAGACATAGAGCCACATCAGTTTACAGATGAGGAAAAACAAGCGCTTAAAGATATGGTTTTTTGTCAACAACCTGATTGGAAAGTCTTGTTTAAACTTTTACAGGATGGTAAGGTCGTTCCTAACGATCTCTTGAGTAGTGAGGCCTTTTTTCAGGTCTTGAAGGATCTCTGTAGTGAACGATACACGCAACTATCTTTTTCAGATGTTTTTCACACGATTCGTTCAATGCTGTTTCCACTTTTAAATATTTTATCTTGTCCACCTCCTGAAGCAGATGTTTACCACTCAATCTCTACAGGTTATGGTGGTATTCTTGCAACTTTGGGCAGTTTAACCTATGACAAACCTCTGTTCTTAACTGAACACGGGATTTATACGCGTGAACGTGAGGAAGAGTTGCTTCGTGCCAAGTGGGTTTTACCTACAATGCGCCAACAGTGGGTAAGGTTCTTCTATATGTTGTCTGATGCGATTTATCAAAATGCTCAAAAAATTACCAGCCTCTTTACTAAGGCCAAGGAAATTCAGATTGAGATGGGTTGTGATCCAGAGAAATGTCAGGTTATTTCAAACGGGATTGACTACGATGCGTTTTCTCAAATTCCTTTGAAAGAACCGGATGGTTGGATTGATATCGGAGCCGTGGTTCGTTTGGCTCCAATTAAGGACATCAAAACCATGTTGTATTCTTTCTACGAACTAGCTCAGCAAGTACCAAACGTTCGTTTGCATATCATGGGTGGCATAGATGACCAAGAATATGCGGATGAGTGTTTTAGCTTGGCCGATAAGATGGACTTGGGAGATTGTCTCCTATTCACTGGTCGTGTTAATATTCGAGAATATATGAAGAAAATTGATTTTACGCTTTTGACCAGTCTTTCTGAAGGTTTGCCACTTTCTGTTTTGGAATCAATGGCGGCTAGCCGTCCTTGCGTGACGACAGATGTCGGATGTTGTCGAGAATTGCTAGAAGGTCGTGAGGATGACAATCTAGGGATTGCAGGATTTTGTGCGCCACCTACTTGTACAGGGCCTCTTGCAGAAGCTATGAAGAAGATGGCGATTAATGATGCTAGACGTCTTGAAATGGGTGAAATTGCGCGTAAGCGTGTTGAGGCGATATATCAATATCCGCAAATGATCGGTCAGTATCGACGCTTATATGAGGAGGTGGCTGTTTAATGGCCGGTATTGGATTTGAATTACGTAAAATTTACAACGAGGATAACCTTTTTTCAAAACAAAAGGCCTACGCTTATGCTGGAATTGTGTATACCGGTCCTATGCTTTTGGGGATTTTACTTACAGCTGGTGTCGTTGTTCTGACAATGGTAGCGGGAATCAGTGAAAATGAGCGTGATTATATTCTTTCGAACTTAACCTACGCTATCATTTTTTCACTTGTGATTACCAGTCTCTTCTCGTTGGTGGTAACCCGCTTTGTTGCGGACATGCTCTACGAGAAGAAGTTTGAGACTATCATTCCTTCATTTTATGCGTCGAGTGCCTTGATGCTTATGATTGGAACGCCACTGTATGCGCTCTATCTAGCCCTGGCTAGTCGAAGTTTAGCAGAAGTGGCTATGGGAGTTTTGCTCTTTGGTGAGCTTTGTCTCGTTTGGAATGTCATTACCTATTTGACAGCGATTAAATCCTATAAAGAAATTATCAAAGGTTTCTTTTTAGCGATTGGTGTGACGATTATCTCTGGATTACTTAGTATTTTCCTACATCAAAAGTATGGTATATTCCTAAGTGTTTGTTTGGGATATGGTGGAATGATGTTTTGGATGGTTCGTCTGATCCATGACTATTTCCCATCTAATCTTAAAATGTCCTTTGAGTTTTTGAAATGGTTTGATCAATTTTCTGATCTTGCCAAGACTGGACTTTACATGTTGGTGGCCCTCTTTGCTCATATTGTTATTAACTGGTTTGGACCAATTAGTAAGAGTTTTGATGGCTTCTTCCGTACAGCTCCAGTCTACGATGTGCCGGCCATGTTAGCCTACTTAACGACTTTAGTATCAACACTTAATTTCGTTATGTCTGTCGAGGTTTCCTTCTATCCGCATTTCCGACGTTATTTTAAGCTCTACAATGAAGAGGGAAGTCTTTCGGATATTCAGGAAGCTGAAACTCAAATGTTGGATGTCATGAGTAATGAGCTCAAATATGTTTTTTGGAAACAATTGCTAGCGACAATTTTCATCATGTTCTTCGGAAGCGTGGTTTTGACTTACTTACCAATTGGTTTTAACAATCAAATGCATGGTTACTTCTTAACGCTATGTCTAGCTTATGGTCTCTATGCTGTAGGCAATGTGAATATCTTGCTTTTGATGTATTTTGCAGATTATAAGGGTGCCAAGAAGCTTGCCAAACACTTTGCCATTCTGACAGTAGTTTTGAGTTTTGGTTCTCAGTTCTTGGACTCAGCCTTCCTAGGCTATGCCTTCCTGATTTCTTCTTTAGTTCTTTTCATCGAAAGTGGTCAGGAAATCGATAAATACACAAGTGATCTTCAGTATCATTTCTTAGGAAGCCAAACCATGGTATCTAAGAAAGACGTGGGCTATTTTGAAAAATGGACTGAGCGTTTAGAAAACATACAAAAGAGGTGGGGGAAATGAATAGGAAAAAGAGTTTAGCAGCGGTTTTGTTGCTCTGTACGGTATTTGGTTTTACAGCATGTGGAACCAAGGAACAGACAAAAAACGGTGTGACAACTAAAAAAGTAGATAAACAAGCGGCCACTGATATCTCTAATGTACACTTAAGAGACAAGAAGAGCCTCTATGATAAGGATCATACAAAGGTAACGACCATGTACCTGACAGTACGTCGAGGAGATGCTACAGAAAATCAAAATCACTCATGGTCTGAGGTCAATCAATATTCCGTTGAAGATTATCAGAAAATGCATGTTAAACGATATCAAGTAGCAGGGCTCCTTCAAGTTGGTAACGAGGACGGTCCTGTCTCTGGTGAGTTAGGTTATGACCAAGACGTGCCAAATGCCAGTGTTCAGATTCGTGGGGAAAGTTCAAGTAAGAACGCCCAAAAGAACTACAAAATTAAGATTAAAAAGAACAAGGGTGAGTGGAACGGCCAACGTACGATTAACATTAACAAACACCAGACAGAAGCCCTTCGCTTTAGAAATAAGTTGTCCTATGATCTAATGGAAGAAATTCCACAACTCATGGGTGCTAGAACGAGTTTTGTTCACCTCTACGTTAAAGATGAAACCTCTGACAATCCTTCAGGTCAATTTGAAGATTATGGTCTCTACACGCAAGTTGAACAGATTAATAAAAACTATCTAAAAGATCATGGTCTGGATGAAAATGCCAACCTTTATAAACCAAACTTCTTCGAATTCTTCCGCTATGAAGATACGATTGTTAAAGAAGATGATCCTAAATTCGATAAGGATAAATTCGAAAAACTTTTGGAAATCAAAGGTAGCCATGATCACACCAAACTTATTGATTTTCTAACCAAGCTCAACGATCCATCGGTGAAGGTTGAAACCATCATGGACAAGTATGTAGATCCTGAGAATATCCAATATTGGATGGCCTTCCAGATGTTGCTTGGTAATGATGATACACAGAGTCGTAACATGTATCTCTATAGCCCACAAAACTCAACCAAATGGTACATCATTCCTTGGGATAACGATAGTATCTTGATGAAGAATGAACGTCGTTTGGTAAGTAAGGACAGTGACCAAGCCAATAGCTGGGAAGTCGGTGTCAGCAACTATTGGGGGAACCAACTTTTCCAACGTTTGCTCAAATCAAAAGAGTTCCGCAAGGGTCTAGATGAGAAGATGGATGAGTTGCGTAAGACAATTACTGGTGACAAGATTACTTCTATGAGTAATGAATACGCAGCAGTCATTAAACCTTACCTAGCTAAGATGCCTGACCAAATGCATGCTAAGACAACACCTGATAATTACGACAAGATTTTGGCAGATTTGCCAAATGAGTTGGAGAACAACTACAAGATTTACAAAACAAGTCTTGAAAAACCACAACCATTCTTTATCAATAAGCCGGAAGTGGCCAATAACAAATTGAAATTAAGTTGGGGTGCCTCTTACGACTTTAATAACAGCAAGTTGACTTACACTGTAGAGTTAGCTAAGGACTATGAATTTAAAGACAAGGTCTTTGAAAAATCTGGTCTCAAAACTCTCAGTGCTGAAACAGATACCTTGCCTAAGGGACAATATTTTGTACGTGTGACTGCAACGAATGAAGCAGGACAATCACAACGTGCCTTTGACTACTATGTCAATAGTGATAACTCTAAACAATTTGGTATCATGAGCTTCTTTGTCCTTGAAGATGGAAAAATTGGGGTAGATGGTTATGAAGACTAAAGAGAAGCCCTTTCGCCATGAGTTGAAATATGTCATTGGTGAACCAGAAAAGGCTCTGCTGACTGAGCGTTTTAAACCTTTGATTCAATTGGATAAGCATGCGACAAATGGTGGTTATACCATTCGGAGTCTTTATTTTGACGACTATTGGAATAGTGCCTATGCTGAAAAAGATGCAGGTATTCTGGTTCGAAAAAAATATAGGATTCGTATCTATAATTTCGGTACCAATAGTATCAAACTAGAGCGTAAGAAAAAGGTAGATACCTACATTTTGAAAGAGGATGCACCTCTAACCGTTGAAGAAGTTTATAAAATTATTGATGGGGACTATGACTTTCTCTTAAAAAGTCCATATCCTCTCTGTCAGGAATTTTACTATGAATGCGTTAGTAACATGATGCGTCCACGGACCATCGTTGACTATGAGAGAGAGCCGTGGGTCTATGACTTTGGAACAGTTCGCTTAACCTTTGACCAAAATGTTAGAGTAGCGGTTGGAAGTTTTGATATTTTTGATCCAGACTTACCAACAATTCCAGTCATTGATCCAGAAAAAATGGTTTTCGAAGTTAAATACACAGAGTATCTGCCAAAGATTGTCCAGAGTGTCTTGCCAGGGAAAGCAGACATGATGGCTGTCTCTAAGTACGTATTGGCTTATGAAAAATCTCAGTATCTAAATGGTTTTGAATACTGGGAAGATGGGAATATATAAATAGGAAAAGGCTAAGTTTGGAAGAACTTAGTATAAGAAGGGGAGTTTATGAGTGTTCAAGACTTTATAAAAAAATCAATTTTGCAGTCTGATAACTATGCGACACAATCACCGTTACGTATTGTTATCGTCTTGCTACTTGCCTTGTTGATTGGAGCCTTTATCTATAAGGTTTATCAGCATTTCTTTACAGGCGTTATTTATTCACGCAGTTTTGCCATGACCTTGGTCGGTATGACCTTGCTCACGTCAATGGTAACACTGGCAATCAGTTCAAACATCGTTATCTCACTTGGTATGGTCGGTGCCCTCTCTATCGTCCGTTACCGTACCGCAGTTAAGGATCCTATGGACTTGCTCTACCTTTTCTGGGCAATTACCTCAGGGATTACGGTAGGGGCAGGTATGTATGTCCTAGCCGTTGTAACGTCTATCGTTATCCTTTTAATGCTTATTGTCTTTAGCCGCTTGCAAGAGACTGGTAAGGTGTATATCGCTGTGGTTCACTATGATGGTGAGCACACAGGTGACAAAGTTATTCAAGAACTTGGTCGCATCAAACACTTTATCAAGTCTGAAACCATGAGAAAAGACAGTGTTGAGATGGCTATTGAAGTCTTTGTGAAAAATAACGACCTTACCTTCGTTGAAAACATTAAATCTATCGAAGGTGTCAAAGACCTTACGCTGATCCAATACAACGGCGAATACCATGGCTAGTAAACGTGAGAAGAAGAGTTGGAGTAGTCGAAAGAAGAAACTTTGGCTCGTCATCTGTCTAATCATCATTACGAGTGGTCTTTATGCTATTTTTGTGTATTTGAATACCAGAAATACAGGTACCAAGTTTGAATATACGCTTTCAGACAAGAGTTTTGGGAATCCGCTCATGGGTTATGTCCCTTCAGCGGAAGAAAAAACAGTTTCTGAAGATGTTCATCTTGTCTATGTTGATATCACATGGAAAGAATTGGAACCTAAAAAGGGCCATTATAACTGGGAAACGATTGAAGAAAGTAACCAGTTCAAACGATGGAAGAAAGAAGGCAAGCAGGTCGTCTTACGTTTCTTGCTAGATTACCCTGGCAAATCAAGTCATAAGGATATCCCTGACTGGTTGGGAAATGAAATTTCTGACCTTGGGGATGCTTATAACACATCCTACGGTAAAGGATTTTCACCAAATTACCAAAATAAACTGCTTAGAAAATACTATAAAGAAGCTGTTACTGCTATGGGACAGCGTTGGGGCAATGATGATTTTATCGCCTACATCGAACTTGGTGGCTTAGGACACTGGGGTGAGTGGCATGTTCACTCAGATGCTGGTATTCGCCAATTGCCACGCAAAGAAGTTCGTAAGGACTATATTGCACCGTTTCAACCAGCCTTTCCTAAAGCAAAGATTCTTATGAGAAGACCTTTTGATACAGGTTTGGAAGGTGATTTTGGAATCTATAATGATGTCTTTGGAGACAAATCAGCAACCAAAACCTGGTTAAATTGGATTCAAAATGGTGGCTCATACGATCAAACCCAAGAGCAAGCAGCCTTGAAAGCCATGCCTAAGGCTTGGGAAAAGGCTCCTATCGGTGGTGAATTGACAAGTTCACAGTCTATGTCTAGCTTACTAGGTAATAACTTAGATGAGTTAACTGAAGAAGCTAAGGCAGCTCATTTGACCTTCCTGGGTCCAAAGGTTGCCGAAGATATTGGTGACGGGCAAGCTGCTTATAAGGAGCTCTTGAAGAACATGGGCTATCGCCTCTGGGTGTCAGGTTTAACAATCTCCAAAGGAGAGAGCAAGGTTGATATTACCCTAAATTTGGAAAATTCTGGGGTTGCCCCTTTATATGGGGATTGGCCTGTGGTATTATACTTGTGTAATACTAATGGCAAGGTTCTTCAAGCCCAACAACTTGATTGTCGTTTGTCTGAATTGCTTCCAGATCAAACAACTGAACTTAAGGCAAGTTTTGCCTATTCCAAAGATCAGAACTATCAAGTGAAGCTAGGAATTCTATCTCCAATGACACAAGAGCCTTCGGTTCATTTTGCCATGAAAGGTTTTGAAGGAGAAGTTATGCCTAAATTAGCAACGATTCAAAAGGATCAAAAAGGCACTGGCAAGTAAGAAAGGAAAAATAAATGTCTATTTTAATTACAGGAGGAGCTGGCTATATCGGTAGCCACACAACCGTTGAACTCCTTAATGCAGGTTTCGATGTAGTCTTAGTTGACGACTTTTCAAATAGTTCACCAGCAGTACTTGAACGTTTGGAAAAGATTACAGGTAAAAAATTTCCATTTTATCAAGGCTCAATTTTAGATACTGATTTTTTGGATAAGGTTTTCACAAATGAAGATATTGAGTTAGTTATTCACTTTGCGGCCTTCAAGGCAGTGGGTGAATCTGTTCAAAAACCTTTGAAATATTATAAGAACAACATCAGTGGTACCATTACCCTCCTTGAAAAAATGAAGGAATATGATGTTAAAAACATCGTCTTCAGTTCAAGTGCAACAGTTTACGGTACCAATAATCCTTCTCCAATGACCGAAGATATGCCAACGTCAGCGATTAACCCATATGGTTATACTAAGTTGATGATGGAACAAATTCTTACAGACGTAGCTGCTTCAGATCCGTCATGGTCTGTCACAAATCTTCGTTATTTCAATCCTATCGGTGCTCATGAAAGTGGTTTGATTGGGGAATTGCCAAACGGTATTCCAAACAACCTGATGCCATATATTACACAAGTAGCTATCGGTAAACTGCCTGAGCTTAACGTCTTTGGGGATGACTATCCAACTCCAGATGGTACAGGTGTGCGTGACTACATTCACGTTCTTGACCTGGCCTCAGGTCACTTGGCTGCTGTCAAATATAATTTGAGTCATAAAGGTGCTGAGATTTTCAACTTGGGTACTGGACATGGTTATAGCGTTTTGGATCTCGTTAAGACTTTCGAAGCTGAAAACAAGGTTGCTATCCCATACCGTATTCAAGGACGTCGTGCTGGCGATATTGCTACTTGCTATGCCTCTCCTGAAAAGGCCAAAGAAGTCCTTGGCTGGGAAGCTAAGAAGACCTTGAAAGAAATGGTTAGAGATTCATGGCGTTGGCAAACGACTAACCCAAACGGTTATGAAGACTAAGTAGCATAACTCAAATTATCAGTTCCTAGGGAGTGTAAGATAAGCACTAGATTATTTTAAACTATGCCTAATCTAGTAGCTTCAAAAATAAAGAGAAGAGGAGTGGGAGCGGTCACTAAATGATTACAGATTTAGAACTGTCTCACCCTCTTTTTATGTTTAAGCTTAGCTTTCTATGGTATAATGAAACTATGACTATTATTAATCAATTCGTCACTTTGGCGAGTCACCTTGTATTTATAGGATTGAGCTACCAAATGCTGATTAGCCTTTTTGATTGGGCGAAGATCATCAAAAATCCGATTGAAAATACTGGTAAATTGAAACTCTTTTTGCTCTTTATCAGTATTGCCTTAGGCTACCTTATCAGCTCCTTTGTTCTGGCGGTTTTAGCTTTTGGACAGAATATGGCTAGCTCGATTTCTTAAATTAGTGTTTTTAAAAGACTTTTGATATAATACAAAAAGATGAAAATGACCCTTGAAAGGAATCCTTATGGATAAAATTATTGTGCAGGGTGGCAACACTCGATTAAGTGGTGAGGTTGTCATTGAAGGTGCTAAAAACGCGGTCCTCCCCTTGTTGGCAGCGACTATCTTGGCCTCGGAAGGTCAAACAACCTTAACTAATGTTCCAATCTTGTCAGATGTTTACACGATGAATAATGTTGTTCGTGGTTTAGATATTGCTGTAGACTTTGACGAGGAAAACAATACCGTTGTCGTTGATGCTAGTGGAGAAATTCTCGATCAAGCACCATACGAGTATGTTAGCAAGATGCGTGCGTCAATCGTAGTTCTTGGACCTATTCTTGCCCGTAATGGTCACGCTAAGGTTTCAATGCCTGGCGGTTGTACGATTGGTAGTCGTCCAATCGACCTCCACCTCAAAGGTTTAGAAGCAATGGGTGCTAAAATTACCCAAGTTGGTGGTGACATTACTGCGACAGCAGAAAACCTTAAAGGTGCAACTATTTATATGGACTTCCCATCTGTTGGTGCCACTCAAAACCTTATGATGGCAGCAACTTTGGCTGATGGTGTTACAACCATTGAAAATGCTGCGCGTGAACCAGAAATTGTAGACTTGGCCCTTCTTCTTAACGAGATGGGAGCAGACGTCAAAGGTGCTGGAACTGAAACACTCGTGATTAAAGGTGTTAAAGCTCTCCATGGTACTAAACATGCAGTTGTTCAGGACCGTATTGAAGCAGGTACCTTTATGGTAGCAGCGGCTATGACTTCTGGAGATGTCCTCATCAAAGATGCTATCTTGGAACATAACCGTCCTTTGATTTCAAAATTATTGGAAATGGGTGTTGATGTTAAGGAAGAAGAAGGCGGCATTCGTGTTAAATCTGATGTTTCTCAATTGAAACCAGTAACCGTTAAAACTCTACCTCACCCAGGTTTCCCAACTGACATGCAAGCTCAATTTACAGCACTTATGGCAGTGGTAAATGGGGAATCAACCATGATTGAAACTGTCTTTGAGAATCGCTTCCAACACTTGGAAGAAATGCGTCGTATGGGACTTCATTCAGAAATCCTTCGTGACACGGCTATGATTCACGGTGGTTTGCCACTTCAAGGTGCTCAGGTTATGTCTACTGACCTTCGAGCTTCGGCAGCACTTATTCTTACAGGAATGGTAGCTGAAGGAACAACGACTGTTGGTAAATTAACACACTTGGATCGTGGTTACTATCAATTCCATGAGAAACTAGCTAAACTAGGAGCAAATATTTCACGTGTAAGTGAGGCTTAGTATGGAAACTGGTAAAGGCTATGTTTTTCGTCAATTATTACTTGTTTTAAGTGTGTGTGTGATTGGCCTTGCTTTTCTAGCTATCGGTTTGATGATAGGCTATGCTGTTTTAGGAGAGGGCAAGGATCCGATAAGCATCTTAAAACCAGAAACTTGGCAGGCAATTGTTGCTAAATTTACAGGAAAATAAAAGGGAGTGGGAAGTAATCCCGCTCCTTTAGTCATGACATTCATATAAAAGAAAGAGAACAATGGCAAAAAGAAAGACATCTTTAACAAATAAACAGAAACGTCAGCTAGTCTCGTTACTGATAGCGGTTTTGATTGCAGTTTTAGGTTACGTTGGAACGAGTAATAAGCTCTCACCTAACAATCCAATCAAGCAGGTAGCTAGTCTAGTCTCGGGAAAATCCAATAACTCCGCCAAATCAAACGGCTCAACAAGTGGGCAGTCTACGCCACAAGAGCAACTCGCAGAGACGGTGATGACTAGTTCTGTCAAGAGTCAACTAGGAAACGCCATAGAATGGAATGGGGCTGGTGCCTATATTGTTAACGGTAATAAAACCAATCTTAATGCTAAGGTATCTAGCAAACCCTATGCTAATAACCAAGTTAAAACGGTTCAAGGACAAACGGTTCCTACAGTTGCGAATGCTTTGTTAAGTAAAGCGACTAGACAGTACAAAAATCGTCAAGAAACAGGGAATGGCTCAACATCTTGGACACCAGCTGGATGGCATCAAGTTCACAATCTTTCAGGAGAGTATAGCCATGCCGTAGACCGAGGCCATTTGTTGGGCTATGCACTTGTAGGTGGTCTCAAAGGATTTGATGCCTCGACTTCAAATCCAGAAAATATTGCCGTTCAAACTGCTTGGGCTAACCAAGCTAATAGCGAAACTTCCACAGGCCAAAACTATTATGAAAGCCTGGTACGAAAAGCTCAGGATAAAAACAAACGTGTCCGTTATCGCGTTACCCTAATTTATGAAGGAGATAACCTGATTCCATCAGGATCACATCTTGAAGCCAAGTCAGCAGATGGCTCGCTTGAGTTCAATGTCTTCGTTCCAAATGTCCAACAGGGAATTACCCTAGATTATTATTCAGGCAAAGTAACGGTGAATTAACGAAACAAACGACTCCGATTGGAGTCGTTTTTAGTATCCAGAAAAACAAAAACCCACCCGTAGGTGAGTTTTTTGTTTTATTCACTAGCTTGCTCCCATTGTTTAGAGAGGTAGCGAGAGTAGCTAGAGATGGCAAAGTTAACCACGAAATAAGCTAAAGCCACAATACCGTATAAGGTAAAGATTTGACTAGGTTCGTAGTAACCACCCATCAAAATCTGACTCTTACCAAACAATTCTTGTAAGGCGATAACAGAGTAAAGGAAAGAAGTATCCTTGATAACTGTTACGAATTGAGAGATGATAGATGGCAACATCTTACGAATAGCTTGTGGGAAGATGATGTAAATAAAGATTTGTTTGTTGTTAAATCCTTGAGACAAGCCGGCTTCCGTTTGGCCATGGTCAATAGAGTTCAGTCCCCCACGAATGATTTCCGCCAAGGCAGCTGAAGTAAAGACCGTGAAAGAGGTAATCCCTGCAGCGGTTGACTTGAGTTGGAAGACCAGGAAGATAATGAAAATCCAAAGCAAGTTAGGAACATTACGGACGAACTCAACGTAGATAGAAGCAATCCAACGCAGAATAGGATTCTTTCCGTTACGCATCACCGCCAGAATAGTTCCGAACAGGGTAGATAGCACGATGATGAAGAAAGACAAGTAAAGAGTCGTCCACATCCCTTGTGCCAAGAATTTAAGGTTAGTAGCTGATAAAACTTCTGACATAGTGGACCTCCTTAGTAAGCTTTCTTATTCTCTTCTTCTTTACGACGTGCCCAAGTAGCTAGAGGGAAACACATGATAAAGTAGAGGAAGGCAGCCCCAGCAAAGGCCGGCACATAGTTAGTGGTATCATAAGCCCAAGCCTTAGCAGTGAACATGATATCTGCCCCAGAGATAATGGCAACTGTAGAAGTATTCTTAATCAAGTTAACCACTTGGTTGGTCAATGGTGGCAAGATAGTACGGACTGCTTGAGGCAAGATGATGATACGCATGGTATCAGCGTAGGTGAATCCTTGAGACAAAGCGGCTTCGGTTTGACCTTTAGGAACTGCCTCGATACCTGTACGAATAATTTCAGAGATATAGGCTCCTGTGTAGACACCCACACAAAGGATAGCTGTCAATGAAATTGGAATCATGACATGACCATCAGTCAAGATTGAAATCCCATAGAAGACAACCACGAATTGCACAAGCAAGGGTGTATTTTGGAAGATTTCGACATAAACACGTGAAATGCCACGAAGGACTTTGTTGTGAGTAGAGCTCATAGCCCCAAAGATAAGCCCAAGAAGAAGGGCAACAATCAAGGCACCAATTGAAATGCCAAGGGTGTAAAAGAAACCTTTGGCAAACTGCCCAAAGTTAGCGAAGAAAGCAGTCCAACGTTCAAGAGCGAAAGGACTAGCCGTTTCAGTTAAAAGATACATAAATTCAGGACTCCTTTCTATTTATCTTCAGCCTTAGCTGGTTTCAAGTGATACTTATCGTAGAGTTTTTGAAGGCTACCATCTTTTTGCCATTTAGCAATCAAATCGTTGGTATA